>JBBQXN010000115.1:0-8054 GCA_038209585.1 Burkholderiales bacterium
AGGTCAAGATGGCTGAAATGAAACAAGCGCCGGCTGGCGCGCCTGTCATGGAACAGGCTTTGACTTGGGTGGACAACCGATTTCCGGCGTCCAAGCTCTTCAAAGAGCACATGTCCGAGTACTACGCGCCGAAGAACTTCAACTTCTGGTACTACTTCGGTGTTCTGGCGATGGTGGTGTTGGTGATCCAGATCGTCACCGGCATTTTCTTGACCATGCACTACAAGCCCGACGCGGCGTATGCCTTCGCATCGGTCGAGTACATCATGCGCGATGTGCCTTGGGGCTGGCTGATTCGCTACATGCACTCCACCGGTGCCAGTGCGTTTTTCATCGTTGTCTACCTGCACATGTGGCGCGGCATGATCTACGGCAGCTACCGAAAGCCTCGGGAACTGATCTGGGTCTTCGGCTGCGCGATCTTCCTCGCGCTGATGGCCGAGGCCTTCATGGGTTATTTGCTGCCCTGGGGCCAGATGAGCTTCTGGGGTGCGCAGGTCATCATCAACCTGTTCGCAGCCATCCCTTTCATCGGCCCCGACCTGGCACTGTTGATCCGTGGTGACTACGTGGTGGGCGACGCCACACTGAACCGCTTCTTCGCGTTTCACGTGATCGCCGTACCGCTGGTCTTGCTCGGTCTGGTGGTGGCCCACATCATCGCGTTGCACGAAGTGGGTTCCAACAACCCCGATGGCATCGAGATCAAGGCCAAGAAAGACCCCAAGACCGGTATTCCGCTCGACGGCATTGCGTTCCATCCTTACTACACAGTGCACGATATCGTCGGTATCAGCGTCTTCCTGATGTTGTTCACTGCGGTGGTCTTCTTTGGTCCGGAGATGGGCGGCTACTTCCTGGAGTTCAACAACTTCATTCCCGCCGATCCGTTGACGACGCCGGCACACATCGCACCGGTCTGGTACTTCACGCCCTACTACTCGATGCTGCGCGCTGTCACCGACCCGATGGTGAATGTGTTTGCCGTGCTGGTGGCGATTGCGGCAGTGCTGGCTGTGCTCAAGGGTGGTTTGGCTGCCAAGTGGAAAGTAGCCGTGTTGATTGGCGGCCTGGCAGTCATCGCCGCACTGAAGATCTTCGATGCGAAGTTCTGGGGCGTGGTGGTCATGGGCGCTGCCGTCATCATCATGTTTGCGCTGCCCTGGCTGGACCGCAGCGTGGCCAAGTCCATTCGCTACAAGCCGACCTGGAACAAGTGGCTGTATGGCGCATTCGTCATCAACTTCTTCGTTCTTGGCTATTTCGGCATCAAGCCGGTTTCAGACATCGGCACCCTGATTTCCCAAGCGGGTACGCTGTTCTTCTTTGGCTTCTTCTTGCTGATGCCTTGGTGGAGCCGCATTGGCGAGTTCAAGCCGGTGCCCGACCGGGTTGTTTTTCACGCCCACTGAAGGCCAAGCGACAAGATGAATTCGATGAAGAAGCTGATCCTGGGCCTGCTGGCTGGTCTGATGTTCACTGGCGCCGTGCAAGCAGCTGCAGGAGGCATCCCATGGGACAAGTTCCCGGACAAGCGAGTCACCGATATGGCGGCGTTGCAGAACGGCTCCAAGCTGTTTGCAAACTACTGCTTGAACTGCCATGCAGCGGCTTTCATGCGCTACAACCGGCTGCGTGACATCGGGCTGACCGAAGAGCAGATCAAGACCAACCTGGTGTTCACGGGTGCCAAGGTCGGCGAGACGATGAAGGTTGCGATGACCCCCGTCGACGCCAAGGCCTGGTTCGGCAAGGTGCCGCCCGACCTGACGCTGATCGCCCGGTCGCGATCAGCTGCCGGTATGGGCAGTGGTGCCGATTACATCTACACCTACCTGCGCACCTACTACCGCGACGACACCAAGCCCACCGGGTGGAACAACGCCGCGTACCCCGGGGTTGGCATGCCACATGTGCTGTGGGAACTGCAGGGCCAGCAGCGCCCCATTTATGCTGAAGAGAAGGATGCGAACCAACCCGATGGGATGGTCAAGGTCTTCAAGGGGCTGGAGCAGATCACCCCCGGTACGATGAACAAGGATGAGTACAACGAAGCAGTTGCCGATCTTGTAGCCTATCTGCAGTGGATGGCCGAGCCCAATCAAACCAGCCGCGTGCGGCTGGGCGTAGGCGTGATGCTGTTTTTGGGTGTGTTCATCGTCATTGCCTGGCGCCTCAACGCGTCTTTCTGGAAAGACATCAAGTAGTTTTTTTCAAGCTGGCCGGGCGACTGCCTGGCTGGTGCACCGACGCAGCGCAGGGGCTTGGCCTCTCGCTGCGTTTACCATTTGAGCGGGGCGTTTCGACCCCGCCGTTATTTCGAGGGCCTGACACCATGATGGTGCTTTATTCTGGAACCACCTGTCCTTACTCACACCGCTGCCGTTTTGTGCTGTTCGAGAAAGGCATGGATTTCGAGATCCGGGACGTCGACATCTTCGCCAAGCCCGAAGACATCGCGCTGATGAATCCGTACAACGAGGTGCCGATCCTGGTCGAACGCGATCTCATCCTGTACGAGAGCCACATCATCAATGAATACATAGATGAGCGCTTCCCGCACCCGCAGTTGATGCCCGGTGACCCCGTGGCGCGTGCGCGGGTGCGTTTGTTCCTGTTCAATTTCGAAAAAGAGCTGTTCAGCAACGTCAATTTGCTTGAAGGACGTGGTGTCAAAGCCAACGAGAAGCAGCTGGAAAAGGCGCGCGACCAGATCCGCGACAGGCTGACCCAGCTGGCACCCATCTTCCTGAAAAACAAGTACATGCTGGGCGACGACTTCAGCATGCTCGACGTGGCCATCGCGCCGCTGCTCTGGCGCCTGGACTACTACGGCATCGACCTGAGCAAGAATGCCGTTCCCTTGCTGAAGTACGCTGAACGCATCTTTTCGCGACCTGCCTACATCGAAGCACTGACGCCGTCTGAAAAGGTGATGCGCAAGTAAGCGCAGCCATCCACGCCCCCGAACCAGCCGAAGCTGAACAAGCCCATCCATGACCGGCCCGCTAGACAACCAGGGAACGTCCACCCGCCCATACTTGTTACGGGCGTTGCACGACTGGTGCACGGACAACGGCTTCACGCCGTACTTGGCCGTGTTTGTTGACGGCAGCGTGCAAGTACCGATGGAGTATGTGAAGAACAACGAAATCGTGCTCAACATCGGTTTCGAGGCTACCAGCGGCTTGAAGCTCGGCAACGATTTTGTCGAGTTCAAAGCCCGGTTTGGCGGCAGCTCACGCGAGATCGTCGTACCCATCGACCATGTGGTGGCGATCTACGCCCGCGAGAACGGCCAGGGCATGGCTTTCCCGGTTCCTACAGACACCGGCTCAGGCAAGTTGGCTGGGGCTGCTGCATCCGAGCGGCCCGGCCCGCGTGGGCTGCGCCTGGCCAGTGCCGACAACGGCGATGCGGCGCAGGATGTAGCCGGCGACAAAGGCGCTACGCCGCTCAGCGACCCCGAAGACCCGATCGACCCTGGCAGCCCGCCAGGCGGTCGCCCGTCATTGAAGCGCGTGAAGTAAAGCGCTTTCGCTGCTTCTAGAATACGGTTTTCATCGTGCCGGCTTAGCTCAGCTGGTAGAGCACCCGCCTTGTAAGCGGAAGGTCGTCCGTTCGATTCGGACAGCCGGCACCAAGCACCTGCGAATCACCTTTCAGCCGCCCTGGGCTGAATCTTTACTTTGGGCTCTGGCCCTGCCCACCCTGCTTCCAGCAGCCTGGTGACAACGTGGGGTAAGAGCTGGCGCAATTTGGCAGCCGCTGCGGCGTTGTCTACCAGCAGCATCCAGGTGCTGTCGTCCAACGGGCCCGCGCGCACACTGCTGCGCAAGCCCACAGGCAGCAAGCTCTGGATGCTTTCCAGGCGGCTGCGGCTTTCTGCTACCCGTTTTAACAGGCCATGCAGTGGCTCGCTGTCCTTGAGCGCCTGTGAGATCGGCACGTTGCGAGCCGGGGCTGCAGGGTCACGTGGTGGGTTCATACCCGGAGTCTAGCCAGCCCGGTGCTACAGTTGAAGGCTGTTCGCAGCCTGCTGCTGCTGCTTGTAAGTCGCCGATTTGGCACTACCTGAAGCAGATCAAATCAGACCACGTCTGGATGGCTTCTGCAGGCACGGCCGCCGTCAGCCCCAATCCATCAGCCCAGCCCGCCGCATGCTTCCAAAAATACTGACTCAGATCTTCGGCAGCCGCAATGACCGCCAGCTAAAGACTTACCGGCGCACGGTGGAAAAGATCAACGCGCTGGAGCCACGCTACGAAGCTCTGGACGACACTGCGCTGCGCGCTTGCACCGACGAGTTCAAGAAACGCATTGCCGCGGGCACGCCACTGGACGACCTGCTGCCCGAAGCCTTTGCAGTGGCCCGCGAAGCCGGCAAGCGCGTATTGAAGATGCGCCATTTCGACGTGCAGCTCATCGGCGGCATGGTGCTGCACGAAGGCAACATTGCCGAGATGCGCACGGGCGAGGGCAAGACCTTGATGGCCACGCTGCCGGTCTACCTGAACGCACTGGCCGGTAACGGTGTGCACCTGGTCACCGTCAACGACTATCTGGCTCGGCGCGACGCCGAGTGGATGGGGCGGCTCTACAACTTCCTGGGCCTGAGCGTTGGCGTCAACGTGCCCGGCATGGACCGCGCCGAGAAACAGCTGGCTTTCGCCGCCGATGTCACCTACGGCACGAACAACGAGTTCGGCTTCGACTACCTGCGCGACAACATGGTCACGGACCTGCGCGACCGGGTCGCGCGTGGACTCAGCTACGCCATCGTCGACGAAGTGGACTCGATCCTCATCGACGAAGCGCGCACGCCGCTGATCATCAGCGGCCAGGCTGAAGATCACACAGAGATGTACGTCACCATCGACAAGGTGGTGCCGCACTTGAAGAAGCAGATCGGCGAGGCCGACATCCGCACAGGCGCAGGCGTGATCGACGCCGGCGACTTCACCGTCGACGAAAAGACGCACCAGGTCTTTCTGACCGAAGCCGGCCACGAAAACGCCGAGCGGCTGCTGGGCGAAGCCGGCTTGCTGCCCGAAGGCGCCAGCCTGTACGACCCTTCCAACATCGCGCTGATGCACCATGTGTACGCCGCCTTGCGCGCGCACAATCTTTACAACCGCGATCAGCACTATGTCGTTCAAAACGGCGAAGTGGTCATCGTCGACGAGTTCACCGGCCGGCTGATGACGGGCAGGCGCTGGAGCGACGGCCTGCACCAGGCGGTCGAGGCCAAGGAAGGTGCGCAGATTCAGAGCGAGAACCAGACGCTGGCGTCGGTCACCTTCCAGAACTACTTCCGCATGTACGCCAAGCTCAGCGGCATGACTGGCACGGCCGACACCGAAGCCTACGAATTCCAGGAAATCTATGGCCTGGAGACGATTGTCATCCCGCCGAACAAGCCGACGATCCGAAAAGACGACAACGACCTGATCTACAAGACGTCCCAGGAAAAGTACGACGCCGTCGTCAAAGACATTCGCGATTGCCATGAACGCGGCCAGCCGGTGCTGGTGGGTACGACCTCGATCGAAAACTCAGAACTCATCAGCGAACTGCTGCAAAAAGCCCAGTTGCCGCACCAGGTACTGAACGCCAAGCAGCACGCCAAGGAAGCCGAAATCGTGGCCCAGGCCGGCCGGCCTGGCGTGGTCACCATTGCCACCAACATGGCGGGTCGCGGCACCGACATCGTGCTGGGCGGCAGTGTCGAGAACCAGATCAAGTTGCTCGAAGCGGACCCTGAACTGCCTGAATCCGAACAGCAAGCGCGCGCCGAAAAACTGAAGAACGAATGGCAGGCCCTGCACGACAAGGTCAAGGCCGCCGGCGGCCTGCGCATCGTGGCCACCGAGCGCCACGAAAGCCGGCGCATCGACAACCAGCTGCGCGGCCGCAGCGGCCGCCAGGGCGACCCCGGCGCCAGCCGTTTCTATCTGAGCCTGGACGACCAGCTCATGCGCATCTTCGCTGGCGAGCGTGTGCGTTCGATCATGGAACGCCTGAAGATGCCCGAAGGCGAGGCCATCGAGGCCGGCATCGTCAACCGCAGCATCGAAGGCGCGCAGCGCAAGGTCGAAGCGCGCAACTTCGACATGCGCAAGCAATTGCTGGAGTACGACGACGTTGCCAACGACCAGCGCAAGGTCATGTACCAGCAGCGCAACGAGATCCTGGAAGCAGCCAATCTCGACGCCCAGATCGCTAACCTGCGCAAGAGTGCCATGACCGAAGTGGTGCGCACCCAGGTGCCCGCACAAAGCCTGGAAGAACAGTGGGATCTGCCAACTCTGGAGCGTGTGCTGAAAGACGAGTGGCAACTGGACGTGCCGCTGGCATCCACCGTGGCTGCCAGCGAGAGCATCACCGACGACGACATCCTGGAGCAGGTGCTGGCAGCCGCCGACACCATGTTCAACGGCAAGCTCGAACAAGTCGGCTCAGAGCAGTTCACGCCCTTCATGCGCATGGTGCTGCTGCAGAGCATCGACAGCCATTGGCGCGAACACCTGGCCGCGCTGGACTATCTGCGCCAGGGCATCCATCTGCGCGGCTATGCGCAGAAGAACCCCAAGCAGGAATACAAGCGCGAAGCCTTCGAGCTCTTCAGCCAATTGCTCGACCGGGTGAAGCTGGAAGTGACACGGATACTGATGACGGTGCGCATTCAGAACCAGGATCAGGTTGCGCAAGCCGCGCAAGCGCTGGAAGCGCAGGTCAGCGCCGTCACCAACATGTCTTACACGCATCCGAACGCAGACGGCAGCGAGTCCACGCTGGCTGCTGCGGCTTTCGAAACGGGCGGCATGCCCGTGGGCGAGGTTCCGAAGGTCGGTCGCAACGAGCCTTGCCCCTGCGGCAGCGGCAAGAAATACAAGAACTGCCATGGCCAACTGGCCTGAGTGAGCCCGTTCCCCCGGGAATTCCCTCCCTCACTCTAGGGTTGTTCTTGAGCGCCTGACTGCCTATCCTGCACCTTTCACCCATCGCGTGGAGGTTCCCTTGAAAGTCATGCAAACAGCAGCAGCGGCCATGGTGTTGTGCACCAGCTTCGCTGCACAGGCACAAGTCGCCTTGTCTGAAGGTTTCGAGAATGTCGGTGCGCTCGCCAGTGCGGGCTGGCAGTTCGTCAACACCAGCCCTTCCCCTGGTTCCAACTGGTTCCAGGGCAATTCCGGTATCTTCTTCGCAGCATCGGGCACGCCCGAGTCTTACGCTGCGGCCAGCTTCCTGGGCACCACCGCCTCGAGCGGACCGGTCACCAACTGGCTCATCACGCCGCAGCTGATGCTGGACGCCACCAGCAGCGTCGGCTTCAACGTGCGCGTAGCCGGTTCTGATTTCATCGACCGTGTCGATGTGCTGGTCAGCACCACGGGCACCGCGCCTGGCGACTTCAGCCTGCTGGGCAACTACACCGCCAGCGTTGACGCTGGCTGGCTGGCGCAGAACTATGCCGTCGGTCTGACTGCTGCTACCCCGGCCTACATCGCATTTCGCTATGTGGTGGCCAACGTCGCCCTCAACGGCAACTACCTCGGCATCGACGACGTGCTCGTCACGGCTGTTCCTGAGCCCGCCACCTACGGCCTGATGGCTCTGGGTATCGCCGGCCTGCTGCTGCGCCGCCGATTCACCGTCTGAAGGACAACCATCATGAGCATGAAGAACCTGAGAAAGAATTCCTCTGCGGCGCTCGTTGCCGCAACCCTGTCACTGGCTTGCGCGGCTCAAGCGCAAAACGTCATCGTGCAAGTGCCTGAGAACGCAGCCGAGCTGCGCGCCAACATGGCCGCTTCGATGAAGGCAGCTGAGCAAGGCAAGCGCGTGGGCATGATCACCGGCACTTCCAGCCCTGGCGTATCACGCTCGGCCGGGGGCATGGTCAGCCAAGAGCTCGACGCCAGCACGATGGTGTTCTCGGTCGCCCGCATCCAGGCAGACGGCGTGGTGGAACAGGTCTGCGTCAGCGGCGCCGAGGACGCGCAACGCGCCGCGCAAGCCCCCGCATTTGCCAAGCGCATGAGCCCCACGGC
>JBBQXN010000116.1:0-7991 GCA_038209585.1 Burkholderiales bacterium
CCTGCACCACAGACCGTACCTGCCGTTGAAGGCGTGGACCAGCAGCGCCTGCTGGCGCATTGCGGCGGCAACACCGCGCTGGCGCGCACGCGGCAGCTGTGCACGCGACAGCTGCGCACCGAAGTCGGGGCCGACACCTCACCGGCGGCCAGGTGGCCTTGTCGCGCATCCAGCCGTCGATGGTGCAGCACCCGTACACCGGGCGCGCCGTCGAGCTTGGCGGCCAGCCCGTCACCATGGTCAACCTGGCGGCCGGCCACCTCTTGCCCGGCGCCATGGGCTGTGCAGAAACGCGGCTTCTGCGCGGCCTGGCGTGAATGTGCGGAGCCGCCTGTGGTGGCCAGAATGCAGTCGCCAGAATTCAGCTGCCAGCGTCCAGGTACCGGTCAATCACTGACACCGGTCAATCACTGAGGCGCCGGCTATCCTTCCCGGATGAACACCCAGGAAGAAGCCACGGGTGCCCTGCACGGGCTGCGTGTCATCGAACTCGCCGCCGTGGGCCCGGTTCCGTTGGCGGGCATGTTGCTGGCCGATCATGGCGCCGACCTGATACGCGTAGACAGGCCTGTGGCCAGTGGCCTGGGCCTGAACATCGCGCCGCGGTTCGACGTGCATGGCCGCCACAGGCGGTCGCTGGCTCTGGACCTGAAATCGCCCGCGGGCCGCACTGTGCTGCTGCGCTTGCTGGCGCAGACTGATGTGCTGTTGGAAGGCTTTCGCCCCGGCGTGCTGGAAAGTCTGGGTCTGGCACCGCAGGCGCTATGGGAAGTGAACCCCCGCCTGGTGATCGGCCGCATGACAGGTTACGGCCAGACCGGACCACTGGCGCGCGAAGCGGGGCACGACCTGAACTACATCGCGCTGACAGGCGTGTTGGAGGCCATCGGCCCGGCGGGCGGAGCGCCCTTGCCACCGCTGAATCTGGTGGGCGACTACGGCGGCGGCGCCCTCTTTCTGGCTTTCGGCGTGATGGCGGCACTGCACGAACGCCAGCGCTCGGGACTGGGGCAGGTGGTGGACGCTGCCATGGTGGACGGCGTGGCGGCGATGGCCGGCATCTTCCAGGGTTTGCGTGCGGCAGGTGGGTTGCAGCCTGAACGGGGTGCGAACCTGCTGGACGGCGGCGCGCCTTTTTATGCCTGCTACCAAGCCGCCTGCGGCCGCTATTTGGCCGTGGCAGCTCTGGAGCCGAAGTTCTTCGCGGCCCTGGCCGAGGGCGTGGGTCTGGAAGCCGCCTACGTGCAGGGCCAGCACGACCGCAGCCTGTGGCCGGCGATGCGCCAGGCGCTGACCGCCGTCTTCAAGACACGCAGCTGCGACGACTGGTGCGCCCGTCTTGCCGGCCGCGACGCCTGCGTGACGCCCGTGCTGAATTGGGCCGAGGCTCCCAGGCATGTGCAGGCCACTGCCCGCAGCGCCTATGCCCAGGCCGGCGGCTTCGACCAACCCGTGGCTGCGCCGCGGTTCAGCCGCAGCCGGGCGCGCACGCCTGATGCGCAGGGTAATACAGGGCAGCCACGGGAGGCCAGCGCGCGCATCCTGCAGGACGCCGGCTTGACCGCAACAGAAATCAACCAACTCATTGAGCAAGGCGTGGTGCAGTGATGACAACCTGGCAGGTACCGGCTGGCGCGCGCCCGGCGGCGAGCATTCTTTTTCTGCGCGATTCTGAAAAAGCGCAAGGTGGCCTGGAAGTGCTGATGCTGGTGCGCGCCGAGCGCGGCGGCGGTGACTTGCGCAGTGGTGCAGCAGTGTTTCCCGGCGGCGTGCTCGACGCGCGCGACCACGAAGCGCACGCCTGGTGTCTGGGCGACGATTTGACGCTGGACGACGCCTGCCTGGGCCAGCGCCTGAACCTGGCCAAGGGCGCGCTGGACTACGCCATCGCCGCGCTGCGGGAAAGCTTCGAGGAAGTGGGTCTGCTGCGCGCCTGCGCGCCCGACGGCAGCGCGGTGGACCTTTCGCCCGGCAGCGCCATGCACCAGGGCTTGCAGCACTGGCGCATGCTGCTCAATGCAGGCGAAGTGGGCATCAGCGACCTGTGCCGTGCTTTCGACCTGCGGCTGGACTTGCGCGGCCTGGCCTACACGGCGCATTGGCTCACGCCGCCCGGCCTGCCCAAACGCTGGGACACGCGGTTCTTCGCCGCCCTGGCGCCTGCAGCGCAGCAGGCCGAGGCCGACGGCAGCGAGGCGCAGTCGCTGCTGTGGACCACGCCGCAAGCCGCTTTGGCTGGCGCCAGTTCGGCGCTGCCCTTCGCCGCAGGTGCAGCACCCGGCACGGGGCTGAAGCTGCTGCCCGCCATGCGCAGCATGCTGGCCGAGTTGGCCGCGTTTGACAGTGCCGCGGCTGCCATGGCGGCCTTGCAATCGCGAACCGAAGTGGCCCTGACGATGCCGCGCCGTGCTGCCAGCCGCGCTGGCGCGCACATCGTGCTGCCCAGCGAGCTGGCCTATGCAGAAATCGCGCGGCTGGACCCGCTGGGCCGTGGCGATGTCTCGTCTGAAATCCTGCCCGGGCAAGCGGTGCAACTGTCGCCCAACGTCTGGCGCGTCACCGCTCCCAATGCAGGCGCGATGACCGGCCCGGGTACCAACAGCTATCTGGTGGGCGCGGGTGCGGAATGGGCCGTCATCGACCCGGGCCCTGTGGATCCCAAACACCAGCAGGCGCTGCTGGATGCGGCCGCAGCGGCCGGTGGGCGCATCACGCGCATCCTGGTCACGCACACGCACCGCGACCATTCGCCCGCTGCCGCGCCGCTTTCAGCGGCTACCGGCGCGCCGATGTGGGGGCGGCTGGCCGCTCATCCTGAATGGCAGGACGCCACGTTCACGCCTGCGTACCAGCCCGCAGACGGTGAGCGCATCGAAGCCGCGCCAGGCGTGTGGTTGCGCGCCGTGCACACGCCTGGGCATGCTTCCAACCACCTTTGCTACTTGCTGGAAAACGAACGGCTGCTCTTCACCGGCGACCATGTCATGCAAGGCAGTACCGTCGTCATCAACCCGCCAGACGGCTGCATGGCGGCTTACCTGCAGGCTTTGCACGGTCTGCTGGACATGGACCTGGACTGGCTGGCGCCCGGTCACGGCTTTCTCATCAACCGGCCCCATGACGTGTTGCGTGGCCTGATAGCGCACCGTAGCCGTCGCGAGGCCAAAGTGCTGCGGGCGCTGGCCGCGCACGGCCCGCTGCCGCTGGCGGGCTTGGTGGCGCATGTGTACGACGACGTGGGCCCGCATCTGCACGGCCTGGCGCAGCGCTCTCTGTTGGCCCACTTGCTGAAGCTGCAGACCGAGGGTGGGGCTGCCAGTCAGGCGCGCTGCGACGGCGGCAGTGCGGGTTCCGACAGCCTCTGGACTGCATCTGCCTGAGCTCGCCAGGCGCCGTCCACCAGCAATTCGTTGGGCCCGAATTGCGCCTTGTAGGCCATCTTCGGGCTTTCGGCGATCCAGTAGCCCAAGTACAGATTCGGCAGCTTGAGCTGGCGCGTCTGTTCTATCTGCCACATCACGCTGTAGGTGCCGTAGCTGCTGCCGGGCTCGGGCTCGTAATAGGTGTAGACGGCAGAGATGCCGTCGTTGAGCACGTCGACGATGGCCACCATCCTCAGCGCCCCCGGCTCGTCTTCAGATGGTGAAGGTTCGCGGAATTCCACCAGGCGTGAATTGACGCGGCTTTGTAGCAGGAACTGCGTGTACTGGTCCACGCTGTCGTTGTCCATGCCACCGCCGCTGTGGCGCCCGCTCTGGTAGCGCAGATAGAGCTGGTAATGCTCGGGCACGAAGCACAGGCGCAGCACGCGCGTGACGAGGTGGCCATGTTCGCGCTGGGCGCGGCGCTGGCTGCGCGTGGGCTGGAAGGTGGCCACCGGCACACGCAAGGGCACGCAAGCGCGGCAGCCGTCGCAGTAGGGCCGGTAGGTGAACATGCCGCTGCGGCGGAAACCGCTGGCCACCAGGCCGGAATACGCGTCGGCATGGATCAAATGGCTGGGCGTGGCCACCTGCGAGCGTGCCTGTCGGCCAGGCAGGTAGCTGCAGGGGTAGGGCGCCGTGGCATAGAACTGCAACGACGACAGTGGGAGTTCTTTGGGGTGGGTCACGCCGGGGCAGGGTCGCTGTGATCCATGCTTGTTTACGAAGAAAGGCCCAGGGAATCCCAAGCAGTTTCATCATAGAACCATTCGGTTGGGCAGGCCGCTGCAGTGGGTGCTGTGGCAGCGGCCACATGCGCCAGAAAGGCTTGTCGCGGAATTTCATGCGCGCCCAGTGAAGCCAGGTGGCCGGTGTTCTGCTGGCAGTCGATCCACACCACACCGCGCACGCGGCAGGCTGCCACCAGGGCGGCCAGGGCGATCTTGCTGGCGTCGGTTCGGTGGGCGAACATGCTCTCGCCAAAGCACATGCGCCCGATGTGCACGAAATACAGGCCGCCCACCAGTTGCCCGTCGACCCAGGTTTCGCTGCTGTGTACGCGGCCCAGGGTGTGCCAGCGTGTGTACGCCTGCATCAGCTCGGGCACGATCCAGGTGCCGTCCTGGCCGGCGCGCGGCGTGTCAGCGCAGGCCTGGATGACGGCGGGGAAGTCGTGGTCGAAGCGCACGCTGCAGCGCGCGTCAGCGATGAAGCTGCGCAAGGTCTTGCGCAGCGAGCGCGAGAGTTTGAATTCGGCCACCGGCAGCACCATGCGCGGGTCCGGGCTCCACCACAACGGCGGCTGGCCCGGGCCATACCAGGGGAAGATGCCGGCGCGGTAGGCCTCTTCCAGCCGCTCAGGTGTGACACGGCCACCGGCTGCCACCAGGCCCGGCGCGTCGGTGCCCTCGCCCAGGGCCAGGCTGGCCGCAGGCAGCGGGCTGTGCTCGTCGATCCAGCTCAGCATGCTGCCCTCCTGTTCAGCCTTTGCTCTTTCCTAGTTGTTCCCACAGGAAAGCGTATTCCAGCGCCGACATCTGCGCACGCTGGCCGTTATCAGCCGCACCGCCGTGGCCGCCTTCGATGTTTTCCCAGTACAACAAGGGGTGACCCTGCTCCAGCATGCGCGCAGCCATCTTTCGTGCATGGCCGGGGTGCACGCGGTCGTCGCGGGTGCTGGTGGTGAACAGCACGCGTGGGTAGGTTTCCCCTTTCTTCACGTTCTGGTACGGGCTGTAGGCGCTGATGTAGCGCCATTCGTCGGGCTTGTCGGGGTCGCCGTATTCGGCCATCCAGGAAGCACCGGCCAACAGCTTGTGATAACGCTGCATGTCCAGCAGCGGCACCTGGCAAACCACAGCGTTGAACAGTTCTGGCCGCTGCACCATCACCGCGCCTACCAGCAGGCCGCCATTGCTGCCCCCTTGGATGCCCAGATGCTTGGGGCTGGTGATCTTGCGCGCAATGATGTCGTCAGCCACGGCGGCAAAGTCGTCGTAGCTCTTTTGCTTCAGTGCCTTGATGGCGGCCTGATGCCAGCCGGGGCCGAACTCGCCCCCGCCGCGAATGTTGGCCAGCACGAATACGCCGCCCTGCGTGGTCCAGGCCCGGCCCTGCACGCCTGAATACCAAGGATTCAGCGGCACCTCGAAGCCGCCGTAGCCGTACAGCAGCGTGGGGTTGCTGCCGTCCGCTTCCGCGCCTTTTGGCCAGATGACGAAATACGGCACCTTGGTGCCGTCCTTGCTGGTGGCGAACTGCTGCTCTGCGCGCATGCCGCCGGCGTCATAGAAGCTGGGCCGTGCCTTCAGCAGTTCGCGTTCGTCGCTGCCCGTGCGGCCCAGTTGCAGTGAATCGGGCTGCAGGAAGTCGGCCACGTTCAGCAGGTAGGCCTCGGCCAGCGCGTCGGTGGTCAGCAGCGGGTCGTGCAGGGCGCTGACACTCAGCGTGCCGGGGTAGGGCGCATTCACCTCACGCTTGACCCAGCGGCCGGCAACTGACTTGACCTCTTGCAGACGGCTGGCCACGTTGTCTGAAATCGTCAGCAGCAGCGCATTGCGTGTGGCCGTGAAGGCGGCCAATGAACGCGTGGCCGTGGGCGTGAACAGCGCACTGAACTGGCGCTGGCCTTTCAGGTAAGCGGCTGCGTCGCCCACCAGCAGCGAGCCGCGTGGCCAGGTGGTTTCGCCCAGCTTCCAGTCGCTGCGCAATTCGATCAGCACGCGGTCGCGCCAGAAGCTCAGTTGCGCGTCGCTGGGCTTGTCGATGGCCACCAGCTTGTCGCCCTGCAGCAAGGACATGCGGTTGTTGTAGAAGTCCAGCGCGCGCACGAACAGGGTGCGCTCAAAGCCGGGTGTCTTGTCGACCGAGGCGTAGGCATAGACGTCCTTCACCTCGGCTTCGTACACCGTGCGTGCCGTGTTCAGCGGCAGGCCGCGCTGCCAGCGTTTGATGATGCGCGGGTAGCCTGATTCCGTCATCGAACCCGGGCCGAAATCGGTGGACACATAAACATGGTCGATGTCGATCCACTCCACGCTGCTCTTGGCTTCAGCCAGCACGAAGCCGTTGTTGACAAAGCTCCTGCTGACGACGTCGAATTCGCGCACCACGCTGGCGTCAGCACCACCGCGTGACAGGGCCAGCAGGCAGCGCGGGCTGTCTGGGCTGAGCCAGGTGGAGCCTGCCCAGACCCAGTTCTCCTTTTCTTCCTTGCCCAGCGCGTCGATGTCCAGCACGGTTTCCCAGGCCGGCGCGGGCTTTTTATATTCAGCCAGCGAGGTGCGGCGCCACAAGCCGCGCGGGTTGCTGGCGTCTTTCCACAGGTTGTAGAAAAAGTCGCCTCGGCGTTGCACGTAGGGAATCTGCTCTTTGGAATCCAGCACGTCGCGGATGTCGCTGCGCAGCTTGTCGAAACCCGGCCGGGCTTGCAATTCGGCTTCGGTCTCGGCGTTACGCGCCTTCACCCAGGCCAGCGCGCGTTCGCCCTGCACGTCTTCCAGCCATAAATAGGGGTCAACGGCTGGAGTGGACGGTGGGGTGGTTTGTGACATTGCAAGGGCAGGAATGAAGAAAGGAGAGGTGCTCGCTGCCAGCGCGGCGCTGGTCTGCAGCCACTGGCGACGGGTGGGGGAATCTTTCGGGCTCATGGCGTGGGTGCTTGCAAAGAGTGCAGGTGGACTTCAACGCTGTCTTGCTGGTTCCCGACCCAGATCTGGTTTTCTTGCACTGTCACCTGCAGTTGCATCGACCGGGCGGCCAGTTTGGCCAGCGCCTGGCTGTCTGCCGCTGGAATCTGCCAGACCTGCAGGTTGCGCAAGCGTGCCAGCTTGGGCGCGATGGCAGCCCACCAGATAGGGGCTGACTGCGCGTAACAGAACAGCGTCACGCGTTCAGCCCGGCCGCAGGCTTTGGTCAGGCGCCGGTCGTCTGCCGGCTGGCCCACTTCGACCCAGTCGCGCAGCACGCCTGCCAGGCTGTGGCGCCACAGGTCGGGTTCGTCGTCGTCGCCCAGGCCGCGGGCAAACTGGAGCGCGCCGTCGTGGTCGTCGGCTGGCACCAGCAGCGCGAAGGCCAGCACGCGGGCCATCATGCGCTCGTCGGTTTCCGAGGGGTGGCGGGCCAGGGTCAGGGCATGGTCGGCGTAGAGCGCGCGGTCCATGTCGGCGATCTGCAGTGCAGCTTTGAAGATGGTGGATTTGAGGGCCATGGGGACCAGTAGAAGCCAGTGGCATCATTGTCGCCCTGCCGGGCCAGCCCGGTTCTCCCAGTCTTTCAAGGACGCGCATGATGTTCCGATTCGGCCGTTTCGCTGCTGTGGCTTGTGCCGCAGCGGTTTTTGTCTGTGGTGGCACCGCCACCGCCCAGACGCAGCCAGCCCCGCCTGCCAAGGCTGCCCCGAAACCTGCTGCTGCAGCCGGCGAAAGCGGCAAGACGCTGAGCATGGGCGGCGCAGGCACAGGCACAGGCACAGCGCCCGAGGTCGCAGCCAGCGGGGTGCGGCGCGGCATCATGACGCGCGATGAGTTGCGCGTTTGTCTCACTGAAGAGGCGGCTCTGCGCACGCGG
>JBBQXN010000117.1:0-7960 GCA_038209585.1 Burkholderiales bacterium
CCGCGACGCGATGTTCACGACCGAGAGCGAGAAGCGCGACTACGCCATCAAGCCGATGAACTGCCCGGGGCACATCCTGATCTTCAAGCAGGGCATCAAGAGCTACCGCGACCTGCCGCTGCGCTACGGTGAATTCGGCAACTGCCACCGCAACGAGCCCACGGGCGGGCTGCACGGCATCATGCGCGTGCGCGGCTTCACGCAGGACGACGGACATATCTTCTGCACCGAAGACATGATCCTGCCCGAATGCGTGGCTTACACGGCCTTGCTGCAGAAGGTCTACCAAGATTTCGGCTTCACCGACATCATCTACAAGGTGGCGACCCGGCCTGCGGCGCGCATCGGCAGCGACGAAATCTGGGACAAGGCCGAGCACGCGCTGATCGAGAGCCTGCGCAGCAGCGGCTGCGACTTCGAGATCGCGCCCGGCGACGGCGCTTTCTACGGTCCGAAGATCGAATACACGCTGAAAGACGCCATCGGCCGGCAGTGGCAGTGCGGCACGATGCAGGTGGATTTCTCGATGGCCGAGCGCCTGGACGCCGTCTACGTGGCCGAAGACAGCAGTCGCCGGCACCCGGTGATGCTGCACCGCGCTATCGTCGGCAGCCTGGAGCGTTTCATCGGCATCCTGATCGAGCAGCATGCCGGCGCGCTGCCCGCCTGGCTGGCCCCTGTGCAGGTGGTGGTGGCCTCGATCACCGACGCGCAGGCTGAATATGCGCAAACGGTAGCGAATTCGTTGCAGAAACAAGGAGTTAGGGTGCGCCTCGATTTGCGCAACGAGAAAATCAACTATAAAATCCGTGAGCATTCGATGCAGAAGGTTCCGTTCATCCTGGTCGCTGGCGACAAGGAAAAGGCCAATGGAACCGTTGCCGTGCGCGCCCGGGGCAACCAGGATCTCGGTGTGATGCCGCTGGCAGACTTCCAAGCGAAGATCGCCACCGACATCCACATGAAGGTTTAAAACTCGGCTTAAAACCCGTCCTGAACCCCGGCGCGCTTTTGATTTGATGTGGCCCGCCGTGCCTTCGGGTTGCACTAGGAGCTGAAACTATCGCTACTTTCATGGACCGCCGCGTACCGAACGCGGAACGCAAGCACCGGCTGAACCGGGAAATCATGGCGCTGCAAGTGCGCTTGAACGGGGTGGAAAACGAGCCGCTGGGCATCGTCAGCACCATGGAAGCGTTGCGCATGGCCGGGGAAATGGACGTCGATCTGGTCGAGATCGCCGCCACCGCGGACCCCCCGGTGTGCCGGTTGATGGACTACGGCAAGTTCAAGTACCAAGAGCAGAAGAAGGCCGCCGAGGCCAAAAGCAAGCAGAAAGTCATCGAGATCAAGGAAGTCAAGTTCCGTCCTGGTACGGACGACGGCGACTACAACATCAAGATGCGCAATCTGCGCCGCTTCATTTCCGAAGACGGCGACAAGGGCAAGGTCACGCTGCGCTACCGCGGCCGCGAGATCACCCACCAGGAGATCGGCATGCGCATGCTCGAACGCATCCGTGACGAGTTGTCCGACGTGGCCGTGGTCGAACATATGCCCAAGCTGGAAGGCCGGCAGATGATCATGGTGCTGGCGCCAAAACGGAAGTAGGACAATAGAAGGTTGTGTTGCCGTGACAGATCAGGTCACGGCAAACAAGAAGCGGCTGCAGCGCACCCAAGTACACCGGAAATCCGGCGTCGCCTGCAGCAGCAAATGAAGAAGGAGCATTCACATGCCCAAGATGAAGACCAAGAGCGGCGCTAAAAAGCGCTTCCGCGTTCGACCGGGTGGCACTGTCAAGCGCGGTCAGGCGTTCAAGCGCCACATCCTGACCAAGAAGAGCACCAGCCGCAAGCGCGCGCTGCGTGGCACGGTCAACGTCCACGCGACCAACATGGGCCACATGGCTCAAATGTTGCCGTTCGCTGGCCTGTAAGCAAGGAGACCGAACATGCCTCGCGTCAAACGCGGCGTAACAGCCCACGCCCGCCACAAAAAGATCCTGAAGCTCGCCAAGGGCTTCCGCGGTCGCCGCAAGAACGTCTTCCGCATCGCCAAGCAGGCGGTGATGAAGGCCGGCCAATACGCCTACCGCGACCGGCGCACCCGCAAGCGGGTGTTCCGCCAGTTGTGGATTGCCCGTATCAACGCGGCCAGCCGCGGCCTGGGCCTGACCTACAGCAAGTTCATGGCAGGCCTGAAGAAAGCCAACATCGAGATCGACCGCAAGATGCTCTCGGACATGGCCATCCGTGACCCGGCTGCTTTCAGCAGCATCGTGGACAAGGTGAAGGCTGCGGCGTGACGCAAGAGGCCGGAAGGCAACTTGCGCCAAAGCAGGCCTGAACGCGATTTCACGCGTGAAGGCTCAACTGGCTTGATGTTTGGCGGCTCAGGCGCTTCTTGCGACTGAGCAGCCAAGTTCCCAGCTGCTCGAAGGCCGTCACCTGTTGGCGGCCTTTTTTCTTGTGATTTCGATACGGGTTTCGACATGACAGACCTCGCGATATTGATCACTTCAGCGCGAAGCGATTTCGCCGCTGCGCCCACGCCGGCTGAACTGGAAAACGCCAAGGCGCGGTTCCTGGGCAAGGCCGGCCGCGTGACCGAATTGCTCAAGGCCCTGGGTGCCTTGCCCATCGAAGAGAAGAAGGCGCGCGGCGCCGAGATCAACCAGGCCAAGATCCAGATCGAAGCTGCGCTGAACGCGCGGCGTGATGCATTGGCAGATGCCGAACTGAACAAGCAACTTCAAGCCGAAGCGCTGGACGTGACCTTGCCGGGCAGAACGCGCGGCGCAGGCAGCTTGCACCCGGTCAGCCGCACCATCGACCGCATCGAGGCGATCTTCGCCAGCATGGGTTTCGACGTGGCTGAAGGCCCGGAAATCGAGACCGACTGGATGAGTTTTACGGCGTTGAACAACCCCGAGAACCACCCTGCACGTTCGATGCAGGACACCTTTTACGTGGACCTGAAAGACGAGCAAGGCCGCTGGCTGAACCTGCGCCCGCATACCAGCCCGATGCAAGTGCGGTACGCGAGGGCGCATGCTGCGCGTCATGCGCCTGCGGTCGCCGAGGGGCAACGGATGCCTGAGGTGCGCGTCATCGCGCCGGGCCGCGTCTACCGCGTCGACAGCGACGCCACGCATTCGCCCATGTTCCACCAGATCGAAGGCCTGTGGCTGGGCGAAAACGTCAGCTTCAAGGACTTGAAAGTCGTCTTCGCCGGCCTGGTGCGCGAGTTTTTCGAAACCGAAGACTTCGACATGCGTTTTCGCCCCAGCTTCTTCCCCTTCACCGAGCCCAGTGCGGAAATCGACATCCGCTTCGGCAGCGGCCCGCTGGCGGGCAAGTGGCTGGAAGTGGCCGGTTCGGGCCAGGTGCATCCGAACGTGGTGCGCAATTTCGGCCTGGACCCTGAAGCCCAGATCGGCTTTGCCTTTGGTATCGGCGCTGACCGTTTTGCCATGCTGCGCTACGGCATCGACGACCTGCGTTTGATGTTCGACGGCGATCTGCGCTTCCTCTCTCAATTCCAGTGAAGAACTGATATGCAATTCCCCGAGTCCTGGTTGCGCGAGTTCTGCAACCCCCCGATGGAAAGCGCCGAGCTGGCCGAGCTGCTCACCATGTCCGGCATGGAAGTGGAAGAGCTGCGCCCGGTGGCGCCGCCGTTCAGCGGCGTGGTGGTGGCTGAGATATTGAGTGCCGAGCCGCACCCCCAGGCCGATCGCCTGCGCGTGTGCCGTGTCGATGCCGGGCCGTTCTCGCTGGACGGGCCGCTCCAAATCGTCTGCGGCGCGCCGAATGCGCGCGCGGGCATTCGTGTGCCTCTGGCCTTGGTTGGCGCTGAGCTGCCTCCGGGCGCTGATTCCAAGGACGGCCAACCTTTCAAGATCGGCGTCGGCAAGCTGCGCGGTGTGGAAAGCCTGGGCATGTTGTGCTCAGCCAAGGAACTGCATGTCGCTGACGACCACGGCGGTCTGATGGAGCTGCCCATGGACGCGCCCCTGGGCGTGAACGTGTACGAGTGGCTGGCGCTGGACGACGTGGTGTTCACGCTGAAGCTCACGCCCAATCTGGCGCATGGCTTGAGCGTGTTCGGCGTGGCGCGTGAAGTGGCGGCCTTGACAGGCGCACCCTTGCTGGCGCCATTGATCCAGCCCGTGGTGCCCACGCACGATCAGCAACTGCCTGTGGAAGTACAAGCTGCTGATCTTTGCGGTCGCTTCTCCGGCCGCGTGGTGCGAGGCGTCAATCCGCAGGCCAAGACGCCCGCCTGGATCGTCGATCGCCTGGCGCGCTGCGGCCAGCGCAGCGTCACGGCCCTGGTCGATATCTCGAACTACGTGATGTTCGAGTACGGCCAGCCTTCGCACATCTTCGACCTCGACAAGATCGACCAGAAGCTGGTAGTGCGCTGGGCGCAGCCCGGTGAAACCTTGAAGCTGCTGAACGGCAACACGGTCGAACTCGACGCGCAGGTGGGCGTGATTGCTGACGCCAGCCACGTCGAATCGTTGGCCGGCATCATGGGAGGCGACGCCACCGCCGTCAGCGACGAGACGAAAAACGTCTATGTCGAAGCCGCATTCTGGTGGCCAGAAGCCGTGCAGGGCCGTTCGCGCCGCTACAACTTCAACACCGATGCCGGCCACCGGTTCGAGCGCGGTGTCGACCCGTCGCGCACGGTGGCGATGATTGAGCGCATCACCCAGCTCATCCAGCAGGTTTGCGGCGGCCAGGCTGGTCCGGTGCATGACGAGGTGCTGCGCTTGCCTGAATGCATGCCTGTAGCGCTGCGCGCCGAACGTGCGGCCCGCGTGGTGGGCATGCCGATCTCACCGGTGCAATGTGCCGATGTCTTTCGCCGCATGGGTTTGCAGTTCAGCGAAGGGCAGGGCACGCTGACCGTCACGCCGCCGCCCTGGCGCTTCGACCTGAAGATCGAAGAAGACCTGATCGAGGAAGTCATCCGCGTCATCGGCTTCGACAAATTGCCGGCCACGCCACCGATCGCGCCGCTGATCCCGCACGCGCGGCGCGAAGGCCAAAGAGCGCCCCACGCTCTGCGCCGCGACCTGGCCGCGTTGGGCTATGCCGAGACCATCAACTTCAGCTTCGTCGAAGCGCGCTGGGAAGCCGATCTGGCTGGAAATGCCGAACCCATCCGCGTGCTCAATCCCATTGCAGCGCCGCTGGCCGTGATGAGGTCCAGCCTGCTGGGCAGCCTGGTGCAAGTGCTGCGCACCAACCTGGCCCGGCGCGCTGACCGGGTTCGCGTGTTCGAGCTGGGTCGTGTCTTTCGGCGCCAGCCGCAGGCAGATGCTGGCCCCTTGCGCGTCGCCGGCATCGACCAGCCCATGCGTGTGGCGGGCCTGTCCTACGGCCCTGCCGATGCCGAGCAATGGGGTGAGCGCGAGCGCGCTGTCGATTTCTTCGACGTCAAAGGCGACCTGCAGGCGCTGCTGGCTACACAAGACGCGGTGTTTGAAGCAGCTGCGCACCCTGCGATGCACCCCGGCCGGTGCGCGCGCGTGCTGGTGGGTGCCGACCGGCGCGCCATCGGCCATGTCGGTGAACTGCACCCGCGCTGGCGCCAGGCTTACGAGCTGCCGGATGCGCCAGTGCTGTTCGAGCTGGACCTGGCAGCCGTGCTGGCCGTGCCCGTGCCGCAGTTCGGCGTGGTGCCGCGTCAACAGCCAGTGTGGCGCGACCTGGCCCTGGTCGTACGTGACTCGGTCACACACGATGCCTTGATGGCAGCCCTGCGCGCCGACCCGGCCGGGCTGGTGCGCACAGCCCGGCTGTTCGACGTATATAAGCCAGCGCCAGGCACCCGTGGCTTTGAGCCCGGTGAACGCAGCCTGGCTGTACGCCTGGAACTGCTGGACCCCAGCGCTACGCTGACCGACGAACGCATCGACGCCACGGTGGCGGCTGCCGTGCAACGCGCGCAAGCGGGCTTGCGCGCTCGCTTGCGGAGCTGACAGCCCACACCAAGGAGCTTGCCATGCAACAAGATGACGCCCCCGTAGCAGACCGCGTGATCCTGCCGACGCTGGAGACGCCCACCATGACCAAGGCCGAGCTGGCCGAGCTGTTGTTCGACCGTCTGGGCTTGAACAAGCGCGAAAGCAAGGACATGGTCGAAGCCTTCTTCGAGATCGTCCACGGCACGCTGGTGGACGGGCGAGACGTGAAGCTGTCGGGCTTTGGCAATTTCAACATCCGCCGCAAGGCGCCGCGCCCGGGTCGCAACCCGCGCACGGGCGAGTCGATCCCGATCAAGGCACGCAACGTCGTCACCTTCCACGCCAGTCACAAACTCAAGGCCACAGTGCAAGGCGACCCGCCGCCGGCAGAGGACTTCGACTAAAGTCTGAGCCCTGCTCGCGATGCCATTGATTTCAATGGAGAAACTCCTAAATAAAACTACTTCGGCTGAGCCCAGGCTGGCCAGCGATAGCCTGCCGCCGATTCCCGCCAAACGCTATTTCACGATCGGTGAAGTGAGTGAACTGTGCGGCGTGAAGCCCTACGTGCTGCGCTATTGGGAGCAGGAATTCACCCAGCTCAAGCCGATGAAGCGGCGCGGCAATCGGCGCTACTACCAGCATCATGAAGTGCTGTTGATCCGCCGCATCCGCGATCTGCTGTACGACCAGGGTTTCACCATCAGCGGTGCGCGCAACCGTCTGGGAGACGCCTTGCAGATCGTGCCAGCGGCAGAGCCCCCCGTTCCGGCGGCCGAGAGGGAGGCCAACGCGCCAGTAAGTGCACCGGCCGAATTGCTCTTGCCGATGAATGGGACGCTGCTGCGTGCCGAGCTGTTGTCGATTCGCGATTTGCTTACGGCATGAACAGGCCGCGCACGGAACACCGTGCGCGCGTCGTATACTGCGAGGCTCAGTCGGGGCGTAGCGCAGCCTGGTAGCGCACTTGCATGGGGTGCAAGGGGTCGCGAGTTCGAATCCCGCCGCCCCGACCATAGGTAAAAAGCACGGGTCAGTCTTCAGAAGAGACTGGCCCGTTTTGCTTTTTCGGGCTGGTGGTGCCTACTTGGTGCCTACTCCGCGCTTGCTGTGGCATTGGCGCGGCGCTGTGGTTAAGCTGTCCGACCCTGAACAGGCCGTATCTGGCTGTTCAGTTCGATGCCGTCAGTCATGCGACCCAAGGTCATCGGGTGAAGGCTTGGATGATCGATCGACAGTTCACTGCGCAGCCAGGTCGCACGGCCGCGAGAGCAAAAGCGTTCCGGCATCTTTACAGAAGTCACATCATTGCTCGCTCTGTGTCTCAAGGACTGGGAGCAGCCACCGGGTCATTCACAGAAAAAATTGAGACAGTCGATTTAGGACAGCGAAAGTGTTCCGTTCGGTCTCATGAAGGCCGATGCCGTCTCGTTAGCACCAAGCTATCAATGCAGGCAGGACTTATCCTAATGCGCGTCGAGCACTGGAGCACCTGCTTTGCGTCCCCAGCGTCGCCGCTGTGAATTCAGCCCTGCAGTTCAACGGCTACCATTCCGTCTTCGATGGTTGCGCGCTATCGGAGGATAGGAAATTCAAACGCACTTTTTTGCTCCCAAAGGCCTTCCGGCAAGGCTCTCGATCACCCACTGAACCGGTCCTTGGGTCTATCTGACGCAGGTTGAAGGCCGATCGGAGCGCCGAAGTGCGTCTTTCGAAGGGATTGCCTTGGGGTTTGCCTTTGCAATCAGCCGCTAACCTCGGCTCTGAGAAGCTGTGGCGCAGCCGATCCCCGCGGCCCTGGTCACCGGGCCGCCTCAAAAGTGTTGGCTGAAGAGTCTCAGGCCGCTTGCAGTTGCGACCCACGGGCTGGCGTGCGCGGCGGCGCCCGGGCCTCCAGACCCAGGTGCGTGAGGATCTTCTCGATCACCGGCTGCTGCAGGATCGCCGCGATGATCTTCAGCTCGCCCCCGCGCAGTT
>JBBQXN010000118.1:0-7927 GCA_038209585.1 Burkholderiales bacterium
CCCGACAAGTGCACGTTCTTGCCGATCTGCGCGCAGCTGCCCACGGTGGCCCAGGTGTCGACCATGGTGCCTTCGTCCACATACGCGCCGATGTTCACGTAGCTGGGCATCAGCACCACGTTCTTGCCGATGAAGCTGCCGCGCCGGGCCACGGCGGGCGGTACCACGCGCACGCCGCTGGCGCGCATTTGCTCTTCATCCAGCTCGGAGAATTTCGTCTTTACCTTGTCGAAGAAGCCCAGGTCGCCGGCGCGCATGATGCGGTTGTCGTTGAGCCGAAAGCTCAGCAGCACGGCCTTCTTGGCCCACTGGTTGACATGCCAGTCGCCCACGCCGCGGCGTTCTGCCACGCGCAGGCGGCCGGAATTGAGCTCGCGGATGGTCTGCTCAACGGCTTCACGCACTTCAGGCGCGTTGATGGCATTGATCTCGGCGCGGCTGTCCCAGGCCATGTCGATCACGGGTTGCAGCGGGTTGGTGCTCATGCGGTGCTTTCGGTGGATGTTTTTGTATACGCAACGATGCGCTGGGCGGCCTCCAGGCATTCGGCCAGTGGGGCGACCAGGGCCAGCCGCACGCGGCCTACCCCCGGATTCTCTGGGTTCCCTGGGTTCCCAGGGTTCGCAGGATGGATGCCCTGACTTTCGCGCGCCAGCAAGCTGCCAGGCAGGACGTTCACATTGTATTGAGCCAGCAGGCCGCGGGCCCAGGCGATGTCGTCGCGCACGCCTTCGGCCTGCGGCACTTGCGCCCACAGATAGAAAGCCGCATCGGGCAGCGCCACATCCAGCACGCTGGCCAGCAAGGGCGTGACTTGCTCGAATTTCTGCCGGTACAGCGTGCGGTTGGCCACCACATGCGCTTCATCGTTCCAGGCCGCGATGCTGGTGCGCTGCACCAAGGGGCTCATGGCGCTGCCGTGATATGTGCGGTAGAGCAGGAAGGCTTTCAGCAGCCGCGCATCGCCGGCAACGAAGCCCGAGCGCAGGCCCGGCACATTGCTGCGCTTGGACAGACTGGTGAAGGCGACCAGGTTGCGAAAGTCGTCACGGCCCAGCGCTTTGGCCGCCTGCAGCGCACCCAGAGGGGGCTCACTACCGAAATAGATCTCGGAATAGCACTCGTCGCTGGCGATGACGAAGCCATGACGGTCGCTCAAGTCAAACAGCGCCTGCCATTCAGCCAGCGTCATCACGGCGCCGGTGGGGTTGCCCGGGCTGCAGGCATACAGAAGCTGGGTGCGTGCCCACGTGGCTTCAGGCACGCTGGCCCAGTCGGCGGCGAAATTGCCGGACGTCGCCAAAGCGGGATTGCTCCCCACAAACGCTGTCCGTGCGCCGGCCAGCAGGGCTGCACCTTCGTAGATTTGATAGAACGGGTTGGGGCAGACCACGGTGGCACCCGGCTGCGTGGGGTCGATGATGGTTTGCGCAAAGGCAAACAAGGCCTCGCGCGAGCCGGCCACGGGCAGCACCTGCGTGGCCGCGTCCAGTGGCACGCCGTAGCGCCGCTGCACCCAGCCGCACAGGGCTTTGCGCAACGCCGGCTCGCCCAGCGTGGCGGGGTAGCTGGACAAGCCGGGCAGGGCGCGCAGGAGCGCTTCTTCTATCAACGCCGGCGTGGCGTGTTTGGGCTCACCTATGCCCAGGCTGATGGGCTTGTAGGCCGGGTTGGGTGTGATGTCGCTGGTCAGCGCGCGCCAGCGCTCGAAGGGGTAGGGGTGCAGGCGGGCAAGCAGAGGATTCATGCGGCCTGATTATCTGGGGCGCGCGAGCTGGCCCGTGCGAGCTGGACAGCGCGAGCCGGCCAGCCTGGGCCTACAGCCGGCCCAAACAAGCCGGTGCGCCGCAGCGGCAAGCCAGCCGGCCTTCGTGGTGTGTCTCGCCGTAGTTCACCGTGATCTCTGTGCCGACGGCGATGTCGCGCAGCGCATAAAACTCCACCCGGCCCTGGCGGATACACAAGCGCGCATTGGGCTGGCAACTGTGGTTGGTGTAGCGCATGGGGTCGGCGCTTTTGCTGAAGTCGATGGCGCGGCGCGCCGACAGCTCGACGATCATGATGCGTTCGCTGCGCGTGGCGCGAATGCGCGCTTCTGCCACGCTGATGCTCTCGCCGCGGATCTCACCGATCTTGCGCCGGGCAGGGATGTTTGCTGCAGAAAACGCGCCTTGGCCGTCGATGGCGCTGGGCGCCACATCGACGGCGAACTTTTGGTACGCGGGGCGCTGCAGAGCAGGTGCATCGATCATGTTCTGCGCCAGGGTTTGGCTGCCGAAAAAAACCCGATGCTATTATCAAAATGGTTTGAACAAACCCGCTTTCGAGGTAAAACTCGAATTAAATCAAACACTTAGTCACTCCGAATTGGCCATCGGGCCCGCTACGCGATGCGCCTGAATCAGATCAAGCTCTCGGGCTTCAAGTCTTTCGCCGATCCCACCACCTTCCAGCTGCCCGGGCAGCGCGTGGGCGTGGTGGGGCCCAACGGTTGCGGCAAAAGCAACATCATGGACGCCGTGCGCTGGGTGCTTGGCGAGAGCAAGGCCAGTGAACTGCGCGGCGAGTCCATGCAGGACGTCATCTTCAACGGCAGCGGGCAGCGCAAGCCCGCCAGCCGCGCCAGCGTCGAACTGGTGTTCGACAACGCCGATGCGCGCGCCGGCGGACAGTGGAACACCTATGCAGAAATCGCCGTGCGCCGCGTGCTCACCCGCGACGGCACCAGCAGCTACTACATCAACGCGCAGCCCGTGCGCCGGCGCGATGTGCAAGACGTGTTTCTGGGCACTGGCCTGGGCCCGCGCGCTTACGCGATCATCGGCCAGGGCACCATCAGCCGCATAATCGAAAGCCGGCCAGAAGAACTGCGCCTGTTTCTGGAAGAAGCCGCCGGCGTCAGCAAGTACAAAGAACGTCGGCGCGAGACAGAAAACCGGCTGCGCGACACGCGCGAGAACCTCACCCGCGTCGACGACATCCTGCGTGAACTGAACGCCAACCTGGACAAGCTGGAAGTGCAGGCCGAAGTCGCCACGCGCTACCGCCGCCTGCAGGACGAAGGCACGCTGAAGCTGCACCAGCTGTGGTTCTTGAAGCACCGCGACGCGGCGGGCGAAGAAGCGCGGGTCAAGACCGCTGCTGCCGATGCCGCCACTGCACTGGAAGCGCGCACTGCCGATTTGCGCCAGGTCGAAGCGCAGCAGGAAAGCTTGCGCCAGGCGCATTACGCGGCAGGCGATGCGCTGCACACGCGCCAGGGCTTTCTGGCCGAGGCGGCGCTGGAAGTCAGCCGGCTGGAAGAGCGCATTCGCTACGTGGTCGACGGGCGCCAGCGCGCGCAAACGCGTCTGGCTGAACTGCAGACGCAAAGCACGCAGTGGGCCGAACGAGAGCAACTGGCCCGCGCCGAGCTCGATGACCTGGCAGCGCAGATTGAAGGAGCCGAAGAACAAGCCGGCATGCTGGTTGCGCAAGCCGAAGAACAAGGCTTTTCACTGCCCGCCCTGGAAGATGCCCTGCGCAGCGCGCAAGCTGCCAGTAACGCGCAGCGCGCCGAGGTGGCGCAAATTCAGCAGCAGATTCAAGTGCTGGCAGCCGAGAGCCGCAGCATCGACGAGCAGCTGCGGCAGCTGCAAGGCCAGCGCGAGCGCCGTGCGCAGGAGCGCCAAGGCCTGCAAGCGCCCGAGGGCGACAAACTGGAAGCGCTCAAGGCGCAAGAAGCCGAAGCCACCGAGGCCCACGCGCTGGCCGATGCGCGGCTGCAAGAACTGTCTGAACAAGTGCCTGAACTCGATGAGCAACGCCGCGCCGCGCAAGCCACGGTGAATGCCGAATCCGGCCGCCTGACCGACATCGCCGCGCGGCTGGAAGCCCTGCGCGCGCTGCAGGAAAAGGTGCAGACCGAAGGCAAGCTCAAGCCTTGGCTGCAGCGCCACGGTCTGGATAGCCTGGCCGGCCTGTGGACGCAGGTGCAGATCGAGGCTGGCTGGGAAACTGCACTGGAAGCGGCGTTGCGCGAACGCTTGAGCGCGCTGGCTGTGGGCAAGCTGGACATGGTGCGCGCTTTTGCCACCGACGCCCCGCCGGCCAAGCTGGCTTTCTACGCCTTGCCCTCCGCTTCGGTGCCGCGCGCCCACCACAGGCTGCCTTTGCTGGCCGACCTGCTGCGCCTGGAGAAAGCTCAAGAACCTGCCGGCCTGAAGGCGTTGATGGGCGACTGGCTGGAAGGCCTCTACACCGCTGCCAGCCTGGACGAAGCGCTGGCAGCCCGCGCGGTGCTCGGCCATGGCGAAGTGATCATGACGCGCGAAGGCCATGCCGTTTCTTCGCATGCCGTGGCTTTCTACGCCCCCGACAGCGAACAGGCCGGCCTGCTGGGGCGTGCACAGGAAATCGAGAATCTGACGCGCCAGCAACGCGCGCAGACACTGCTGGCTGACGACAGCAAGAGCCGGTCGGTGCGCCTGGAAGCGGCCTACACCGACGCTTCGCAACGCTTCGATACGGCGCGGCGCGAAGCCGGTCAGGCGCAAACGCGGGCACACGGGCTGAACGTCGAACTGCTGCGCTTGTCGCAACAGCTGGACGCCACCACAGCGCGGCGCCAACAGCTGGGCACCGAGCTGGCCGAGATCGACGCGCAAGCCGAAAGCCTGCAAGAGCGCCGCGCCACGGCCGAAGGCCGCTTCGAAGAGCTGGACATCGGCCTGGGCACCGCGCAGGAAAAGCATGCAGAGCTGGACGACGGCGTGATTGCGTCTGAAAGAGCCCTGAGCGACGCCCGCGAACAACAGCGTGCGCTGGAACGCCAGGCCCAGGAAGCCCGCTTCCAGGCCCGTGCCTTGGTCGCGCGCCAGGGCGAATTGCAGCGCAGCATCGACACCGCTGCGCAGCAGATGGCCAGCAATGTGCAATCGGTCGAGCAAGTGCAGACCGAACTGTCGGCCTTCGACGACCAAGCTGCGCAAGCGGGCCTGCAAACGGCCCTGGCGCTGCGCCTGGAACGTGAACAAGCGCTGGCTGCCACACGCAGCGAATACGACGACCTGAGCGCACAGATGCGCCGCGCCGACGAACAGCGCATGGGCTTCGAGCAAAGCCTGGCGCCGCTGCGCGAACGCATCACGCAACTGCAGCTGGAATTGCAGGCCGCGCAGCTGGGCGGGGCGCAGTATCTCGAACAGCTCACAGCCGTCGAAGCAGACATGGCGGCGCTGGCTCAAGGCATCGAAGCTGGCAGCGTGAAACTCTGGGGCATGCAGACCGAGATCGACCGCATCAACAAGGAATTGACAGCGCTGGGCGCCGTCAACCTGGCAGCACTGGACGAACTGGGCCAGGCGCGCGAACGCAAGACCTTCCTGGATGCACAGAACGCCGACCTGAACGAGGCCATCAGCACACTGGAAGACGCCATCGGCAAGATCGACCTGGAAACACGCGACCTGCTCGCTTCCACCTTCAACCAAGTAAACGAACATTTCGGCCGCATGTTCCCCAGCCTGTTCGGCGGCGGCACGGCGCGGCTGGTGATGACGGGCGGCGAGATCCTGGACGCCGGCGTGCAGGTGATGGCGCAGCCGCCGGGCAAGAAGAACAGCACCATCCACCTGCTTTCAGGCGGCGAGAAAGCGCTTACCGCCATCGCGCTGGTGTTTGCCATCTTCCAGCTCAACCCGGCGCCGTTTTGCTTGCTGGATGAAGTGGACGCCCCGCTGGACGATGCCAACACCGAGCGTTACCGCAAGCTGGTGACCGAGATGAGCCGTGGCACGCAGTTCTTGTTCATCAGCCACAACAAGATCGCCATGGAAATGGCCGAACAGCTGATCGGCGTGACCATGCAGGAGCAAGGCGTCAGCCGCATCGTGGCGGTGGACATGGAAGCGGCCATCTCGCTGGCGGAAGTGGCATGAGCGCTGACCTGAGCCTGACGCAAGCGCTGCTGCTGCTGGGCGCCGTCGTGCTGATGGGCGTGCTGCTGCAGGGTTGGCTGGCCACGCGCCGCGCCCGCCCGCACACCCTGCGCCAGGCAGAAACCGAAATCACAGCCGCTGCCGATGTCCAGCGGCAGGAGCCCAGCCTGGGCGCGACGCCAGAAGACGACGAAACCCGGCCCGAGTTGCCCGATCCACTCACGGCGCGCGCAATGCTGCGCCGACAAGCGCGGCTGGACGCGCTCATCGACGCCCTGGTGCCGCTGGCGCTGGACGCCCCTGTGACCGGCGACGCCGTGCTGGCGCACATGCCGCCCACGCGCCGCGCTGGCAGCAAGCCTTTCTACATCGAGGGCCTTGACACGGAAACCGGCGAATGGGAAGCGCCTGTGCCGGGCCGGCGTTATGGCGAGTTGCAGGCCGGCGTGCAGATGGCCAATCGCAGCGGCGCACTGAACGAGATCGAATACTCGGAATTTGTACAGAAAGTACAGGCTTTGGCAGACGCCCTGGGTGCCACGCCTGATGCGCCCGACATGCTGGACGTGGTGGCCAGAGCGCGCGAACTTGACGCGCTGGCCAGCCCGCTGGACGCGCAGCTGACTCTGACCTTGCGCTCCAGCAGCGTGGCCTGGTCGGTGGGCTACATCCAGCAATGCGCTAGCCGCCACGGCTTCGTGGCCGGCGCATTGCCCGGGCGCATGGTGGTGCCGGCTGCCGAAGAGGGCGCCCCGCCGGTGCTGAGCCTGGTGGTCGATTCCCAAGCAGCCCTGGCCGCGATGGCGGGTGAGCAGCAAGACACGCAGGCCAGCGCCGTGCGTCAGTTCACGCTGACCCTGGACGTGCCGCAAACAGCGCTGGCCGCAGAACCTTTTCCTGCCTGGCACCGGGCCGCCACCGCGCTGGCCGATGACATGGACGCCAGTGTGGTGGACGACCACGGACAGGTGCTGCCGCTGGCGGCTTTCGCCAGCATTTCCCAGGAGCTCGATGTGCTGTACGGCAAGCTCGAAGCGCTGGACCTGGCCGCCGGCAGCGCAGCGGCCAGGCGCTTGTTCAGTTGACGAGAACGCGGCCCAGCTGGGTTGCGCAGCTCAGGCCGCGCGGCTGACAGGCCCCGCCCACTGCAGGCCCAACACCAGCAAGGCACTCGCAGCCATCCAGGAGGCGACAACGCGCACTGCAATGTGCTGCCAGGGCTGACGCGCCAGTTCAGACAGCGCGGCCACGCTCATGCACAAGAGTGCTGCGCCCAGCCAGGTGCCGGCGATGACGACCCAGCGGGCACCCGCGTCGCCCAGCACCGCCATGTCGGCCAGGCCCCAGCCCGCCGCCAGCCCCAGGGCGCCGGCCAGCGCGAGCAAGAGAGCTGCCGGCATGCGCCAGGCGGCCAGCGCGCAGCCGGCACAGGCCAGGCCCAGTGTCAGCAAGGCGATGTCGGTGTTGATTGGGGCGCCAGCCCATTGCGAACCCGCCACCAAGCCCAGCACCAGCCCGAGTGCCAATACCAGCACCGGCCCGCGCGACGCGGCCAAACCGCGCTGGCCAATGACCAAACCCAGCGCCAGCAAGGCAATGAGCGCTGCCGGTGCCAGCACCGGATGCAGCATGCCGTTGTAGAAACGGCCCAGGCCCGGCACGGGGCTGTGTGCCCAGGCGGCTGCAGGGGCCAAGAGCCAACCTACGGCTAGCCAGGTGGCTTTCAACGGACGGCGGCTACCAGAAAGCTCAGGCCCGCCAGGCCGATGAGCCCGCCGCCGGCGCGTACGGCCACGCGGCCGGCCGGCCATTTCACCAAGCCGCCAAAGGCAATGCCAGCGGCGTGCATCAAGCCCGTGGCCAGCACGAAGCCCAGGCTGTAGAGCAGCGGGTCGGCGGCGCCGGGCAGCTCGGTGCCGTGGGCATGGCCGTGGAAGATGGCGAAGCCGCCCACCAGCACGGCCGCCACCCACAGCGGCGGCCTGGCCGCTGCGGCCACCATCAGGCCC
>JBBQXN010000119.1:0-7894 GCA_038209585.1 Burkholderiales bacterium
CTGCTCGAAGAAATGGACATCGATGCGGAGATCGAAAAGATCCGCAACGACCTGACCGGCTCCGAGCTGAAGATCAAGAAGAACAGCAAGCGCCTGAAGGTGCTGGAAGCCTTCAAGAAGAGCGGCATCCGTCCCCATTGGATGGTGATGGAAGTGCTGCCGGTGCTGCCGCCTGACCTGCGCCCCCTCGTTCCCCTGGACGGCGGCCGCTTCGCGACAAGCGACCTGAACGACCTGTACCGCCGCGTCATCAACCGCAACAACCGCCTGGCGCGGCTGCTGGAGCTGAAGGCGCCGGAAATCATCGTGCGCAACGAAAAGCGCATGCTGCAGGAAGCCGTGGACAGCTTGCTGGACAACGGCCGTCGCGGCAAGGCCATGACCGGCGCCAACAAGCGTGCGCTGAAGTCGCTGGCCGACATGATCAAGGGCAAGAGTGGGCGCTTCCGCCAGAACTTGCTGGGCAAGCGGGTGGACTACTCGGGCCGTTCGGTCATTGTCGTCGGCCCGACGCTGAAGCTGCACCAATGCGGCCTGCCCAAGTTGATGGCCATCGAGCTGTTCAAGCCTTTCATCTTCTCGCGCCTGGAAGCCATGGGCATCGCCACCACCATCAAGGCGGCGAAGAAGGAAGTGGAAAGTGGTACGCCGGTGGTGTGGGACATCCTTGAAGAAGTCATCAAGGAACACCCGGTGCTGCTGAACCGCGCACCGACGCTGCACCGTTTGGGCATCCAGGCTTTCGAGCCGGTGTTGATCGAAGGCAAGGCCATCCAGCTGCATCCGCTGGTGTGCTCGGCCTTCAACGCCGACTTCGACGGCGACCAGATGGCGGTGCACATCCCGCTGAGCATCGAAGCGCAGATGGAGGCCCGCACGCTGATGCTGGCGTCCAACAACGTGCTGTTCCCGGCTTCGGGCGAGCCGAGCATCGTGCCGTCGCAAGACGTGGTGCTGGGCCTGTACTACGCCACCCGCGAGCGCATCAACGGCCGTGGCGAGGGCATGATCTTCGCCGACATGCAAGAGCTGCAGCGCGCGCTGGACAACGGTGCCGTGGAAGTCACGGCCCGCATCAGCGTGCGCATGCCGGAATGGACCAAGGGCGCCGACGGTGAATTCACGTCCGAAATCAAGCTGGTCGAAACGACCGTGGGCCGCGCGCTGCTGAGCGAGATCCTGCCCAGGGGTCTGCCGTTCAGCCACATCAACAAGGCGCTGAAGAAGAAGGAGATCTCGCGTCTCATCAACGTCAGCTTCCGCAAGTGCGGCCTGAAGGAAACCGTGGTGCTGGCCGACAAGCTGCTGCAAAGCGGCTTCAAGCTGGCCACGCGTGCGGGCATCTCGATTGCGATTGACGACATGCTGGTGCCCAAGGAAAAGCCCGGCATGATCGAAAAGGCCGAAAAAGAGGTCAAGGAAATCGAGCAGCAGTACGTCTCGGGCCTGGTCACCTCTGGCGAGCGCTACAACAAGGTGGTGGACATCTGGGGCAAGACCGGCGACGAAGTCGGCAAGGTCATGATGAGCCAGCTGTCCAAGGAACGTGTGCTCGACCGCCACGGCAAGGAAGTGGCGCAGGAGTCCTTCAACTCCATCTATATGATGGCGGACTCGGGGGCGCGCGGTTCTGCTGCGCAGATCCGCCAGCTGGCCGGCATGCGCGGCTTGATGGCCAAGCCTGACGGCAGCATCATCGAGACGCCCATCACGGCCAACTTCCGCGAAGGCCTGAACGTTCTGCAGTACTTCATCTCCACCCACGGCGCCCGCAAGGGCCTGGCGGACACGGCGCTGAAGACCGCGAACTCGGGCTACCTGACACGCCGCCTGGTGGATGTGACGCAGGATCTGGTGGTCACCGAACACGACTGCGGCACACAGAACGGCATGAACCGCCGTGCGCTGGTCGAAGGTGGTGAAGTCATCGAGAGCTTGCGCGACCGCATCCTGGGTCGTGTCACGGCCATCGAGGTGCTGCACCCCGAGACCCAGCAGATGATGGTGCCGGCCGGCGAGATGCTGGACGAAGACATCATCGACACGCTGGAAGCTGCGGGTGTGGACGAAGTCAAGGTGCGCACGGCACTGACGTGCGACACACGCTTCGGCATCTGCGCCAAGTGCTACGGCCGCGATCTGGGCCGCGGCGGCATCGTCAACGTGGGCGAAGCGATCGGCGTCATTGCCGCGCAGTCCATCGGCGAGCCCGGCACGCAGCTGACGATGCGCACCTTCCACATCGGTGGTGCGGCTTCGCGTGCGGCAGTGGCCAGCAGTGTCGACGCCAAGAGCGACGGCATCATCGGCTTCAACGCCACGATGCGCTACGTGACCAACGGCAAGGGTGTGCTGGTGGTGATCTCGCGTTCCGGCGAAATCGTCATCAGCGACCAGCACGGCCGTGAGCGCGAACGCCACAAGCTGCCGTACGGCGCCACGCTGAACATCAAGCCCGACCAACAGGTGAAGGCCGGCACCGTGCTGGCCAACTGGGACCCGCTGACGCGGCCCATCATCACCGAGTTTGCCGGCCGCGCGAAGTTCGAGAACGTCGAAGAAGGCGTCACCGTGGCCAAGCAGCTGGACGAGGTCACGGGCCTGTCCACGCTGGTGGTCATCGACTCCAAGCGCCGCGGTGCCATCAAGGTGGTGCGGCCGCAGGTCAAGCTGCTGGACGCTGCAGGTGTCGAGGTCAAGATTCCCGGCACCGACCACGCGGTGACCATCGGCTTCCCGGTGGGTTCGCTGATCCAGATCCGTGACGGACAAGACCTGTCGCCCGGTGAAGTGCTGGCGCGCATCCCGATGGAAGGCCAGAAGACACGCGACATCACCGGCGGCTTGCCGCGGGTGGCTGAGCTGTTTGAAGCGCGTTCGCCGAAGGACGTGGGCATCCTGGCCGAGATCACCGGCACGATCAGCTTCGGCAAGGAGACCAAGGGCAAGAACCGCCTGCAGATCACCTCGCCAGAGCTCACCGTGCACGAAGAGCTGGTGGCCAAGGAAAAGAACATCCTGGTGCACGAAGGCCAGGTGGTCAACCGCGGCGAACTGGTGGTGGACGGCAGCGCAGACCCGCAGGACATCCTGCGCCTGCTGGGCATCGAAGAGCTGGCACGCTACATCGTCGACGAGGTGCAGGACGTGTACCGCCTGCAAGGTGTGAAAATCAACGACAAACACATCGAGGTGATCGTGCGCCAGATGCTGCGTCGGGTGCAGATCACCAACGTGGGCGACAGCGGCTACATCGCCGGCGAACAGGTGGAACGCAGCGAGCTGCTCAACACCAACGAGAAGCTTCGCGCCGAGGGCAAGTTGCCCGCCACGCATGCCGACGTGTTGCTGGGCATCACCAAGGCGTCGTTGTCCACCGACAGCTTCATCTCTGCGGCGTCTTTCCAGGAAACCACGCGGGTGCTCACCGAGGCTGCCATCATGGGCAAGCGCGACGAGCTGCGTGGCTTGAAGGAAAACGTCATCGTCGGCCGCTTGATCCCGGCCGGCACCGGCATGGCCTTCCACGTGGCGCGCAAGGCCAAGGAAGAGATGGACGAGAGCGAGCGTCGCGCCATCGCCATGCAGGAAGCCGAGGAGCTGGCTGCGGTTCAGCTGGCCAAGGTGGATGCGGACGCGGGCAGCCAGACGGCCGAATAAGGCTCACGGACCGCTTCGGCGGGGCATGAAAAGGGGCGACTTCGGTCGCCCTTTTTTTGTGGCCGATCAGCTGCAGCCGGGACCGCCCCAGTCGTTCGGCCGGACGATCCTGATGCCCAGCCGTGCGGCGGCACGGGCCAGCCTGTGCAGTGCGCGGTCGTGGGTGACCAGCCAACGCGCCTGATGGGCTGCAGCCAGGTCCATGAACACCTGGTCGTCAGGGTCGGTGCAGATCAAGGCACCCAGGGAGGTTGGATTGGGTTCTGCACGCAGTTCAGAGAGACGATCGAAGAGAGTGAGCGTACGCTCTCTGTCAGGCTTCCACTTTGCCAGGGCGGGGTAGCTGAGGGTTCGAAGCAGTTCTTCGCGCATGCGATGGGTGGCAATCCAGCGCACCGTGCCGACTTCGATGGCCGCTGCCAGTGCGCCCATGCCAGCATCTCTGAACAGCAGCCAGTCAAGCGCAGCGTTGGTATCCAGCACCACCAGAGGCGGTGCTTCGGGTGTTTCAGTCGGGATCATGGCGGGCTGGCTTGCCCCATTCAGGGCAGGCGAATATACTAGAAGGCTTTTCGGCGAACTTTGCCGTGCTTGGCCGCCTTTTTCGGGCTCCAGGTACAGCCGGTCGTGAGGTCGTGCCCTTCGGGCGTGCCACCAGGGCCCCACCCGGCGCAGTGTCCCGAGAAGTTCGAATCGCAGGATCGCAGAACAGCAGATTGGCGAATCAGATTCAAGTTACTGCGAAGCTTCAAACGGGAACAAGTTACCTATGCCAACCATCAACCAGCTCGTGCGCTTCGGCCGTGAGGTCGAGACCACCAAGAGCAAGTCGCCGGCGATGCAAAACTCGCCTCAGCGCCGGGGTGTGTGCACTCGTGTGTACACCACCACCCCGAAAAAGCCGAACTCGGCGCTTCGCAAGGTCGCCAAGGTGCGCCTGACGAACGGCTTCGAGATCATCAGCTACATCGGCGGTGAGGGTCACAACCTGCAAGAGCACAGCGTCGTGCTCGTGCGCGGCGGCCGCGTGAAAGACCTGCCGGGCGTGCGTTACCACATCGTGCGCGGCTCGTTGGACCTGCAAGGCGTCAAGGATCGCAAGCAGTCGCGTTCGAAGTACGGCGCAAAACGCCCCAAGAAAGCCTGACGGCTTTCGGGCCCCAAGAAAGCCTGACGCCTTTCGGGCTCCAAGAGGGCTCGAACGTCAGACCAGTGGCGGCACTTCTGTGGCCGCCAAGTAAGTGAAGGGCCTGGATGGTCCTTCGCGGTGCAGCCCGAACAGCCGCACCAACTGAAACCGAAAAAGGAAGATTCCCATGCCACGTCGTCGCGAAGTACCCAAACGCGAGATCCTGCCCGACCCGAAATACGGTTCGATCGATCTGTCCAAGTTCATGAACGTCATCATGGAATCGGGCAAGAAGGCTGTTGCCGAGCGCATCATCTACGGCGCCCTCGTGCAAGTTGAACAGAAGGCCGGCAAGGACCCGCTCGAGATCTTCATGCTCGCGGTCAACAACATCAAGCCGATGGTCGAAGTGAAGTCTCGCCGTGTGGGCGGTGCGAACTACCAGGTTCCCGTGGAAGTTCGCCCCGTTCGCCGGCAGGCCCTGGCCATGCGCTGGTTGAAGGAAAGCGCCCGCAAGCGCGGTGAGAAGTCGATGTCCGCCCGCCTGGCCAACGAACTGCTCGAAGCCTCTGAAGGCCGCGGCGGCGCGGTCAAGAAGCGCGACGAAGTCCACCGCATGGCTGAAGCGAACAAGGCGTTCTCGCACTTCCGCTTCTAAGCACGCTGAGTCCCAGTTTCCCGGCCGCCTTTACGGGTTAGCACTAGCCCGCAGGCGGCCCCTGCATTTGGAGTTACACCATGGCCCGCAAGACCCCCATCGAGCGCTACCGCAACATCGGCATCAGCGCGCACATCGATGCCGGCAAGACCACCACCACCGAACGCATCCTGTTCTATACCGGTGTGAACCACAAGATCGGTGAGGTGCACGACGGCGCGGCGACGATGGACTGGATGGAGCAGGAGCAGGAGCGTGGCATCACGATCACTTCGGCTGCGACCACCTGCTTCTGGAAGGGCATGGACTTTTCCCATCCCGAGCACCGCATCAACATCATCGACACCCCCGGGCACGTCGACTTCACGATTGAAGTCGAGCGCTCGATGCGTGTGCTCGACGGCGCCTGCATGGTGTACTGCGCCGTGGGCGGCGTGCAGCCGCAGTCCGAGACCGTCTGGCGTCAGGCCAACAAGTACAAGGTGCCGCGGCTGGCGTTCGTCAACAAGATGGACCGCACGGGTGCCAACTTCTTCAAGGTCTATGACCAGATGAAGGTGCGCCTGAAGGCCAATCCGGTGCCCGTGGTCATCCCCATCGGCGCGGAAGAAAACTTCACCGGTGTGATCGACCTCATCGTGATGAAAGCGATCATCTGGGACGAAGCCTCGCAAGGCATGAAGTTCGAGTACCAGGACATCCCGGCCGAGCTGCAAGCTGAAGCCCAGAAGTGGCGCGAGAACCTGGTTGAAGCGGCTGCCGAAGCCAGCGAAGAGCTGATGAACAAGTATCTGGAATCGGGCGAACTGTCCGAAGCCGAGATCATTCACGGCATCCGCACGCGCACCATCGCCGCCGAAATCCAGCCCATGTTCTGCGGCAGTGCCTTCAAGAACAAGGGCGTGCAGCGCATGCTCGACGGCGTGATCGACTTCATGCCGTCGCCGGCCGACATCCCGCCCGTGCCTGGCATCGACGATGATGACAAGCCTGTCGTGCGATACCGCACCGACGAAGAGAAGTTCTCGGCTCTGGCGTTCAAGCTGATGACCGACCCGTACGTCGGTCAGCTCACGTTCGTGCGTGTCTATTCGGGCGTGCTCAAGAGTGGCGACTCGGTCTACAACCCGATCCGCGGCAAAAAAGAACGCATCGGCCGCATCTTGCAGATGCACGCCAACCAGCGTGAAGAGATCAAGGAAATTCTGGCCGGCGACATCGCCGCCTGCGTGGGTCTGAAAGACGTGACCACGGGCGAAACCCTGTGCGACCCGACGTCGATCATCACGCTGGAAAAGATGATCTTCCCCGAGCCGGTGATCAGCCAGGCTGTCGAGCCCAAGACCAAAGCCGACCAGGAAAAGATGGGCGTGGCCCTTGGCCGTCTGGCCCAGGAAGACCCGTCTTTCCGCGTCAAGACCGACGAGGAGTCTGGCCAGACCATCATCTCGGGCATGGGCGAACTCCACCTTGAAATCATCGTCGACCGCATGAAGCGCGAGTTCGGCGTTGAAGCCAACGTGGGCAAGCCGCAAGTGGCTTACCGCGAGACCATCCGCAAGGCTGTGAGCGACGTCGAAGGCAAGTTTGTTCGCCAGTCGGGCGGCAAAGGCCAGTACGGCCACGTGGTGTTGAAGATCGAGCCGCAAGAACCCGGCAAGGGCTTCGAGTTTGTCGATGCCATCAAGGGCGGCGTGGTGCCGCGCGAATTCATTCCCGCCGTCAAGAAGGGCATTGAAGATACGCTGCCCAACGGCGTGCTGGCCGGCTACCCGGTGGTGGACGTGAAGGTGTCGCTCACCTTCGGGTCTTACCACGAGGTGGACTCGAACGAAAACGCATTCAAGATGGCCGCCAGCATGGGCTTCAAGGACGGCTGCCGCAAGGCTTCGCCGGTGATCCTGGAGCCGATGATGGCGGTTGAAGTCGAAACGCCGGAAGACTATGCCGGTGGCGTGATGGGCGACTTGTCTTCACGTCGCGGCATGGTGCAAGGCATGGACGACATGCCGGGCGGTGGCAAGGTCATCAAGGCCGAAGTGCCGCTGAGCGAGATGTTCGGCTACAGCACCACGCTGCGTTCGATGAGCCAGGGCCGTGCGACGTACACGATGGAGTTCAAGCACTACAGCGAAGCGCCGAAGAACGTTGCCGACGCCATCATCACCGCGCGCGGCAAGTAAACCCGCAAGTCATTTGCACCGGTCTTCGGCGGGTTGCCGTCTGCTGCCAGTGGCAGACGGAACAACACCCCGCCGGAAACCTTAAACCCATCACTGGCAACGCTCTTTCTCGGAGAAATTGAAATGGCAAAAGGTAAATTTGAACGGACCAAGCCGCACGTGAACGTGGGCACGATTGGCCACGTTGACCACGGCAAGACGACGCTGACGGCGGCGATCACCTCTGTGCTGGCGGCCAAGTTTGGCGGCGAAGCCAAGGCCTAC
>JBBQXN010000120.1:0-7830 GCA_038209585.1 Burkholderiales bacterium
GATGGTTTCGAGTACGGCCTGGGCGCGGAAATCGGCATCAGCACTGACAAGCTGCATGCCCGCGGCCCGGTCGGGCTGGAAGGGCTGACCTCGCTGAAGTGGGTCGTTCTGGGCCAGGGCGAAGTGCGCGCTGAGGCCGTGGGTGGCGATGCCGCTGGCTGAAACGCATCTGGCTGAGATGCCGCTCATGTCGGCCACGCAGTGGGCTGTGCTTGCGTTCGCCGCGCTAATGGTGTTTTGGATGGTGGGCGCCTATAACCGGCTGGTGGCGCTGCGCAACGACATTGGCCGCGCCTGGCAGCAGATCGACAAGGCGCTCAAGCACCGCGCTGCCGTGCTGCCGCCGCTGGTGGCCGCCCTGCGCGCACCGCTGGCTGGAGAACACGGCGCGCTCGATGCGCTGCATGTGGCGCAAACCGAGACCGCGCGTGCAGCCGGTGCGCTGGCAGCCAAGCCTGTGGCGGTGGCAACTGCGGCGATCTGGGTGCAGGCTGAAGCGGCTTTGGCGTCGCGTGCCAGTCGTGTGCTGGCGCTTTTGGACCAGCACGCCGACGTCAGCGCCAGCCCTGCAGTGGCTGCACTGCTGACCGCGTGGCGCGAGGCCGATACCGAACTGGGCTTTGCCCGCCGGCTGTTCGATACGGCCGCGCGCAGCTACAACCAGGCAGCACAGCAATGGCCCACGCGCTGGCTGGTGCGTGCCTACGGTTTCGGGCCGGCCGGCCTGGTCAACGGTTGAGTGACTTCAGTGCGAGCTTGATGCCGTCGCTCACGCCGACGTCGGGCGGCAGCGCCTTCAGCGCCGCCTGCGCTTCGCGGTCGTTGTAGCCCAAGGCCTGCAGTGCCTGGGCGATGTCGGTCTGGTTGTCGCTGATGGGCGCGCCCGCGGGCAGCGCCAGGTCGGGGCCCAGCTTGCCTTTCAGTTCCAGCAGCAAGCGCTCGGCTGTTTTCTTGCCGATACCGGGTGTTTTCACCAGGCGCGCGCTGTCTTGCCGAGTCACTGCTTGCGACAGTTCACCCACGCTCAGGCCCGACAGGATGGCCAGGGCTGTTCGCGGGCCCACGCCGCTGATCTTCACGAGTTCGCGGAACGTGGCGCGTTCTTCAGCGGTGAGAAAGCCGAACAGCACCTGCGCGTCTTCGCGCACCACGAAATGCGTCAGCAGCACCACCGGCTGACCCACAGCGGGCAGGTTGTAGAAGGTACTCATGGGTACATCGACTTCATAGCCGACACCCGCCACGTCGACCAGCAGCTGGGGCGGCTGCTTGACGGCCAGCAGGCCTGACAGCCGCCCGATCATGCCAGGGGGGGCGCGCTGCCTGCCATGACGGCACAGGGGCGCGCAAGATGGGTTTTCGTCGGCGACCAGGAGATCAGATGCATCGCCGAGAGTTTACGCAAGCGTTTTCCGGGGTGGCTGTGGCTGGGCTGTGGCTGCCGGCCAAGCTGCTGAAGATGACAGGTCAGGGTCGCCGCGTGGATGAGCGGGTCACCGCCTTTCCTGCCTAGCGTCAAGTAAACCACGGCCAAGGTGCAACTGGCTGAACGCCACAACGCCGTGGCAGGCAAGGCTGCGGGCTTGGGGCTGGTTAAAGGCGTGAAAAAGGTCTTCGGCCGCTGAACCGGCTTTTTTGCCTGGCTTACTGCGGCGCGCCGCTTTCGCTGCGCGCCAGCTCAAACATCATCGCGGCTGGCAACGATTCGAGCAGTGCGTCGCGGCCGACGCTGGCGAACTGGTGGCTGCCGAGGTTCAGCACTTCAAAGGCCCTGCCGGTTTCGGCAATCTGCACGAAGGCCATCGTCGGCACTTCGGCCAGCATGTCGGCGCGCAGTTTCTCAAAGCGCTCACCAGTCAGCGCGGCTTCGTACACCACCGCGTGGGGCAGGCCGTCGCGACAGAACTCGATGGCTTCTTCAACTGAATTGACGAAGTCGATCATCAAGCCCATTGGGCGCAGGGCATCGCGCACCAGGCCACGTGTTTCCCTCCGGCTGGCCACCACCAGCGCATGGCGGCCTGCCAGCGGCTGCGAGTTGCGCGCATGCTGGCTGGGGTCTTCCAGCTCGCTGATGGACAGGCCATCGATGCGCGGCACCACCGTGTCAGTGAATTCCAGCGTCAGCGTGGTGCGGTCTCTGGTGTCGTGGCTGTACATCACCAAGCCCAGGACTGCGGCGGTCTGCTGGACCAGACACCAGGACATGGTTTCCAGACAAGCGCCATCTGCTTCCAGCAGACTGGCGTCGCCTGCGGCCGGGTGATGCATTGCGCCGTGGGTGAATGAGCAGCTCAAACGCGCATGGGTCGGCCAGGGTTTGATGTCGAGCTTGAGATCAATGCGTGAAACGGCGTGCTCCAGGGCCCAGTCGAGCACGCTTTGCAGCAACGCGAAGCCGAGCGTGGCGTCGGTCATAACCTCTGCTTGTGCAAAGAACTGGCGCACTTCAAAGCCACGGGCCTCGATCTCGCGCTTGTGCTGACGCAGCGCTTCCACCAGCAAGCCTGTCAGGTCGATGCGTTCGCGTGTCACGCGCACCTTGCCCGATGCCAAACGGCCGATCTGTTGGCCGATGATGCCGGCGCGCCGCGCTTGGTCGACTTCTTCGCGCAACGCGCGCAGGCTGCTGCGGTCGATGCGGCCCGTGGCGGCCAGCGCCGTGACGCGTTCGACCGCCGCAGACAAGCTGCGCGCTACTTCACAGCCCAGCTGCGACAGCAGGGCATGCGGGTCTGCAGGCGTGTGGGACTTCTGCGTGTGGCTGGCTTGATCGCGAGCCAGTTCGAACAATTCCATGATGTACTTTTCCCTGAAGACCGCCCTGGGGGCGCTGACAGCGTGAGGTCGGTGACCCTGACGACCGCATGTCGAGTCTGGCGACAGACCTGCTGACCGTAGACGCTGCTTGATACGAGAGGTTCAACTCGGTCGCTCGCGCCCACCACCCCGCGGTCTGGGGGATTCCAGGGTGCTGGTGGGGATCCACGCCGACTCCGTCACGACCTGGCTGTCATACCCCCGTGGGCTGAGGACGCGGGGTGGCTGTCAGGCCACCACACCCTGCGCGCGCAACGCTTGCACCCGGGCTGCGTCCAAGCCCAATTCAGCCAGTATTTCGTCAGTGTGTTGCCCCAGCAGCGGTGGCGGCCGGCGCGAATGCACTGGCGTGGCCGAGAGCTTCATCGGGCTGGACACCAGTTCCAGCGCACCGTTGTAGGGGTGCGCCACGGTGGTCGTCATCCCGCGCGCCTGCACCTGCGGATCAGCGAAGACGTCGGCCAGATCATTGATCGGTCCGCAGGGCACTTTCGCCGCGTCCAGCGCGGCCAGCCAGTATGCACGCGTGCGCCTGACCAGCTTGTCTGCCAGCAGCGGCACCAGAGCTTCGCGGTGCCGCACGCGGTCAGCGTTGCGGGTGAAGCGTTCGTCCCGAGCCAGTTCGGGACAGGCTGCAACATCGCACAAACGCTGGAATTGCGCGTCGTTGCCTACGGCCAGGATCAGGTGCCCGTCGGCCACCGCAAACACCTGGTAAGGCACGATGTTCTGATGGGCATTTCCCGCCCGTTTTGGAGCCTGGCGCGTGACCAGGTAGTTGGCGCCCAGGTTGGCCAGCATGGCCACTTGTGTATCGAGCAAGGCCATGTCGATAACTTGGCCTTCGCCCGTTGCGTCGCGGTGGCGCAGCGCCGACAAAATGGCCACGGTGGCGTACATGCCGGTGAACAGATCGGCCACGGCCACGCCCACCTTTTGCGGGCCGCCGCCCGGCAAGTCGTCGCGCTCACCAGTCACGCTCATCAAGCCGCCCAGGCCTTGCACGGCGTAGTCGTAACCGGCCCGCTCGCTGTAGGGGCCGGTCTGGCCGTAGCCGGTGATGGAACATGCGACCAGGCGCGGGTTGCGCTGCCGCAGGCGGGCCGCGTCCAGGCCATAGCGCGCCATGTCGCCGACCTTGAAGTTTTCGACCATCACGTCGCAGGTGTCTGCCAGCGCCAGCACCAGGGCCTGTCCCTCAGGGTGGGCCATATCGATGGCCACGCTGCGTTTGTTGCGGTTGGCGCCCAGGAAATAGGCGGCTTCTTGGGTGTCCTGCCCAGCGGCATCCTTCAGAAATGGCGGGCCCCAGCCCCGTGTGTCGTCGCCGCCTGGGTGGTTGGCAGTGGCTGGCCGCTCGACCTTGATGACTTCGGCGCCCAGATCGGCCAGCGTCTGCGTGCACCAGGGCCCGGCCAGTACGCGCGAAAGGTCCAGAACGCGCACGCCGGACAGGGCCGTAGGGGTGGCAGGGTTGGATTCCGGGGAGGCTGCGGGGTGAGTGGCGGAGTGAACGGTAACCATGTCGGCATTCTGCGGCAGGCGGCTGGATAATCGGCGCATGCGCTGGCTGCTCCCCTTACTCGCGGCCTTGGCGGCCTGCACGCCCACCTTGAACTGGCGGGACTGGCGGCCCCAGGACAGCGGTCTGGTCATGTTGCTGCCCTGCAAACCCACACCGCTGTCGCGCACAGTGCAGTTGGCTGGCCAGCCCGTGAAGCTGTCGCTGCATGCCTGCAGCGCTGGCGGGCAGACCTGGGCCCTGGCTTACGCCGACGTCGGTGATCTGCAGCGGGTAGGCGCAGCGCTGGACGAACTCAGCCGCAGCGCAGCTGCCAACTTGTCTGCCACTGCTGTGCAGGCTCGCCCTGAGCTGGTTGTGGCTGGGGCAACACGGCACGAAGCCAGTCGACGCTGGGCTTTGGACGGCCAGCTGCCCGATGGCCAGAAGGTCAAGGAAGAAGCAGCGGTTTTCACCCGAGGTACTTTTGTCTACCAAGTTACCGTCTTGGGAGCTAGCCTTCCGGCCGAAGGTGTGGCCACGTTTTTTGATTCCATACGCCTGCTCCCATGATGTCGCCGAAGGCCTTGAAGTGGGCGGGTGTGCGCCGGTGCGAACCTGCCCATAATCACGATTGACCATGGTTTCTTTGTTGATCGTCGCTCACGCCCCGTTGGCCAGCGCTTTGCGCGCGGCAGCAGAGCATGTCTACGCCGAACGCTGCCGCCATGTGGCTTGCGTTGACGTGGAAGTCGAGACCACACCCGAAGCGGCCACTGCGCACATTGCTGCAGCGTTGACAGCCTTGGGCGAAGGGCCGGTGTTGGTCCTTGTAGACACGTTTGGCGCCACGCCTTGCAATGCCGCGCAACTGGCAGTGGCACAGCGCAGCGCGCCAGCGCGCGTGGTCGCCGGAGTCAACGTACCCATGTTGTGGCGCACCCTTTGCTATGCCGATGTGCCTTTGGAAGACCTGGTGGCGCGCGCCGTGGCTGGCGGCATGCAAGGCGTCATGCCGGTGTCGGTCACCAAGCGTCAGAACCAGCCCGTCCCGCCCTTGCCGAATGATCAAGCAGCGCATCAGCATCAGCAATAAGCTGGGCCTCCACGCGCGGGCGTCGGCCAAGCTGACCAAGCTGGCCGGCAGTTTCAGCAGCGAAATCTTCCTGCTGCGCAACACACGTCGCGTGAATGCCAAAAGCATCATGGGCGTGATGATGCTGGCAGCGGGGATCGGCAGCGAGATCGAAATCGAGGCCGAAGGCTCCGACGAAGAGCAAGCGATGGGGGCCCTGTGCGCGCTGATTGAAGGCAAGTTCGGCGAGGGCGAATAAGCTCGGTAAAGAGTTGGCCGCAGGGCAGCGGCGCTGCGCTACATTCTGGCGATGAGCTTGCAGGTTTTCGGCATTGCAGTGTCGCGGGGGGTCGCCATTGGGCGCGCCGTGATGGTGGCCTCGAGTCGCGTCGACGTGGCGCACTACTTTGTATCCGCCGACCGTGTCGAGGATGAAATTGCGCGCTTGCGGATGGCGCGTGATGCCGTTGCCGCTGAACTCACCACGCTCAAGCGCGACATGCCAGCAGACGTGCCGCACGAATTGGCTGCGCTGCTCGACGTACATCTGATGATGCTGCACGACGAGGCATTGACCGAGGCCACCAAAGGCTGGATCCGGGAGCGTCGATACAACGCCGAATGGGCGTTGTCTGCACAACTCGAAGTGCTAGCCAGGCAATTCGACGAAATGGAAGACGCCTATCTGCGCGAACGCAAGGCCGATCTGGAGCAGGTCGTCGAACGCGTCTTGCGCGATTTGGCGCGCGCTCCTGGCGAGCAACCATCGGCTGGTCTGCCGGCACCCGCAGGTGCTGACCCGCTGGTGCTGGTGGCCAACGATGTAGCGCCAGCCGACATGATGCAGTTCAAACGCAGCGTGTTCACAGGCTTCGTCACCGACGTGGGCGGGGGCACATCGCACACCGCCATCGTGGCGCGCAGCCTGGATATCCCGGCTGTGGTGGGCGCACGGGAAGCCAGCCGCATGATCCGGCAGGACGATCTGCTCATCATCGACGGCGATGCCGGCGTCGTCATCGTCAACCCGAGCCCCATCGTGCTGGAGGAATACCGCTTCCGCCAACAGCAAAGCGAACTGGAACGGGCGCGCTTGAACCGGCTGCGACACACGCCTGCCGTGACCCTGGACGGCCAAGTGGTCGAATTGCTGGCCAACATCGAATCCCCTGGCGACGCCCAGGCCGCCGTGGCGGCGGGGGCGGTTGGCGTGGGCTTGTTTCGCAGCGAATTTCTGTTCATGAACCGCGGCGGCAACCTGCCCGGTGAAGACGAACAGTTCGAGGCGTACCGTGAGGCGGTGTTGGCCATGCAGGGCCTGCCCGTGACAATCCGCACGGTGGATATCGGCGCTGACAAGCCCATCGACCGGATGAGCGCGCAAGAGCAGCGGCATGAATACGGGTTGAACCCCGCGCTGGGTTTGCGTGCCATCCGCTGGAGCATGTCGGAACCCGGCATGTTCCGGCAGCAGTTGCGCGCGATCCTGCGTGCCAGTGCTTATGGCAAGGTGCGCATCCTGGTGCCGATGGTGGCGCATCTGGCCGAGGTGCGCGCCATCGTGGAGGCCCTGGCGCGGGCTCGGCAGCAGCTGGATGAAAGCGGCAGACCGTACACGCATGTCGAGCTGGGCGCCATGATCGAGGTGCCGGCCGCCGCGGTGGCTATCGACCGTTTCCTGACGCACTTCGACTTCGTTTCGCTGGGGACCAACGACCTCATTCAATACACGTTGGCCATCGACCGCGCCGATGAAGCTGTCGCGCATCTTTACGATGCCTGGCACCCCGCTGTGCTGCACCTCGTGCATCACACCATCAGCCGCGCGCTTGCGCGCGGGCGCGGCGTCAGCGTATGCGGCGAAATGGCGGGAGACCCGGCCTTCACCGATTTGCTGCTCGCCATGGGTCTGCGCAGCTTGTCGATGCATCCTTCGCGAATCTCGGCGATCAAGCAGAGGTTGCTGCGCGCAGACACACGGCAACTGCAAGGGCTGGTGCAACAAGTCCTGGAGGCTGAACATCCGAAGGAAGCGTTGCGCCTGGCGCTGATCAGCCCGATGGTCGCGCTCGCGTAGAGCCATTGTTGTACGTGGCACTTGCGGTAACCACAAGAACAGTGCTATAGTCGAGGGCTTCGCTTACGACGAGTGACGTTTCAGTAGGGCAGCAAAAGACGCTGCTGCTACAGTTCCGAATCAAGTCAAGGTTAGGCAGAGCGAAGAAAAGATTTACAGCCACCCTGTTGACAAGCAGTTAAAAAGCAAGTCATAATCGAAGGCTGCGCTGACGAGAAGTCAGCGGCACTGAGAAGCGAGCCGCAAGGTGAGTGGTGGTGCCAAGTTCTTTAACAACATACAGCCGATAAGCGTGGGCGTTTGAAGGCGAGTGCCAGGTGGAAGCAGAGATGCGGAAGCCGGGTCTCATGACCTTAA
>JBBQXN010000121.1:0-7714 GCA_038209585.1 Burkholderiales bacterium
GTGGGCACCTGCCCGGTGATGATCACCATCGGGATGCTGTCCATGTAGGCCGTGGCGATCCCGGTGATGGCGTTTGTCACGCCCGGGCCAGATGTGACCAGGGCTACGCCGACTTCGCCAGTGGCGCGGGCATAGCCGTCGGCCGCGTGTACGGCGGCCTGTTCGTGGCGCACCAGCACATGCTGGATGGTCTCCTGCTTGTACAGGGCGTCGTAGATGTAGAGAACCGCGCCGCCGGGGTAACCCCAGAGGAATTCGACGCCTTCTGCCTGCAGGCAGCGTACGAGAATTTCTGACCCGTTGGGGTCTGGAACAGGAGCTTTTGTGGGTGATTGGGGCGAATCAGGCAGCGCGGAATGCGCGCGCTGGGTAGCCGTTGCAGTCATGTTCATGCGTTATCAAACCTTTGTGAATTTCTCTGACGAAAAACCATCGGTGCACCTCTGTCGCATCCTCATGAGACGGCTTCGGTGCCTGCGCCGTAGGTGCCGCTCCCGGGTGGGGTCATCGACAACCAACTGCAAAAAGAGCGGGGTAAGCCTTTGATTATTGCATCCCCGGCCAAGGCAGGGCCTGGGGTGTGGCGAGGCGATGACATAATTTGCTGCGCCCATCTTGGGCACGCCGCTCGCTCCACCCGCGTTGGCCACCGACAAAGAACTTTCGGACTTCCTCAAGAGCGTCGAGAGGCGCGCCTTCAAGCGCACGGTTTACGCCGTGCGCAGCGACGATGCAGCGCTGGACATCGTTCAAGACGCGATGATCCGGCTGGCCGAGAAATATGCCGATCGCCCGGCAGCGGAATTACCGCTGATTTTTCAGCGCATCTTGTCCAATGCCACGATGGACTGGTTCAGGCGAGAAAAGGTGCGCGCAGGCGTGTTCCAGAGCCTGTCGGCGTTCGAAGGCGCAGGCGAAGAGGACGACTTCGACCTGCTCGAAGCGCTGCAGATGCTGGACGACACGGCGGGCACGGAAAGTGCCGCCGACGCCCTGAACCGCACGCAAACGCTGCGATTGATCGAAACGGCCGTGAGCGATCTGCCCCTGCGTCAACGCGAGGCCTTTCTGCTGCGTTACTGGGAAGAGTTCGACGTGTCCGAGACAGCACAAGCCATGGGATGTTCCGAAGGCAGCGTGAAAACGCATTGCTCACGGGCCATCTTGGCGCTGGCCAAAGCACTGCGGGCACAGGGCTTGAAATCGTAGCCTCGCCTTCAATCCGCCCAGAACCCGACAATTGCGCTTGCCATGACCGCCCCCACCACCAACCCTTTCGGCCCGCACCCGCAAGAAGCGCAGTTCGGCTTGCGCGTTGCAGGTCTGCTGTCCACCAGCTCGCAGCGGCTGGCGCCTGATATCGGCGAGAGGCTGCGCTTTGCGCGCGAGCAGGCGTTGTCGCGCGCGAAGTTTGCCAACGAGCCGCGCGTGGCCGCTGTGCCGGTCGGCGCGCAGGGGGTGGTCCACGCGGGTCAGGGCAGCCTGGGCTTGAGCAGCCCGCCGGCTTGGTGGTTGCGCGTGCTCGGCTTCCTTCCGCTGGTTTTGCTGCTGGTGGGGCTGGGACTGGTACAGCAGGCGAGCCAGCGTGAACAGTTGCGGGCTGTGGCTGATGTGGACACGGTGTTGCTGGCTGACCAGTTGCCGCCACGCGCCTACAGCGACCCCGGATTCGCTGAATACCTGCGCTCGCCACCACCGTGAGACCGCGGCGCGACATATCCACGCAAGGCCATAGCGACAGCGACAGCGACAACCCTAGCCCTCGCCCTCGTGCTCGCCATAGCGATAGCCATAGCCATGGCAAGCGCTGGGCTGGCATCTGTCTGGTGGCCTTGGGCGCGCTTGTCTGGGTTCCTGCCTGGGCAGCGGAAGCGCCGCCCACATGGAATGCGCTGTCGCCCAGCCAGCAACAACAGCTTGCACCTCTGCGTAAGGAGTGGGCCAGCATCGACGCCGTACGCAAGCAGAAGTGGCTCAGTTTGGTAGGCCGGTTCGCCCAAATGCCGCCCGACGAACGCAGCCGTATTCAGCAGCGCATGGCGGAATGGGCTCGGCTCCCCGCCGCAGATCGCAGCCATGCGCGCCAGCAGTTTCAAGAAGCCAGCAAGCTCAGCACAGACGAACGTCAGGCGCGCTGGCTCGAATACCAGGCCTTGTCGGCCGAAGATCGGCAGCAACTCACCGATCAAGCGCAGCACAGACAGCGCCTGCTCCGCGAGCAGCCAGTTGCAGCGGATGATCCTGCCGCCAGAAATGCCTCGCGCGCCAAGACCAACGTGCTGCCTCTGCGCGACACGCCACACACGCCCACCGTGGCCCCAGCCATCGTGCAAGCCAAGCCCGGCGCCACGACCAACACCGTCGCCAGGCCGCCGCAGCCCGCGCGTTTCCAGCAAGCCGGATTGCCCAAGATTGCCGCCACGCCTGAATTCGTGAATCCGACGACGATGCAACCCAGACGGGGCGCGCAGGCAGCGGCCACGGTCGCTCCCCATGCTGCGCGGCCCCCCCCCAGCGCCGCCAGCAGTGCCCCCGAATGAACGCCACGCCAACTGTCGGCCATCTGCGCGCGCCCGGCTTGGCGCGTCGCATGGGTGCATTCGTCTACGAGGGACTGCTGCTTTTCGGGTTGATCATGGCCGCCGGGCTGTTGTATGCGCTGGTCACCAACCAGCGTCATGCGCTGCAGGGCAGCATCGGATTGCGCGTGTTCCTGTTCGTCGTCATCGGCATTTACTTCGTCGCTTTCTGGACGCGACAGAAGCAGACACTGGCCATGCGCACCTGGCGCATCCAGCTGATCAGCGCAGACGGCAAGCCGCTGGGCGCCGTGCGGGCCACTTGCCGCTACGTGCTGTGCTGGCTGTGGTTCATGCCGGCATTGCTGTCCTTGTGGCTGTGGGGGCTGACAGGCGCGGGCACCGCATCTGGCGCCATTGCAGCTGGCGTGCTGGTGTATGCAGGGCTGGCTTTCTTCCACCCGCAGCGCCAGTTTTTTCACGACGTGGTCTGCGGTACGCGACTCATTCCCTGGGTACCCCAGCCAAAGCCATGAAGAAACCCGTACTGAGCGTTTGTGTCTACTGCGGATCGCGCCACGGCGCACGGCCGATCTACACCGAAGCTGCACGCGCTTTGGGTCAGGCCATTGGCCAGCAAGGCTGGCAGCTCGTGTATGGCGGCGGCAAGGTCGGGCTGATGGGCGAAGTCGCCGACGCCACCCTGGCCGCAGGCGGGCGCGTGGTAGGCATCATTCCGCAGACCCTGCAAGACCGGGAGGTCGGCCACAAAGGCCTGACCGAGCTGCATGTAGTGCAAACCATGCACCAGCGCAAACAGATGATGGCCGAGCGCGCCGACATCTTCATCGCCTTGCCCGGCGGCATCGGCACGCTCGAAGAGCTGTACGAGGTGTGGACCTGGCGCCAACTGGGCTATCACGATCAGCCCATCGGGCTGCTGAATACCGCGGGCTTTTACGACGCGTTGTTGCGCTTCATGGACCACACGGTGACTGAAGGCTTTCTCTCAGCGGCGCAGCAGGCCCATGTGGCTGTGGCCGACGATCCCGTGGCTCTGCTACAGAGATTGGCAGCTGCGCTGCCTGCATCCAGCGGTACTGACGACTACAGCCGCGTCTGAAGGCAGGCCGCCCGCGCTGCTTCAGATCGCCGATTCGTCGGTCTCGCCCGTACGGATACGCACCACTTGGTCAACGGGCGTGACGAAGATCTTGCCGTCACCGATCTTGCCCGTTTTGGCGGCCTTGATGATCGCTTCGATGCAGCGATCTACGTCGACATCCTTGACCACCACCTCGACCTTGACCTTGGGCAGAAAATCCACCACGTATTCGGCACCCCGGTACAGCTCAGTGTGACCTTTCTGCCGGCCAAAGCCCTTGACCTCGGTCACCGTCAGGCCAGAGACACCCACATCACCCAGCGCTTCGCGCACTTCTTCCAGTTTGAATGGCTTGATGACGGCGGTGATTTGCTTCATGGCTGGCTCCGAAAATTGACTGGATTGCCGGTTATTTAAGCACGGAACTTCGAGGTGATGGGATAGCGCCAATCCCGACCGAAAGCCCTGTGGGTGATGCGAATGCCGACCGGCGCCTGGCGCCGTTTGTATTCGTTCAAGCGCACCAGGCGTGCCACGCGCTCGACCACAGCGCGCTCGAAGCCGGCAGCCACGATGTCCTCGATGCTCTGGTCTTGCTCCATGTAGCGCGCCAGGATCGCGTCCAGCACCTCGTACGGCGGAAGGCTGTCCTGATCGGTCTGATCGGCACGCAGTTCTGCCGAAGGCGGGCGAGTGATGATGCGTTCGGGAATGGCCGGGCCCAGGCTGCCGTCGGCGTGGCGCGTGGGTTGTTCGTTCTTCCAGCGGGCGAGCCGGTAGACCAGGGTCTTGGCCACGTCCTTGATGACGGCAAAGCCGCCAGCCATGTCGCCGTACAAGGTGCAATAGCCCGTGGCCATTTCGCTCTTGTTGCCGGTGGTGAGCACGATGGCGCCGAACTTGTTGGACAAGGCCATCAAGAGCGTGCCCCGGATGCGGGCCTGCAGGTTTTCTTCGGTCGTATCTTCTTCGCGGCCGGCGAACAGTGGCGCCAGGCTGCTTTTGAAAGCATCGAACATCGGGCCCACGCCAATTTCGTCGTAGCGCACGCCCAGACGCTGAGCCATGTCGCGCGCATCGACCCATGAAATCTCGGCCGTGTAGGGCGAAGGCATCATCACGGCATGCACGTTCGCCGCACCGATGGCGTCTACCGCAATGGCCATCACCACGGCCGAGTCGATGCCGCCCGACAGGCCGATGAGCGCACCGGGAAAGCCGTTCTTGCCCAGATAGTCGCGCACGCCCAGCACCAGGGCCTGCCAGGCCTGAGCTTCGATTTCTGGCACGGGTGCCAAGGGGCCACTCACCTGGCCGTCAGTCGCCAGATCGATGAGCAATAAGTCTTCGGCAAATGCAGCCGCGCGGGCGCGGACATGGCCTTCGGCGTCGCAGGCGAACGAAGCGCCGTCGAACACCACCTCGTCCTGCCCGCCCACCAAATGCGCGTAAAGCAGTGGGCAAGCGCTCAGGCGCGCACGTTCGCCCATGCGCTGCTCGCGGTCGTTGGCCTTGTCCAGGTGGAAAGGCGAAGCATTGAGCACGCACAAGACCTGCGCACCCGCGGCCATGGCCGACTGCGCTGGCTCGTCGAACCACGCGTCTTCGCAGATGAGCACGCCGATGCGCACGCCTTCCACCTCGAACACCAGGGGCGGCATGCCGACCTCGCGCCCAGAGATGAAATAGCGGCGTTCGTCGAATACCTGGTAGTTCGGCAATTCGCGCTTGCAGTAGGTGCCCAGCCGTTGCCCCCCTGCCAGCACGGTGGCGGCGTTGAAGCGTTGCAGCAGCGACAAGGACTTGGTCCTAACATCCTGCTGACCCGCAAATTGATGCGGGTGCCCCACCACCACATGCAAACCATCCAGATCGGCCAGCGCCGTCGCCAATCCTTGCAGGGCCTCAGCCGAGGCTTGCATGAAGGCTGGGCGCAACAGCAAGTCCTCGGGCGGGTAGCCAGTCAAGGCCAGTTCTGGCGCCAGCACCAGTCGCGCGCCCTGCGCATGGGCGCGCCTTGCGGCTTGCGCGATCTTCTGGGCGTTGCCGGCAATGTCGCCTACGGTGGCGTTGATTTGCGCTATGGCCGCTCTCAGCGCGTTCTCCGCTCTCACCGCTTTCACCATCACAGGCCCTGAATGCCACAGGTCGAAATAGACACATCGGATTATCACATTCGGGTTCACGCCAGCCCCGCCAGCGTGGACTTCGCTGCCTGGAACGCGCTGCTGGCGCGCCAGGCTGCGCCCACGCCTTTCATGCGGCATGAATACCTGCTGGCCATGCATGAATCTGGCAGCGCCGTGCCAGAGACAGGCTGGGCGCCGCAGTTCATCACGCTGGAAGACGGCAGCGGCCTGCAAGCGGCTTGCGCGCTGTATCTCAAGAGCCACTCTTACGGCGAATACGTTTTCGACTGGTCATGGGCAGACGCTTACCAGCGCCATGGGCTGGCCTACTACCCCAAGCTGCTGGGCGCCGTACCCTTCACGCCCGTGCCGGGCGCACGCCTGCTGGCGGCAGACCCGGTCTGGCGCAAACGCCTGGCAGGCGCCATCGGTGCGCTGGCGCGCCAAGGCAAGCTGTCATCAGCCCACCTGCTGTTCACCGACGACGACGACAGCGCCGCCTTGCAGGAACAAGGCTGGCTGCTGCGCCATGGCGTGCAGTTCCACTGGGTGCAGGACGACGCCGACCCGGTGCCAGACTTCAGCGCCCTGCTGGCACGCATGCAGCGAGAAAAGCGCAAGAAAATTCAGCAGGAACGGCGCAAGGTGGCTGACGCCGGCATCGTGTTCACTGCGCATGAAGGCACGGCCATCGACACCGCGCTGTGGGACTTCTTCTACCGCTGTTACACGCTGACCTATGCCGCGCACCACAGCACGCCGTATCTCACGCGCGATTTCTTCGAGCGCATGGCACGCCACATGCCGCAGAACTGGCTGATGTTCGTGGCGCGGCGTGCGTCTCAAGACGGCAGCGAAGGCGAACCTGTGGCAGCGTCACTGATCGCCATCGACCCGGTGAACCGCCAGGCCTGGGGCCGCTATTGGGGAGCCACCGACTACGTGCCCTGCCTGCACTTCGAGGCCTGCTACTACCAGCCGCTGGCCTGGTGCCTGAAGAATGGCTACCAGCGCTTTGAAGGCGGGGCGCAAGGCGAACACAAGATGGCGCGCGGCCTGCTGCCGGTGCGCACGAATTCCGCGCATTGGCTGCGCGACTCACGCTTTGCAGGCGCTGTGGCAGATTTCCTGGCCAGCGAAGGCCAGGGCATCGAGCAGTACGTGGACGAATTGCGCGAACGCAACCCGTTCAAGGCGGGATCTACGTCTTAAGACTTGGTCTTCGCCCAATTGGCCATGCCATCAGCCACTTCCTTGATGGCCTCTTCCTTGCCGGCCCAGTCTTTCACCTTCACCCACTTGCCCGCTTCCAGGTCTTTGTAGTGCTCGAAGAAGTGCTGGATGGTCTTCAGCATCAGCGGGTGCAGGTCTTCAGGCTTTTGGACTGCGGCGTAGATGGGCAGCTTCTTGTCGATGGGCACGGCCAGCAGCTTGTTGTCGCCACCGGCCTCGTCGTCCATGCGCAACATGCCCAGCGGGCGGCAGGTGACCACCACGCCGGGGATCAACGGCACGGGCGTGATCACCAGCACGTCCACCGGGTCGCCGTCGTCGGCCAGGGTGTGCGGGATGAAGCCGTAGTTGCACGGGTAGTGCATGGCGGTGCTCATGAAGCGGTCGACGAAGAGCGCGCCCGATTCATGGTCGACCTCGTACTTCACCGGCGGCCCGTTCATGGGGATCTCGATGATGACGTTGAACTCGTTGGGCGCCTTGGCGCCGGGGGTGACATCGTGCAGGCTCATGAGATCCCTGGGGCAGTTGGAAGAAGTAGGCTGGCCACAGCGGCCAAACACTGAATTCTAGGGTCGGCCCTGGCGACAGGCTGAACCCGTCGCCAAGGCGGTCTCGCTGCTGCAGTGCGCATGCCTTATCGCCTCTGTTCGGGCCTGAAGGCGGTCGGCGGCGCTTCGCTGCTGCCCAGGCCTTCCATCTTCCATCAAGGCAGCACCGTGGCGGTG
>JBBQXN010000122.1:0-7577 GCA_038209585.1 Burkholderiales bacterium
GCCCGAAACGCCCGAAGGCGGAACGGATGCGCTGGCCGGTGCCAGCAGCAGCGAGTCGAAGGTGGCCATTTTCGGGCACCCGATCCACGCGATGATGGTCAGCTTCCCGATCGCGATGACCATGAGCACGCTGGGTGCGGATGGCTTTTACTGGTGGACCGGCGACGAGTTCTGGGCGCGAGCAGCCCTGTGGAGCATCGGCATGGCCTTCTTCATGGGCCTGGCTGCAGGTGCAGCGGGCACCGTCGAACTGCTGATGGTTTCCGGCATCCGCAATCGCATACCGAGCTGGACCCACTTCGTCATCGCGATGGTGCTGTTGGCTATCCTGGGCGCGAACTGGGGCCTGAGGATGACTGGCTATGTCGAAGCCGTGCTGCCCTACGGCGTGCTGCTTTCGCTGCTGGGCGCCTGTCTGGCCGGGTTCACCGGCTGGCATGGGGGCAAGCTGGTCTTCCATCATCGCTTTGGAGGTTCGGCCACCGGCATCGGCTGATCGCGCGGTTTCGACAGCCAGTCCGGCGACCAGTTGAGGGGTGCCGCAGGCTTGGCCAGCACCAGGGCCAGTACGCAGGCTATCGTGAAGGCCACACCCAGCATCAGCCGCAGCGCCCGAGGCGCTGTCGCCTTCCCGTCGGCTTCCTGAATGCGCTCCAGTTCCAGACCGATGCGGACGTGCAGAGCCACCAACAGCGCCACTGCGACCAGCTTCGCGAACATCCAGGGTTCGAAGACCCGGCTCGCGAACATCAAGGCTGTGCCCGAACCGATGGCGATGACCGCCGCGGGCGTCGCCAGCCGGGTGTAGGTGCCGTGCGTGAGCTTCTTCGAGCGACTGCGCTGGTCTGGGTCGCGAACGGGGTCGTGCACTTTCATGGTCAGCGGCAGCGCCAGCAGGGCGGCGCACCAGAAGATGAGCGTCGCCAGATGCAATGCCTTCAAAGCGACGATCACGAGGGCGCGGCATTCATGTTCACAGGGGCACGTGGGTGCTTCGCACGCCGGTGGTTCCCCCGGGGCGGTACGGCGGTCTCATGCGCGCGACCGCGGCAGCGCGGCCGACCAGCGCCGTACCGTCATCGCCGCCATCGCAGCGTAGGGCAACAAGGCTGGCACCCACATGATCAGTCCGCCCAGCCGCTGGTCCTCCAGTGCCGACAGGCCGAATGCCAAAGGCGCGATGCGGTGGGCAACGTACAGCGGCTCGGGTGCGAAGGTCAGCAGTGCGCCGAGCATTCCCATCAACCCGGCGCTTGCCACGATGGCGAGCAGGGCCAGAGCCGGTGCCGTCCGGGGCGCCAGCACGGCCCGCCAGAACACCGTGGCGCTGGCCAGCAGGCTCAGCTGCATGAACCAATAGGCACCTGTGTCGGCAAGCGCCCACGCATACAGCGGCGGGGCGTGCCAGAGGTAGAGCGCGGCAGTGGCAGCCAACAAGGGCAGGCCGGTCGGATTGGTCGGCGATCGCTGCGCCGGCAGCGCCAGCGCAAGCAATGGGGCCACCACCGCGACCATCAGCACATGGTGCAGTACACGCGCCGAAAATAACGCTGTTGTGGCTGCGCACAAGGGTGACACGAAGGCCACTACAAGCAGCGCAAGAGCTGCTGCAAAACTGCGGCGCGCAGCGGGCGTTGCGTTGGGCAATCTGGCGTGCCAGAGCCAGATGGCGCCGCAGAAGACGAGCAGCAGCCACGGATCGAAATTCCACTGAGTCCACAGCTCCGCCGGACCCGGCGGCGGCCCGCAGTATGCCGATATGGCGACCGGAATCGAAGTCTGCTCAGGGTCCACCGGCAGTCAGGGGCAATATGCGTTCCCGCTCGAAGCCAGCCTCACGGTATTGAGGTCCTTCCAATGGATGCCGGCGCCGGGGTCGGCACTGCGAGGGTTCGCCACTGCTCAGTTGCCTCCGGCTACGCCCATCATCTGGGCGAGCCTGCGAACCGGTGCTGCTGCGGCCATGATTGCGTCGGACAGGACTGGCGCTGCATTCGCCTCATTCAGTTCGCTGGCCCCCGTCATCCGGCGGGCGCGCGGCCGCCACAAGCGCCTGTACCAGGCCAACGACTTGCTCCCGGTGTGATCGCACGTGTTCTCGAGGCTGGGCAGTACGTCGTGGACCAGTCGTCAGAAGTGTCGCCCGCGCAGCACCAAGATCGACATGCTGCACGGTCGCCGATGGTATGCGTCGCATCGTCACGAGGTGCCGTTCGAGTTGCAGGCGGCACAAGATCGCTGGGGCATCGAGCTGACTCCGCGGGAAGTGCATCCTGCACTCGGAATTTTCATGAGGCAAACAGGACTCGACGTCACCGTCATTGGCAAGGTGAATGCTGGGATCTGTTGCTGTCGGTGGATCTCGAGGCCAAGTCAACCGGCGCGGGCTGGCACTGCGAGCTTTGTGAGCCGGACGGGCGTGCGCACTTCGACACGCTGAAGGCACTTTGGGTCGACCATCTTTTCAACCCACTGGCTAACTGGTTGCGCAGCGTTCTGAAGCCTGGAAAGTTCCTGGTCTTGGAATGCATGGCCGAACGCGGGGCAACGTGGGTCTCGGTCTCTCGCGACGAACACCCGCCCACGGTAGGGACGGACGGGGTCGTGTTGCCCGTGCACCTGCACGGGTGACCGCTCGACTTCTCATACGGGCTTATCGTTTAGCCGGCGAGTGGGCGGGCATCGTGACCCTGAGCGGTGCCGGATTTGATGAATACCGCCGCGTCCACAACCGCCATCACGCGCACGCAATCCTCGCGCAGCTTGGGCTTGATGAAGAGGCGGAAGGTCTGTTTGAGCTGGACTTTCAACCCGGGCGCAGCCAAGGTGCGCTGTGGCGCACCTTCTGGCTGACCCAGGTGAACCCGGTGTGGCATGCGCAGCAGTCTTGGGCGCGACTTCGGAGCAATTTCCTCGGAGGACCGTTGCTGCGTCGGGTTACTACCTGGGCAGTGTGGGGCGGCGCAGGCGCAACTGCCACCGCTGCTGGCTGGCTGCCGGGTCTCTTGGGAGGGGTGGTAGCGCCACTGCTGCTGGTGGGCAACCTAGCGTCCTACTGGGAATTGACGTCACGCCACATCTGGATGGTTACGGCTGAGTACAAAGGCCGTGCGCGGCAGCTCGATCTGTCGCACGGGCGGCTGATGGCGCCTATGCCCCCGGCGCGTTGGGGTTTGAAGTCCACCTTCAACTTCATTGCCAGCGTGGCGGTCAAGGCGGTGGCGCGCTGGGCGGTGATTCCTGCAGACCTAGCTTTTCATTTTGCTCACCACGCCGGTTGGGACCGTCGGCCCTACGGCGCCCCGCCGGCCTGGGCTGACGCGGCACTGGCCTACAGCGACCGACTGCGCGCGCACCCCGAGATTGCGACACAGATCTACACGTCGATACGTGCAGCCCTAGGCGCTTGGTTTGCACGTCTGGAGAAAGAAGCACCCGTGTCGGCAGGTGCGCGGCTTGGCTGACTAATGGCTGCCAGGACCCCGGGGGTTTGATGCCGTAGCGATCTCAGCGGCATCGACCTCCGCATCAGCCTTCAGCACCACAAGATCCAGGCAGTTACCGGACACAGGCCCACCTCGGGCCTTTTTCTTTGCCTGAATCGGAAGCTGCGGTCACGCCCAGCGAAAGCGCGTCAGCCAGCTTCGCTGCGCTCAGGCATGGCGTGCCGCACATTTGCGCGCTGCCCAACCTGCGGCATCAGCGTCTCGCCCGCTGGCGCCAACAGGCGCGCGGCGCGAACGACGGCTTGCAGATCTGAATCCAGCACATCGGCTGGACGGGCACCATTCAGGCGCGCGTTGCTGCTTGCAAACCAGGTCGCCAGGGTCCAAGGCGTCCGGCCTGGCGGCAACTCGGCGCGAACGCGCTGCGCACCGACCTTCAAAGTCAGGTCTTTTTCGTCGAACTGGAACATCGGTATCCAGAAGTTGGCGCGCCAATCAAAACCAATGACCTGGCGGGTGGCAATGAGCTGATGCAGCCCGCCTGTGGCGCATACCTGATGCGCATTCAGCAGGCGCCCGACGATCACAGCCGGCACCGTGCCGCCTGTTGCCCGGAAAGCCTCCAACAGCGCGACAAAGCCGCGGCCGCTGGGAACGTGCTGTGTCATGTGCGAACTCCATGATTCATCTCCAACCAAAAGCTTATGCAGCCAGCGTGCGCACCACCGTGCGGCAGCGAACACGGGGCTGCAATTAAATGCGCATGGCTGCAACGTTCGCTGTCGTACAGACCCGCCAGACACAACCGCTACAAACTTGCGTCGAATAGCCACCATCCGCCACGGAGACCATCACATGGATATCACCACACATCGCGCCCGCATCGTGGGGCCTGTTCCTTACCTGTCCGGTGCAGGTCGCCAACAGCACATCCCTATGGGCCCTTGCATGGTGGAAAGCCTGGGTGGGCGCTCGATCGACATCGTCTGGGGAGCTCTGGGTCAGAGCTGCGCCGCACTCCCCATCGAAGAGATCGAGGCCGCGCAGGCCATGGGGCATCTGGTGTTGCTGGACTGAAGGCAGGTTCAGGCCACAGCTTTCAAGCTGACGAGCTCAGAACTGGCGCGCAAACACCCCGCTGCTGCGCGGTATCCCGCAAACCTTGCGCCTTTGTAATGGCTGTAACGAACGTCTGCGCGACACGGCGGGCCGTGCGTTGCGCTTATTGCGAGGACGCCTGGAATGCATAAACAACTCGATCCCCTGCTCTGCCTGGACCGGCTGTTCTGGCTGTTCCGGCAGTCACGGGTTTTCTGCCTGATAGGGCTGGCCGAATTTTTACCGGCCTGCTCTCGCCTGCTCTGGCCGCCGCGGCTGAACCGCCGGTAAACGCGCCGGCACGTTGCTGCAGCAACAGCAGCGCAGCGCCACCGAGCCACCCGCTGCTGCGCAAACCCTGCTCCTGCTGCGCTCCGTGCCCGAGCCGGGCGCGCCTGCAGACCATGGCGCGCGCGTTCAGCGCCCGCAGTGCCAACGGCAACGCGGCCGATGTGATGCTGGCTGAAGCCGCCAACGACTTCAGCGGCCGCGTGGACCTGCAAGCGCGCAACGCAGAACTGGTGGATCGCAACAGCCTGGTGATGGGCATCTTGAACCTGGCATGCGACCTGCGCCTGACCAGCCACGGCGCGCTCAATTTGGGTCAGGGAACCGTCGGCGGGCGGCTGCTGGCAGCCAGCAATGGCGGCGACGTGACGCAGGCCGGCGCCTTGGTGGTGAACGGCGGCACCGACATTGCTGCAGGTACGGGTCGCATCGGCCTGAGCGATACGGGCAACCGGTTCAGCGGGCAGGTGCAGCTGGTGGCAGCGGGTGGCGTCGCGGTCATGGGGGCCACCTCCGACGGCATGGCAGCGGCGGCGAATGCAGCGACGCAGGTCTTGACAACTGCAGGGTCGTCGCAAGGCGGTGAAACGGGGGCTGGCATTGCAGCGGGCGCAGCAGGCGTGGCAGGCGCCGCAATGGGCCAAGTAGCAGACATTGCCAAAACGCAGCCATTGACCATCTCGACGGGCGCGCCACCGGAAACGGGCGAAGGCATCGGCCTGGTTCGTTTCGAATTGAACGACGCTGCAGGTTTGGGTGTGGACTACGAGGCCGAGCTGATCGACAGCACCTTGCGCATCAAGTCCTTATCTGGGAACGCCACGGGTTACGTGTCCCGCGAGAGCGTGGTCGAAGCCGCCTTGCAGGCGCTGGAAACGCAACTGGCCCTGCCACGCAGCCGGGTCACCGTGGCCTATCTGGCGCTTTGACGGAGGGGTTGGCCCCTTAAGTTCGACACCAAACGCGATTCCACGCGTGTTTTGACGATCCCGGGTCAATGCAATCAACGACTTAGCTGCAGCGTCGAAGATTTCGTGTAGCGGCAATTCGTTCCGCAACGAGGAAGGCAAGCCGCGGCAGCGCACGGTCGCCATGCTGGGACGGCTGGACGAGGTCGGTGGCGGTGTTGATTCGCTGCTGCACGGCTTGACAAAAGCGTGTGGGCAGTCAGGCGGGTGGTTGAAAGGTGGCATGGTTTACCTCGAGCTGTATTTTTTTCACACAGAGACTTCCAGTGTTTGCAGCCCAAGCTTAGTTACCAGCTGTCTGTTTAAGCAATCTTTCGCATACTCAGTGTTTTCAGTATTCTTGTCGCTGCAGTTACTCTTTTTTCAAGGCCATCCCTATGCTGTCCAGCACGTTGGCTTGGTTAAGCGGCTTGACCACGAAGCCGGATGCGCCCAAAGATATCGCTTCGAGCACCTTATCCATGGTTGACTCGGCGCTCACCATCAGTACTTTAGTGGTCGGAAACTCATTGCGAATCGCTTTGAGCGCTTGCAAGCCATCCATCTTTGGCATGTTGATATCTAATAAAACCAGTCCGGGGTTGTGTTTTTTACATTGCGCTATGGCTTGCTGGCCATTAGATGCTTCGACGATCGTTTTGTAACCATCGCTACGCAAAATAATCCGCAACACATCACGTATGAGACTGTTGTCATCCACCAAAAGTACAGAAGGTTTTATTGAGTTAGGCATGCTGGTCACTCTCAATTAATTGTTCCATTAGTTATGGCTCTGAAGCGGTAAAGAATTCGACAAAAAAATAATCTGCACATCTAGTTTTTAACGCGCGAAGCCAAGGATACCTAGAGCGTGCATTATTGTTGCCCTTGCATCAGAAAAAAGGAGAATGTTTTTACCCTCATTGCGGGTGTCCAAAGATTTAGTTCGCATCGAAAAGTGTTCTAGGGCGCGTGTTTCCCAAGCCGTGAGGGTCTGGATGCTCAACACTTTCGTACAACAATGATGCGGCTGCACCGCATTCGGCACCAGTGGATCCTCTCAAACCTTGTGTTGGGGACATGGATTTTCACGCCGTTTGCATTGGCTTGTTGTGGGTGGGTGCTTGGAAAACGGATAAAGGGCGGATACCAGTACCCCTGGAACTGGGAGAGTGACCTGCCATCAGTGAAAAAATCCTGATAAAAGGCAGAAATCTCGAAATTCCGGATCAAGACTCGTAGAAATCTCACTATTTGGAAATTGGCGGTCGGATACTACGCCCTGGTGTACGTTCTTCCGACGAGCTCTAAGGTGTCATTCATGCCAAGAAATAAATCCCCATCATTGCTTAAGACGGTGGCCGAGGACGGCGTCCTTACAACTGACTTGCCAAGTGCTCAAGTCCTGATGAAAGCCATCCTTACCAGCGCCAGCTTCTCCAGCATCGCCACCGACGCCAGGGGCGTGATCCAGATTTTCAACGTGGGTGCCGAGCGTATGTTGGGCTATGCAGCTGCCGAGGTGGTGAACAAAATCACACCCGCCGATATTTCAGACCCGCAGGAGGTGATTGCCCGGGCCAAGACCTTGAGCGTTGAGTTGGACACCCCGATTGCACCGGGCTTTGAGGCCTTGGTGTTCAAGGCCTCGCGCGGCATTGAGGACATCTACGAGCTGACCTACATCCGCAAGGATGGAAGCCGCTTTCCGGCGGTGGTGTCTGTAACAGCGCTGCGCGACGAGCAAAACACCATCATTGGCTACTTGCTGATTGGCACTGACAACACTGCGCGCAAG
>JBBQXN010000123.1:0-7493 GCA_038209585.1 Burkholderiales bacterium
TGAAGGTCACGTCGGTGACAAGTGCTGGGCCATGGGCGCGTCAACAATGCCTGGATGGGAACCCTCTATCTCGTGCGCCACGGCCAGGCCAGCTTCGGCGCTGCCGACTACGACAACTTGAGCGAGCTGGGCACGCGCCAATGCCAGGCCCTGGGTGAATGGCTGGCGCAGCAGAGCCTGCAGTTCGATGCGGTGCTGACCGGAACACTGCGCCGCCACGCGCAAAGTCTGCAGGCCATCGACGCCGGGCACGGCGCCATGCCGGCGGCACAACCCCTGCCTGGCCTGAACGAATACGACCCCGAGGCCTTGATCAAGGCGTTGGGCGTCGCACTGCCGCCCCATGATTCACCGCTCTCGCCCGAAGTCGTGAAAGCTCATTTCCGGCTGCTGCGTGAAGCGCTGGCAGCGTGGATGGCCGGCCGCACGCAACCCCAGGGCATGCCCAGCTGGGCCGACTTCAGCGCCAGCGTGGCGGCCACGCTGGAGCAGGTGCGCACGCAGCACACCGGCAACGTGCTGATCGTCAGCAGCGGCGGGCCGATTGCCACGGCCGTGGCGCAGGTGTTGGGCGCGCCGGTTGAAACAGCGATCGAGCTGAACCTGCGCATCCGCAACAGCGCAGTCACCGAATTCGCCTTCAACGCCAAGCGCCACCACCTGCTCAGCTTCAACCATCTGCCGCACCTGCATGCACCCGAGCGTGCAGGCTGGCTCAGCTATGCATAAAAGCCGAATCAGGCAAGATCTTCAGCGGTTCGGCTGGCTTCACGCTGAACGCTTCTTCGGTCAGGATGCCCTTGGCTTTCAGGTCGGCCGGTTTTTCTATGGTGGCCATGACCTCGTCAGGGCGCAGGGCAGCAGGCACAGCCGCCGCCGGCTGCGCAAGCAAGCCCGCACCCAGTCGCTGCGCCATCACCTGGCCCAGCGCCATACCGGCGCCCAGGCCCAGGGCATCGCCTGCGCTGTCTGGTGCTGCACGAACTTGCACATGTCCTGGCGCAAGTCCCAGCCCATGTCCTGGCCGATGTCCTGGCCGATGTCCTGGCCCACCATGCCCATGCCGATCTTTTGATCCAGCACTTTCTGCAAGTCGTCCGGCAGGCTCACGTTCTGCATCGTCACGCTGTCCAGCGCCAGGCCCAGCCTGGCGAATTCAGGCGCCGCCGCTTCTTTGATCTGCTGTGCAAACTCGACCTGATGGGCCGCCAGGTCCAGAAAAGGCACGCCGTGGTGGCGCGGTCGCGCGTGTCGCTGATGGCAATCTAGAACAGCCTGGCGTCGTCGATGCGATAAGCGTGATGGCCGAAAACACGCTGTCGCACACCGCCGAAGTCTTTGTCGCGGATGGTCGCCGGCTGTGACGAAAACCGCCATCTGCGTTTCGCGCACCGTCAAGCCGGCGCCGAACTGGAATTCACGGCCCTTCCAGGGGGAAGCGCCAGGCCAGGGTGCCGCCGCTGCTGTCCGTCCATTCCAGGATGTCGATGAACGGCTTCTTCATGAAGTCCATCATCGCCATGGCTGTTTCCACCAGCAAAAGCGCCCAGACCGGGCGCGTGCAAATAATACGGCGCAACCTGAAGGATTCGATGCCCAACGTCGTCAAGCGCGGCAACCCGCACATCGCCATCATCGGCGCCGGCCCCGTCGGCCTGGCTTTGGCCGTGCAGGCTGGGCGTGCCTTGCCGCAAGCGCAGATATCGCTGTTCGACGCACGGCCGCTGGAAAGAAACGTGGCTGGCGACCCGCGCACCTTGGCACTGTCGCTGGGCAGCGTGCAGATGCTGCAGCGCCTGGGCGCCTGGCCCACTGAAGCGGCCGAGCCCATCTTGCAGGTCCACGTCTCGCAACAGCCGCCCACGCTGGCCCTGCCCTGGGGCCCGCCTGAAGTGCTGCTGACGAGTACGGCGCTGAAGGTGCCGCTGCTGGGCGCGGTGCTGAGCTATGGCGCACTGGTGACGGCGCTGCAGGCAGCCTGGTTGAAAGAAGAAGCCGCACAGCCGCAGCGCTTGCGCAGCCGTTTCGGTACGCCTGTCAACGCGATCAAAGACCTGCAGACTGGCGTGGAAGTCGACGCCGGCATCGCCGAGGCCTTCGACCTGGCCGTGGTGGCTGAAGGCGGGCTCTTTGGCGAGCCGGCTCGTGAATGGCGTCAACCGGGTGCGCCGGTGTCGCGCGACTACGGGCAAACGGCCTGGGTGGGCACGGTGGAATTCGCGGCTTCGCCCGCCACCGTACGTGGACGCGCGTTCGAGCGCTTCACGCGCCAGGGGCCGGCGGCGCTCTTGCCCCTGCAACCCGGCAGTGCAGGCCAGGCGCGGGCCTCGCTGGTGTGGTGCGTGGATGCAGCCGACGACCCGGTGCGCGACCTGAGCGACACGCAACGCCTGGCCGTGCTGAACACGCTGTTTCCGGCGGCTGCCGGGCGCATCGCGGCGGTGTCTGCGTTGAAGGGTTTGCCACTGGGCCTGAACGCCCAGCGCAGCCTGGTGCAAGGTCGCCAGGTTCGCATCGGCAATGCAGCGCAAACGCTGCACCCGGTGGCCGGCCAGGGTCTGAACCTGGGCCTGCGTGATGCGCATGCGCTGCTGACAGCGCTGCGCGATGAAAACGATATCGACAGGGCGCTCAAGCGCACCGAATGGCAACGCGCACCCGACCGCTGGGCCACCATAGCCACCACCGACTTTCTGGCCCGCAGCTTCACCTGGCAGCTACCCGGCGCGCCCAGCCTGCGTGGCCTGGGCCTGGCCGCTTTGCAAGCCGCACCGCCGCTGCAGCGCTGGCTGGCGCAACGCATGATGTTCGGGCTGCGTTGAAGGCACTGTAAGAACCGCCCTGCCGGGTTCGACCACGCTGCGTTACCTTACCTTCCATTCAACTTTCAAGGAGCCCGCATGCGCACGACCACCCGCCGCCAAGCACTCATCACCAGTGCTGCAGTGTGGGCTTCGCCCATGGCCTTCGCGCAAGGCGCGGCGCTGAAACTGGGCGTGGGCATGTTCCAGCCCGACCGCGAAAAGAACGACGCCACCTACCGCCCGCTGGCCGACTACCTGGCCGTCCGCCTGGGCCGCGCAGTGCAATTGCGCACGGTAGACAGCTGGGAAGGCCTGGCCAAGAGCCTGGCCAGCGGAGAAACCGACCTGGCTTTGATGGGCCCCTGGGGCTATGTGCTGGCCAACCATTCGGCCGGCGCGCAGGTGGTGTCCACCATCCTGTATCAAGGCAGGCCGGAATACTTCGGCATCATCATCACCCACCCCGATTCAGGCATCAAGACCGTGGCTGACCTGAAGGGCAGGACGTTTGCTTTCGGCGACAAGGGCTCCACCTCGGGCTGGCTGATCCCTACGCATTACTTCCAGAAGCAGGGAATAACCGATCCCGAAAAATACTTCAGCAAGGTGCTCTACACCAAACACCAGGCCATCGAAACGCAGGTAGCCGCCGGCGTGCTGGACGCCGGTGCCGACTACAACCGCAACCGCGACGCGATGATCGAGCAAGGCCTGATCAAAGCCGAGCGCAGCGTCGTCATCTGGCAAAGCGACCCGCTGCCCAACGACGCCTTCGCCGTCAGTGCCGCGCTGCACAAGGACAGCGCTTTCGTAGCACGCTTGCAAGCTGCGTTGGTCGACATCGGGCCCCGGCTGGCACAGCAGCCCAACCTGCTGCCCAGGAACTACACCGGCTTCGTTTCGCGCGACAACGCGTTCTACAAGCCCATCCGCGACGCCGGCCTGGCCACCGGGGCTTTGAAGCCTGCTTGAAGCACGCCTGACAAGAATTTGAACCTGCGCCACCCCGGGCGGCTGGGCTTCGCCGCGCTGGCCCTGGCCTACGCCAGCCTGGTGGCCCTGTGCGTCGCCACGCTGGCCGCCAGCGGCGACTTGAGCCTGGGGCGACAGCCCTGGGCCAACCTCGTCAAGTCGCTGGGCGACTTTGCCCACCCCAGCTTTCTTGACGCGTGGTTCGGCCCCGAGCGGCTGGAATACCGCAGCAGTGACGGCACGCTGCTGCGCGTGGAAAACCGGCGCGAGGTGGAAGCCACCTATTTGTGGGCCCTGGCCCGCGCCACCTGGACAACGCTGCAGATCGCCACGCTGGGCTCGCTGCTGGCCGCGGTGCTGGCCCTGCCGCTGGGCCTGCTGGCCGCGCGCAACCTGCAAGCGCCAGGGTGGTTGGCTGCACCGGCGCGGGCTCTGCTGAACGCACTTCGCGCCATCCACACCCTGGTTTTCGGCCTGGTGCTGGTGGGCATCGTCGGCCTGGGGCCCACAGCCGGCATCCTGGCCATTGCGCTGCATTCGATGGGCACCTGCGGCAAGCTGTATGCAGAAGCCATCGAAACGCTGGACATGGCGGCGGTGGACGCGGTGCGCGCCACCGGCGCCGGGCCGGGGCAAGTGTTCTTCACGGCCGTGTGGCCGGCGGTGCTGCCGCAGTTCGTGTCGCAGCACTTGTATGTCTGGGAATACAACATCCGCGACAGCACCATCCTGGGCTTGATCGGTGCCGGCGGGCTGGGCTTGCTGATTTCAGAAGCCACGTCGCTGTTTCAGTGGAGCCGCCTGGCCACCGTGCTGCTGGTGGTGGTGGCGCTGGTGGCGGGGTTCGACGCCATCAGCGCACGTGTGCGGCGGGCGCTGTTGTGAAAGCAGCGCATTGATGGTCGTGCAATGCCAGGGGTTGGTGGTCAGCGTGGCCGCCCGCGAATTGCTGCGCCTGCCGCAATTGCACATCGGCCCCGGCGAGCGCGTGGCCGTCATCGGTCACAACGGCGCCGGTAAATCGACCCTGCTGCGCTGCCTGGCCGGCTTCATGCGGCCCTCAGGCGGGCAGCTCACCGTGCTGGGCCGGGCGCTGCACGGGCCGCTGCCGCGCGATGAACTGCGCGCCCTGCGGCGCGACGTGGGCCAGGTGCTGCAAGGCCTGCATCTGGTGGGCAGGCTGGACGCGCTGGACAACGCGCTCCTCGGCACGCTGGGGCGTCTGCGTGGCGGGGCGGCTTTGCGCAGTTGGCTGCGCTGGTTCGATGCCACTGATGTGCGTGCCGCACAAGCCGCCCTGGCACGCGTGGGCCTGGCCGGGCGTGGTGGCGAGCGCGTGGACCGGCTCTCAGGCGGCGAACGCCAGCGCGTGGCCATGGCGCGCCTGCTGATGCAGCGCCCGCGCCTGATCCTGGCCGACGAGCCCACCGCCAGCCTGGACCCGGCCGGCGCGCTGGACCTGTGCCACGGCTTGGTGCAAACCGCCGACGAGCTGGGCGCCGCGCTGGTCACTGTCGTGCACCAGGCCGACCTGCTGCCCTTGCTGGCGCAGCGCGTGCTGGGTCTGCGCGACGGCCAGCTGGTGTTCGACCTGCCGACTGCGCAGGTGGATGCAGCGACACTGGCAGCGCTGTACGGGCCGCAAAAAAAGCCAACATGATTAACGACCCACCAACCACTTCCATCTCGCCCGGCCGCAGCTGCCCTGTGCGCTACCGCTACGGCGCAGCCAGCCTGGCGCGCCCGGCCGAGGCGCAGTGCGAGACGCTCTACGTCGTCGGTGGCCTGTACGGCAACGACGTGGCGCTGGACGCCGTGCTGCGCATGTTCGACGCAGAACGCGCACCCAAGCGCCTGGTCTTCAACGGTGACTTCCACTGGTTCGACAGCGACCCAGCCGTGTTCGCCCGCGTGCAGCGCCGCGTACTGGGCTTTGATGCCCTGCGCGGCAATGTCGAAACCGAGCTGGGCGATACGGGCAACCCGGGCGAACCCGGCGACCCATTGGCTACCGACGAAACCGGCTGCGGCTGCGCCTACCCCGACTGGGTGGGCGACAGCGTCGTCCAGCGCAGCAACCGCATCCTGGATACGCTGCGCCGCACCGCGCTGCTGTGCCCAGGCGCGCCGGAGCAACTGGCCGCGCTGGACATGACGCGCCGCGTAGACGTGGCCGGCGTGCGCGTGGGCATCGTCCACGGCGACGCTGAATCACTCGCCGGCTGGGGCTTCGCAGCCGAGCATCTGCGCGACGAGGCGCATCGCCAGCAAGCCCGCGCCTGGTTCGACACCGCCCAGGTCGATCTCTTTGCCTGCAGCCACACCTGCCTGCCCGTTTTCTGCAGCTTGCCGCAGGCGGGCGACGCGCCCAGCCGCTTCACACCGGCGGTATTGAACAACGGCGCAGCCGGCATGGGCAATTTCCGTGGCGACAGCAGCGGGCTGCTCACACGCATCTCCAGCCACGCCGTGCCGGCTGCCAACAAGGCGCAACTGCGGCATGGTCTGCAACGCGGCGGCCTGCACATCGACGCGCTGGCCATTGCCATCCCGCCCGAACGCTGGCACCCACGCTTTCTGGCCCAGTGGCCGGCGGGCACCGACGCACATGCCAGCTACTGGCAACGCATCTGCGAAGGCCCTGACCACGGGCTGGATGACGCGCTTTCCGGCCAGGCCCCGCCTTGACATGAACCGAAGGCTAACCCGGCCTGCCGCCCGCTGAGTCGTTCAGGTTCGCCCGCGCCGAGCCGACAAGCGGGCGAAGTGCTCCTGATTTCTCCTGCTGCCATGCACACATCCTTCGTGCGCACCCAGGCCCCAGGTGCAGCGCGCTACAGCCGCCTGTGCGCCAGCGCTGGCAGCTGGCTGCGCACTTGATCGATGCGCTCGCGGCTGACTTCGGCCATGGCCAGCCCTTCGCCTTCCTCGCACACCGCCAGCACCTCGCCCCAGGGGTCCACCACCATGCTGTGGCCCCAGGTGCGGCGACCGTTTTCGTGCTGTCCGCCCTGGGCCGGGGCCAGCACGTAGCACTGGTTTTCCACCGCGCGGGCGCGCAACAGCAGTTCCCAGTGCGCCCGGCCTGTGGTGTGGGTGAAGGCCGACGGCACGCAAAGCAGGTCGCATGGCGGCTGCATCAGCGCGCGGTACAGCTCGGGGAAGCGCAGGTCATAGCAGATGCTCAAGCCCAGGCGCAACGGCCCGGCCTGCACAGCCACAGGCTGGCTGCCGGCCAGCAGGGTGCGGCCTTCGTCATAGCGCTCGCGGCCGTTGTCGAAAGCGAAGAGGTGAACCTTGTCGTAGTGCGCGGCCTGGTGGCCGTCGGGCGCGAAAACGCAACAGCGGTTGAGCACGCGGTCGGGCTGGCCCGACTTCACGGGCAGCGTGCCGCCCACCAGCCACAGGCCATGGCGCTGCGCGGCGTCGGCCAGGAACTTCTGGATGGGGCCGACTGCAGTGTCGATGGCGGTCCCAGTCACAGTTTCACCCGCAGTTTCAGCATGCACCAGCTTGTCGCTGTCCCTGAACCCCAGCAAACAAAAGTATTCCGGCAACGCAGCCAGCTGCGCACCCGCCGCGGCAGCCCTGGCCAGCAAGGCGTCTGCAGCTTCAAGATTGCGGACCACATCGGGTGTGGACACCATCTGCAAGGCGGCGATTTTCATCGCGCGGATTGTGCGCCGCTGCGGCCGGGCTGGCGCTGAAAGGGCCCGC
>JBBQXN010000124.1:0-7470 GCA_038209585.1 Burkholderiales bacterium
CCGGCTCGCTTGACGGGCACGCGCGCTTATTACCAGCGCCAGCTGACCACGGCCATCAAGCGTGCGCGCTTCCTGGCCCTGCTGCCGTACTCTGATCAACACAAGGTCTGAGGAACTCGACATGCAAATCATTCTTCTTGAAAAGGTCGGCAAGCTCGGCAACCTGGGCGATGTCGTCAAGGTCATAGACGGCTACGCCCGCAATTTCCTGATCCCGACCAAGTTGGCGCGCCGCGCCACCGAATCGGCGATGAAGGAATTTGAAGGCCGCCGCGCCGAACTTGAGAAAGTCGCTGCCGCCAAGCTGGCCACCGCGCAGGCTCTGGGCGAAAAAATGACCGGCAAGACGGTTCGTATCGCGCAGAAGGCCGGCGTTGACGGCCGCTTGTTCGGTTCGGTCACCAATGCCGACGTGGCTGAAGCACTGACCAAGGCCGGCATGGCGGTACAGAAATCGCAAGTGCGCATGCCCACGGGTCCGCTGAAGACCGTGGGTGAGCACCCTGTGAGCGTGGCGCCGCACACCGATGTGGTGATCGAGGTCTTCATTCACGTCGTGCCTCAGGTCGACTAAAGCGCTCTGATACTGCTGAGAAGCCGGCAGCCGCCGGCTTTTTTACGTCTGCACAACTTGTACACAGGCTTTGCAGAGGCTTGTGAACACCCGATCCAGGCCACTGGGCCTAGGATGCCCACACCATGCAAACACTCACCGACCCCAGAGGCAATCTGAACAGCGGCCCACGCGACGAAGAAGTCGCGCGCCTGCGCGTGCCACCCCATTCCGTCGAAGCCGAGCAAAGCGTGCTGGGTGGTCTGTTGCTGGACAACCTGGCCTGGGACCGCGCGGCCGACTTGCTGACCCCCGACGACTTCTACCGCTACGAACACCGCCTGATCTACGGCGCTGTGGGCGCGCTGGTGTCGCAAAGCAAGCCAGCCGACGTCATCACAGTTTTCGAGCAATTGCAAAGCCTGGGCAAGGCCGAGGACGCAGGCGGGTTGGCCTATCTGAACGCCATGGCGCAAAGCGTGCCCAGTGCGGCCAACATGCGGCGCTACGCAGAGATCGTGCGCGAGCGCTCGATCCTGCGCAAACTCATCGGTGCCAGCGACGAGATCGCCACCACGGCCTTCAACCCGCAGGGCCGGCAGGTCAGCACCATCCTGGACGAAGCCGAGACCAAGATCTTCAAGATCGGAGAAGAAGGGTCCCGCCAGAAGCAGGGCTTTCAGAGCATAGACAAGCTCGTTGTCTCACTCATCGACCGCGTGCAGGAACTGCATGACAACGGCGCCGAAGAAGTCACAGGCGTTCGTACAGGTTTCTATGACCTGGACAAGATGACGGCCGGCCTGCAGAAGGGCGACCTCATCGTGCTGGCGGCACGGCCCTCGATGGGCAAGACCGCCTTCGCGCTGAATATCGCCGAGAACGTGGCGGTGAACGAAGGCCTGCCAGTGCTGGTGTTCTCGATGGAAATGGGTGCTTCGCAATTGGCACTGCGCCTGGTGGGCAGCCTGGGGCGCATCAACCAGCAAAACCTGCGTACCGGCCGTCTGGACAAGGAAGAGTGGGAGCGCCTGCCCGAAGCGGTGGAAAAACTGCAGCAGGTGCAGATGTTCATCGATGAGACGCCGGCGTTGAATTCTGCCGAATTGCGCGCCCGCGCGCGACGCATGGCGCGGCAGTTCGGCACGCTGGGTCTGATCGTCATCGACTATTTGCAGCTGATGAGCGGCAGCAGCAGCAGCGATGAGAACCGCGCCACCGAGATCGGCGAAATCAGCCGCGGCCTGAAGGCCTTGGCCAAAGAACTGCAATGCCCGGTGATCGCGCTGTCGCAGCTGAACCGCAGTGTCGAGACGCGCACCGACAAGCGCCCGATGATGAGCGACTTGCGCGAGTCGGGTGCCATCGAGCAAGACGCCGACGTGATCATGTTCATCTACCGCGACGATTACTACAACAAGGACAGCAAGGAGCCGGGCGTGGCAGAGATCGTCATCGGCAAACAGCGCAACGGACCTGTGGGTACGGTCAAACTGACCTTCCTGCGGCCGTTGACGCGCTTTGACAATCTGGCGGCTGGCCATGGCTTGAGCGACGAGTACTGAGTACGGACCGCGCACTACACACCACTGTGTTCGGCCCACCCGGTACTGCGCGCCGCAGCCTGTTCCTGCGAGCCTAGCGTTTCAACACCATGCCACCAGCCGATCGGTTGCTGCGGCGCACACCCGCGATGTGCGACATGGGCTGGCAGTAGCGGTGCGACAGCGTTGTCGCCTGTACCAGCAGGGCTTCTACGTCTGGAATGCGTTCTTTGTGGCGTTGCGCAACGGCAGTGGCCATCTCGATGAGCTTGGCGTTGCCGGTATCGCCGCCACGCACCAGCAGCATGCTCACAGCCATCGCAGGCTCGCCGCGCACGGAGTGATTCATCGCTGTTTCGGCCAGATGCATCACCTGGACATGCGTCTGGCGTACCCACTCTTCGGCTTCGGGGTACTTGTACATCGCACTGGCCAGAACTTCGGTGGATGCCTTGGACACTGAAAAGCGCAGCCCGATACGCGCCACCACCTCAGACAGTTCTTCGTTTTCCACGCCGTATCGGGTCAATCTGGCCCACAGCGAAAGGCTGTTGGTGGCCGCTTCCATGTCGAAGTCTGGGTGTTGCACCGTTTCCAGCAAGCTGCGCGCCTGGATCACGTGATGCGCCACCCGACCTTCCAGCAAACCTGTCAGGAGGCGCCCCAGTTCGGCCATGCGGCGCAGGCGCAGCGATTTGGGGTACTGGCTGGCAAATCGGTTCAGTACTTCCAGGCAAGTGGCCAAACCGCGTGTGTCCTGCGCGTCGAAGCGCAGGAAGGCCAGCAACATCATCGACAGCACATCGAACAGCCGCGATTTGCTGCCCATGACCCAGGTGCGTTCCAGCATGCGCACGGCAGTGGTCGTGTCGCCGGCATAGAAGGCCAGCGTGCCGCAGTGCTGCAAGCGCAGAATGCAACCCGGCGTGATCTCGGCCGCCATGCGGTACGTTTCCAGGGCCTGCTTGATCTGGCCCTGCTCCATCTGTACCTTGCCCAGCACATCGTAGGAATCGGCGTATTGCGGCGTGTCGTCCGTCAGTGCTTCCAGCGTTCTCCTGGCCATTGACAGGTCGCCATTGGCCAGCTGTACCCGTGCCACGCCCAGCCGCGCCCAAGGGATGGCATGCGCAGCCACGATGGCTTCGTACAAGATGGTTGCTTCGTCGTGACGGCGTTGCTGCAGCAGCAGTTCTGCGCCAATGCGCGCAGCGTAGAGCCAGTAAATCTGTCGCTGCTCGAAACGTTCCAGACAAAGGCCGATGGCCAGATCGAAGTCACGCTGCTCCATGGCCACGAAGATGTTCTTGAGCAAACGCTTGCGCTGGCGCGACTCCTTCACGCGCAGGAACAAAGCATTGGCGCTGAACGGCTTGATCATGTAACTGTCCAGCGCCGTTTCCGCCGCTTCAGCCACCTTTTGATAGGTGGCCTCGCCCGTGACCATGATGAAGACGGTGGAATAGGGCAGCATCTGCTCGCGCCGCAGTTCTTCGAGCAGGTCTTGGCCCGACTCGTTGCTGTTCTCGAAGTGGTAGTCGCAGATCACGACATCAAAACGCCGCTGTTCGAGCAGCTCGCGGGCGTCGATCAAGCGGCCGACCGACTTGACCGCGCCGAAACCGAACTCGCGCAGGTTCTGCGTCATCACGCTGCGCGATATCGGGTTGCCGTCGATGACCAAGGCGGTGCTGCCCGGAACTTCTTTGTCGAGCAACTCCATGCTGCTCAGCTCGCCGCGCGGGCGCGTTCGATCAGCCCTTGCTGACTGGAAAAGATGGTGAGACTCATGATTCAGGCGGATAGCACGGGTTTGTTCCCGGGCTATCGGCCTGATGAAGCCCTTACTTGAACAGGTCTTTCACCCGATCGGCCCAACTTTTGGACGTGGGGGAGTGGCGCTCTCCTCCCTTGCGGAACGATTCGTCCAGTTCTTTCAGCAGCTTGCGCTGGTGTTCGGTGATCTTCACGGGCGTTTCCACCGCGATGTGGCAATACAGGTCGCCGGGGTAGCTGCTGCGCAAGCCCTTGATACCCTTGCCGCGCAGGCGAAAGGTCTTGCCGTGCTGCGTGCCTTCGGGCAGTTCGATCTCGGCCCTGCTGCCCAGCGTGGGCACTTCGATGGTGCCGCCCAGGGCCACCGTGGTCAGCGCCACGGGCACGGTGCAATGCAGGTCGTCGCCGTCGCGCTCGAAGATCTCGTGCTGCTTGACGCGAATCTCGATGTACAGGTCGCCAGGCGGCCCGCCGTTGGTACCAGGTTCGCCGTTGCCAGCACTGCGGATGCGCATGCCTTCGCTGATGCCGGCTGGAATCTTCACTTCCAGCGTCTTCTGCTTCTTGATGCGGCCCGCGCCATTGCACGTGGTGCAGGGTTCGGGAATGATCTTGCCGGTGCCCTGGCACTGCGGGCAGGCTTGCTGGATGCTGAAGAAGCCCTGACGCATATGCACGGTGCCAGCGCCGCTGCAGGTGCTGCAGGTCTTGGCGCTGGTGCCCGGTTTGGCACCCGTGCCTTTGCAGGTTTCACAGCCTTCCCAACTGGGCACGCGGATCTGCGTTTCGCGCCCGTTGGCCGCTTCTTCCAGCGTGATTTCCATGGCATACGACAAGTCGCTGCCTCGGTAGACCTGCTGCCCGCCCGGTCCGCGCCGTGCACCCGCCGCACCACCGGCCCCGGCTGCGCCGCCGAAGATGTCGCCGAAGATATCGCCGAAAGCCTCGGCAAAGCCGCCAAAGCCCTCGGCGCCCGGCCCGCCACGGCCGCCCATGTTGGGGTCGACGCCGGCATGGCCGTACTGGTCGTAGGCGGCGCGCTTTGGCGGGTCGGAGAGCATCTCGTAGGCCAGCTTGGCTTCCTTGAATTTCTCTTCGGCCGCCACGGCGGCTTCGCCTTGATGGCGGTCTGGGTGGTGTTTGGCCGCCAGGCGACGGTAGGCCTTCTTGATGTCGTCGTCGGTGGCGTTCTTTGGCACGCCGAGGATGTCGTAGAAGTCGCGTTTGGCCATGTGAATATTCTTGAGAAGGTTTGTCAGTAAATAAGTGAAACCGCCGCGTGGGGGTGCAAGCCAGGCCTGGCACCCCTCACGCGGCGAAAGTGGGTGTCAGGCCTTCCCGGCCTGACAGCACGTCACTTCTTGACTTCCTTGAATTCCGCGTCGACCACGTTGTCGTCGTCGGACTTGTTGTTCGGCGCGTCGCCGCTTGTGGAGGAACCAGCTTCAGCACCGCCGCCTGCGCCTGTGCCGGCACCTGCAGCCGCTGCCTGCGCGTCGGCATACATCTTCTCGCCCAATTTCTGGCTCGACGTCATCAGGGCTTCGGTCTTGGCTTCGATCACGGCCTTGTCTTCGCCCTTCATCGCTTCTTCAACTTCCTTCAGCGCCGCCTCGATCGACTCTTTTTCTGCCCCTTCCAGCTTCTCGCCATGCTCGGCCAGGCTCTTCTTCACCGAATGCACGGTGGCGTCGGCCTGGTTGCGGGCCTGCACGAGTTCAAGCTTCTTCGCGTCTTCAGCGGCGTTGACTTCAGCGTCTTTCACCATCTTTTCGATCTCGGCTTCCGACAAGCCGGAGTTGGCCTTGATGGTGATCTTGTTTTCCTTGCCCGTGGCTTTGTCCTTGGCGCCTACGTGCAAGATGCCGTTGGCATCGATGTCGAAAGTCACCTCGATCTGCGGCAGGCCGCGCGAAGCCGGCGGAATGCCTTCGAGGTTGAATTCACCCAGGCTCTTGTTGCCGGTGGCCATCTCGCGTTCGCCCTGGTAGACCTTGATCGTCACTGCGGGCTGGTTGTCGTCGGCGGTGCTGAAGGTCTGGCTGAACTTGGTCGGGATGGTGGTGTTCTTCTTGATCATCTTCGTCATCACGCCGCCCAGGGTCTCGATGCCCAGGCTCAGTGGGGTGACGTCGAGCAGCAGCACGTCCTTGCGCTCACCGCCCAGCACCTGACCCTGGATGGCAGCACCCACAGCCACTGCTTCGTCGGGGTTCACGTCCTTGCGCGGTTCTTTGCCGAAGAACTCCTTCACCATCTCCTGCACCTTGGGCATGCGGGTCATGCCGCCGACCAGGATCACGTCATCGATGTCGCTGAGCTTCACGCCAGCGTCCTTCACGGCGATCTTGCAGGGTTCCATCGTGCGTGCAATCAACTCGTCGACCAGACTTTCAAGCTTGGCGCGCGTCAACTTAATGTTCAGGTGCTTCGGGCCCGAGGCATCTGCCGTGATGTAAGGCAGGTTGACATCGGTCTGCGTGCTGTTGCTCAGCTCGATCTTGGCCTTTTCGGCCGCTTCCTTCAGGCGCTGCAGGGCCAGCACGTCCTTGGTCAGATCGACGCCTTGTTCCTTTTTGAACTCGGTGACGATGAAGTCGATGATGCGCTGGTCGAAGTCTTCACCGCCCAGGAAGGTGTCACCGTTGGTGGAAAGCACCTCGAACTGCTTTTCACCGTCGACATCGGCGATCTCGATGATGCTGATGTCGAAGGTGCCGCCGCCCAGGTCGAACACCGCGATCTTGCGGTCGCCCTTGCCGTGCTTGTCCAGCCCGAAGGCCAGGGCGGCTGCCGTGGGCTCGTTGATGATGCGTTTGACATCCAGACCAGCAATGCGGCCAGCGTCTTTGGTGGCTTGGCGCTGGGCGTCATTGAAGTAGGCGGGCACGGTGATGACGGCCTCGGTCACCTCTTCGCCCAGGTAGTCTTCTGCCGTCTTCTTCATCTTGCGCAGGATTTCAGCGCTGATCTGCGGCGGTGCCAGCTTCTTGCCGCGCACTTCGATCCAGGCGTCGCCGTTGTCGGCGGCCGCGATCTTGTAGGGCATCAGGTCGATGTCCTTCTGCACTTCCTTTTCCGTGAACTTGCGGCCGATCAAGCGCTTGGATGCGTAGATCGTGTTGCGCGGGTTGGTCACGCTCTGGCGCTTGGCGCTGGCACCCACCAGGATTTCGCCGTCTTCCTGGTAAGCAATGATCGACGGCGTGGTGCGTGCACCCTCGCTGTTCTCGATCACCTTGGTGGTGTTGCCTTCCATGATGGCCACGCACGAATTGGTGGTGCCCAGGTCGATGCCGATGATCTTGCCCATTTTTGAAGCTCCTGTGGAGTAGGTCTAATGTTTTGAATTTGTGGATAACTCGCCGCCTTTCAAGGCGCGCGAGGGGTGGACCGAGTTATTTCGATGCGGCCACGGTCACCAGGGCCGGGCGCAGCACGCGGTCGGCGATGAGATAGCCCTTTTGCAGCACGCTGACCACCGTGTTGGCGTCTTGTTCTGCCGGTACCACGCTGATTGCCTGGTGCTGATGGGGGTCGAACTTGGTACCTGCTGGTGGCGCAATGGCCATCACCTTATTGCGTTCCAGCGCCGCA
>JBBQXN010000125.1:0-6974 GCA_038209585.1 Burkholderiales bacterium
GTGCTGACGCGCCTGGACCCCGCTGCGCAGCCCATCATGCAGCTGGCGCTGTCTTCCAGCACGCAAGACTTCGCCACCATCTCGCGCCTGGCCGAAGACGACTTGGCAGACCGCTTTCGTGGCCTGGCCGGGGTGGGCAACGTCAACGTCAACGGTGCTTTGCGGCGCGAATTGACAGTGCTGCTGCATGCAGAAAAGCTGCGCCAGTACGAGGTTTCGGTGACTGAAGTGGTGGCGGCGCTGCGCGCGCAGAACGCTACTGCGCCCGTGGGCAAGATACGCGGGCGGCTGGAAGACCAGAGCATCCGCCTGGTCGGCCGCATCGAAAGCCCGCGTGAATTCGAGCAGATCGCCATCAAGCGGCGCGGCAACGAAATCGTGCGCTTGTCGCAAGTGGCCACGGTGGCCGACGGTTTCGCCGAAATCGGCGGCTTCTCGCAGCGCAACGGCAACCCCAACGTGGGCCTGTCGGTCACGCGCACCAGTGAAGGCAGCACCGTTTCGGTGGCAGAGCGCGTGCGTAATCTGGTCGGCGAAGTGAACAAGGAGCTGCCTGAAGGCACGCGGCTGGAAGTGACGCAGGACGGCGGAGAAGACGCCTCCAACAGCCTTTACAACGTGATTCACGCCCTGGTCTTCGGCGCGGGCTTGACGGTGTTCGTGGTCTACCTGTTTCTGAATTCCTGGCGCTCCACGCTCATCACGGCGCTCAGCCTGCCCACCAGCGTGATCGCGGCTTTCATCGCCGTGTGGTTGTTTGGCTTCACACTGAATTTCATGAGCCTGCTGGGCTTGTCGCTGGCCATTGGCGTGCTCATCGACGACGCCATCGTGGTGCGGGAAAACATCGTGCGCCACATGGAAATGGGCGAAGACCGCCGCACTGCGGCACTGAACGGCACAGCCGAAATCGGCCTGGCCGTGGCTGCCACCACCCTCAGCATCGTGGCGGTTTTCGTGCCCGTGGCCTTCATGCCTGGGGTGTCGGGTGAATGGTTTCGGCCTTTTGCCGTCACCGTGGTGGCTTCGGTGGTGGTGAGTCTGCTGATTGCCTTCACGCTGGACCCGATGCTGAGCGCCTACTGGGGCGACCCCCCTGGGCACCACAGCGCCCCGAAGAAGGGCCTGAGCCGGCAATTGCAGCGCTTCAACCAGTGGTTCGACCACCAGTGCGAGCGCTATGGAAGCGTCATCCGCTGGGCCTTGAACCACCGGCGCCTGATGGCGATGTTTGCCGCACTCAGCCTGGTGGCCGCCGTGGCCTTGCACGCCTTGTTCGGCGGTTCGAGTTTTCTGCCCAATTCCGATGCCGGCACCCTGTCTATCGAAGTGCGCACACCCAGCAGCAGCAGCCTCGAATATGCGCGCATGAAAATCGAAGCCGCCGCAGCGCTGGCGCGTACCTTGCCGGAAACCAAGGCCACCAACAGCCAGGTGCGCGCAGGCGGTGGGCGCATTTATGTAGACATCGGCAAGAGTACGGAGCGCACGCGCAGCCATGTGGCCATCGCCGCCGATTTGCGCCTGTTGACCGAGCGCTTGGTGGGGGCCGAATACACCGTGCTGGAAGACTTGAGCAACGGTGCACAGAAGCCTGTGCAGATACGGTTCACCGGCACCGACTCACGCAAGCTGCTGGAGATCACCACGCAATTCATGACCGACTTGCGCAAGGTGCCGGGCGCGGTGGATGTGGGCTTGTCGGAACAAGACCCGCAAGACGAGCTGAAGATCGAGCTGGACCGTGGCCTGGCCAATTCGCTGGGCATCTCAGCCAACGACGCTGCGCAGGCCTTGCGCGTGGCGTTCGCGGGTGTGGAAGTGGGCGATTGGGTAGACCCGGTCGGCGAGACGCGCGATGTAGCCGTGCGCCTGCACCCCAGCGACCGGGTGGACGCCGGCAACATCGAGCGGCTGCCGATCGCCGTCTCGGGCAGCAACCGCATGGTGCCGCTGGAGCAGATTGCCACCGTCACCATGGGTAAGGGCCCGAGCCAGATCCAGCATTCCGACGGCATGCGCACCATCAGCGTGGCGGCCAACGCCCAGGGGCGCAGCCCGGGTGAGGTGACGCAGGACGCCATGAAGCTGGCGCGCGCGATCAACTTCCCGCCGGGTTATGGGCTGGAACTGGCCGGCGCCTCGCGCGACCAGCAAGCCGTATTCGGCGCCATGGGAACGGCCCTGGTCTCGGGCATCGCGCTGATGTACCTGATCCTGGTGATGCAGTTCGGCAGCTTCACCGCGCCGCTGGCGGTGATGCTGTCGCTGCCGCTGTCGCTGATCGGCGTGGTCGTGGCCTTGCTGCTCACGGGCGGCACGCTGAACCTGATGAGCTTCATCGGCGTGATCATGCTCATGGGCCTGGTGGCCAAGAACGCCATCTTGCTGCTGGACGCCGCGCGCAACCTGGAAGCCGCAGGCGTGCAGCGTGAAGAAGCGCTGATGGCCGCTGGCCGTAAACGGCTACGGCCGATCCTGATGACCACGTTTGCACTGGTGGCCGGCATGCTGCCAGTGGCCATCGGCATAGGCGAGGGCGGTGAGTTCTATCGGCCCATGGCCGTGGCCATCATCGGCGGCACCATCACCAGCACCTTCCTGACGCTGCTGGTGATCCCCAGCTTCTACGACAGCATCGAAATTGCCCGCGATGGCGTGGTGGCCAAGTACAGCCGCCGCGCGGAACAGCGCGGGCCCTTCCTGGCCTTCTTGCTTACAGGGCTGGAAGCCGTGGCCACGCTGCTGATGCTGCGCTTCGTTTGGCGTCTGCTGGCCCGCGGGGTGAACCGGGTGCGCGGTAGGCAAGGCCAGGGCAGCCGTGTGCAGGCCGCATGAAGCCCGTCAATGCGGCGGCCCTGCTGGCTGAAGTTGAAGCCATTGCCGTGGCGGCTGGCGAGCTGATCCTGTCGGTCTATGCCCAGCCTTTTGCGGTACAGACCAAGGCTGACCATTCGCAGCTGACCGAAGCCGACGAGCGTTCAGAAGCGCACATCACACCTGCGCTGCAGGCCCTGCTGCCAGATGTGCCGGTGGTGGCCGAAGAAGCGGTGTCGCGCAGCGGCGCGCCGCAGGTGGGCCGCTCTTTCTGGCTCGTGGACCCGCTGGACGGCACGCGCGAGTTCGTGCTGCGCAACGGCGAGTTCACAGTCAACATTGCGCTTGTCGAAGATGGTGTGCCTGTGTTGGGCGTGGTGTATGCGCCGGCGTTGGGCCGCATGTTTGCGGGTGTGGCGGGCGCACGGGCAGACCCAGCGAGCCCGGGCGCCTGGCTGCAAGACGCCGCCGGCCGGCGGCGCATTGCCTGCCGCACTTGCCCGGCGCAAGGGGCCACGATGGCTGTGAGCCGCGCCCATGGCCATAGTCCGGCTTTGGAGGCCTGGTTAAGTAAGCAGAACGTTTTCCAGCGTCTCCCCGCCGGTTCGGCTTTGAAGTTCGGTTTGTTGGCCGCGGGTGAAGCCGATGTCTACCCGCGCTTCGGGCGCACCATGGAATGGGACACCGCTGCTGGTCATGCCGTGCTGATGGCCGCCGGTGGCCAGGTTCTGGACCTGCAGGGCCTGCCGCTGCGCTACGGCAAACCCGGGTTCGACAACCCTGATTTCGTGGCCGTTTGCCGCGCGCGTTGAAAGACGCTGGCTGCAGGGAAAACCGGCAGCTTGGCCAAGGGCAGCGCTCCCTAGAATGATGCAAACCCCAAGCACCAGCCGAAAGCGCCCGCATGCCGACCTCCCGCCGAGCCAAGGCCAAGGATTCACCCGCTGACACGGCTGAGTACAGCACCGACAGCGCCCCCGGCACGCCCGGTATGCCCGGCACGGTTCGCACGCTGAAGAAGTACCCCAACCGCCGCCTGTACGACACGCGTACCAGCAGCTACATCACCCTGGCCGACGTGAAGCAGATGGTGCTGGCGGGCGAAGATTTCGAGGTGCGCGACGCGAAGACGGCAGAAGACCTGACACGCAGCATCCTGCTGCAGATCATTCTGGAAGAAGAGTCGGGTGGGGTGCCGATGTTCAGCAAGCAGGCGCTGGCGCAGATCATCCGTTTCTATGGCCATGCCATGCAGGGCGTGATGGGCACGATGCTGGAAAAGAACCTGCAGGCCTTCACGGAACTGCAGGGGCAGTTTTTACAAGGCAGCAAGGGCGTGTACGACCCGCAGCAGTTGTCGCCCGAGCTGTGGACGCAGTTTCTCAGCGGCCAGCCCGTGGCCCTGCAGGGCCTGATGGGCAGCTATGTCGAACAAAGCCGTGGTCTTTTCGAGCAGATGCAGAAGGCAGGCAGCTTGTTTCCAGGCGTGCCGGGCTTTCCTGCCAAGCGCTGAGCGTTTTTGGCGCGTGGCTGTCTTTATCTGCTGCGCCGAGATGCAAGCCCGGCATTCCGTATCTTGAGCATCCTGCCAGCTGCGTCATCGATGGTTTCACCAGCGCCCGTGCTCTGGCTGACTGGGCTGTCAGGTGCCGGCAAATCGACCATCGCGCAAGCGGCCTGCGCGAGATTGCGCGAACTGGGGCGACATGCCGTGGTGCTGGACGGCGACGAATTACGCCGTGGCTTGACGCGCGATTTGGGTTTCAGCGCGGCCGACCGCGCTGAGAACGTTCGCCGTACCGCTGAAGTGGCCAGGCTGATGGCCGACGCCGGCCTGGTCGTCGTCGTAGCCTTGATCTCCCCTTTCCGCGCCGACCGGGCTTTGGCCCGCGCCTTGTTCGAGCCCGGGCGATTCATTGAAGTCTTCATCGACACCCCGCTGGCCTTGGCCGAAGCCCGCGATCCCAAGGGCCTGTACAAGCGAGCGCGCCAGGGTTTGCTGCCAGCCTTCACCGGCATCAGTTCGCCCTACGAGGCGCCGTTGGAACCGGAATTGACGCTGCGCACAGCCGATGTCACCGTCAGCGAGGCTGCACAGTTGTTGGTTGACCAACTGGCCTGAGCGGCTGGGCTGACCCCTCGGACGCAGCGCCCAGTTGCTGGCCGGTTGCCCCCGGTGACCGACTGCGTTCGTTGCCGTACAGAACTTGGAGCCATCCCCCTGCACCATGCGGCTTCGACCCGCGAACCCGTGGGTCAAGGCCGGAGAACAACGTGGCGCATGGCGATGGGAGCGAGCTGTTGTGGCCGTGCAAGCTTTGCCGGGACATGCCGGTGGCCTGCCATCGGAAGTGCGGCGCCCGATGAGCGCGCTGGACCTCATGGAAACAGCGCGGCGCATGGTGGGCACCGGCAAGGGTTTGCTGGCGATGGACGAGAGCAACTCCACGTGCAACAAGCGCTTCGCCGCGCTGGGCATGTCGCAGACCGAGGAAGTGCGTCGCTCTTGGCGCGAGCTGATCGTCACCACACGGGGGCTGAACGAGAGCATCAGCGGCGCCATCCTTTACGACGAAACGATTTACCAGCGATGCGCCAACGGAACCTCCTTCGTGCAGGTGCTGACCGACGCAGGCATCGTGGTGGGTATCAAGGTCGATACCGGCGCCAAGGCATTGGCCAGGCACCCGGGTGAGACAGTCACTGAAGGCCTGGACGGTTTGCGTGCGCGCTTGGCGGCGTATCACGCCATCGGCGCACGCTTCGCCAAATGGCGCGCGGTGATCGCGATCGGCCCGGGGCTGCCGAGCACGGCTTGCTTGTCAGTCAATGCCCATGCGCTGGCGCGTTATGCGGCCTTGTGTCAGGAAGCGCGAATGGTGCCCGTGGTGGAACCCGAAGTGATCATGGCTGGCCATCACACGCTGCAGCGTTGTGCCGAGGTGAGCGCGCAAGTGCTCGACGAGGTGTTCGAGCAACTGCATATTCAGGGCGTGTTGCTGGAAGGCATGGTGCTCAAGCCGAACATGCTGCTGCCGGGTCTGGACTGCGCCCACCAAGACAGCGTGAAGGAAGTGTCGGCCGCCACGGTGGCGGCCCTGCTGCGCGCCGTGCCTGCTGCCGTGCCGGGCGTCGCGTTCCTGTCGGGCGGCCAGAGCCCTGAGCTGGCTTCAGTGCGGCTGAACGCCATGAACCAGCGCAGCCAGGGCCGTCTGCCCTGGGCGCTGACGTTTTCTTTCGGGCGTGCCATCCAGCAGCCGGCGCTGGAGCTGTGGCGGGGCGAGCCCGGCAACGCCGCGCAGGCCCAGCGCGCATTGCTGCACCGCGCGGCGTGCAACCGCGCGGCGCGACAGGGCGACTATTCAGCTGCGACGGAGCGCATGGCCTGAACCCTGGCAACCCAGACAGGGCAGTGGGGTTGGCGTGGTTCAGGCAGTGCTGTTGAGCATGGCCGGCGTGGCGTTCCAAAGCGAAATCACGCGAACATCCGGGTGATGCGGGTGATCCGGGTGATGCGGTGTATAGCCCAGCACGCTGAGCGAGGCGGTGCCGATGAGGAAATGCTGTGCATGAATCAATGGCAGCCCGATCCATTCAGCGGAACGTCGGTGTTGCCGGTGTGCTGGCCTGTCAGCGCCCACTCGGTCTGACCATGGCGCACCAGATAAAGGCTGAGTGGATTCTTCGGGGTCGGAGTCATGTTTACTCTCTGGTGAAGGGCGCGCAGGGTCGGGCAGGGAGGGCCCGTGGGGTTCGGTTTGCCGCAACACAGGGCAGAGCCCGAAACTAAGCGGGTTCTTCGCCCGCATGCATGAGTGAAAATCAGCAGATGACTGAATCCACCACCCTGACCGCTGAAGCAGCGGCGCAGACGATCCCCACGATCGCTTTCATTTCGCTCGGCTGCCCCAAAGCGCTGACCGACTCTGAACTCATCCTGACGCAACTGCGCGCCGAGGGCTATGAGACATCCCGAACCTTTGCCGGTGCCGACCTGGTCATCGTCAACACCTGCGGCTTCATCGACGATGCGGTGAAGGAAAGCCTGGACACCATTGGCGAAGCGCTGGCTGAAAACGGCCGCGTCGTCGTCACCGGCTGCCTGGGCGCCAAATCTGGCGCAGACGGCGGCAACCTGGTGCGCCAGATGCACCCCA
>JBBQXN010000126.1:0-6946 GCA_038209585.1 Burkholderiales bacterium
GCACGCCAAATGCAGGAAGCCGGCGCTAGGTTCTGGGACGTCCTAAATGCGGGCCTTGAGCCTGTCCGCGATTTGTACGATGTAATCGTCATCGACACGCCCCCATCGCTTTCGTACGTGACGATCAACGGGTTGTGGGCCGCCGACGGCGTCATCGTTCCTGTACCGCCTTCGGGTCTGGACTTTGCCAGCTCGGCGCAGTTCTGGTCCTTGCTTGCTGACCTCGGGACCAATCTTGATCAGCAAGAGCCTGAGGGCGCACAGAAGGTCTTTGACTTCCTGCATGTGCTGCTGAGCCGCGTGGACCAGGCCGACGCAGCGTCGCCTGCAGTTCGCCAATGGATCCAGGCTACCTACGGTGAGTTTGTCTTGCCGGTGGAGATTCCCAAGACTTCTGTTACCAGCAACAAGTCAGCTGAGTTTGCGACGGTATATGACGTTCAGAAGTACGACGGAGCGGCCAAGACCTACAAGCGCGCCATCGACACGTACGACCGATTCGTTGACCTCGTCGAGGAGTCGGTCGTGGAAGCATGGCGAGCGCGTAGGGCGACGTCATGAGGTCTGGTTTAGTCTGGCAACCGGGTTGCCAATCCAGTCCGAATGCGCCAAGTTACGGCGAGGTGGCAACCAGGTTGCCACTCCTGGGGCCGATCCTGGACGGGTCCTTAAATGCAGGTGTGATGTTGATTGGCAACCAGGTTGCCACACAAGAAGGGCGCTGAAATGAGTACCAAGTCGAAGCTCCTCGCCATGACTGAGAACTTGCAGCTGCCCGAAGATGCGCCAGCGGCTGCGGAGGCCAGACCACCCGCGCCAAGTCCCGCACCAGTAGATGGCCAGACCGCAGTCAACTCGCAACAGCCTCAACCAAAGTTTCCGCCAGTTGCGACCGGTGTGGCCGCCAGGACTGGGCCAGGCCAGATGCTGCAGTTTCGCGGTCAGATGTTGGCTGTCGAGGGGGAGCTCGGAAAGCTGCGAGATCGACTCAAAGAGCACGAGGGCTCAACACCAACACGAAAGCTTGATCCGCAAGCGGTCGTGCCAAGTCGATGGGCCAACCGTCATCCCGACTCCTTCAGCACCGCGGAGTTCGCCAGGCTGAAGCAAGACATCGAGATGGCCGGCGGCAACGTGCAGCCGATCTCGGTACGTTTGCTGATCGACCAACCCGGTCGATACGAAATCGTTTTCGGACATCGCCGCCACCGAGCGTGTAGTGATCTGGGTATCCCGGTCCTTGCCACCATCGACACCACCGCTGTGTCTGATCAAGAACTGTTCTCTGCCATGGACCGGGAGAACCGGGAGCGTGCGGACCTCTCGCCGTACGAGCAGGGAACGATGTACCGCCGCGCCCTCGACGAGAAGCTGTATCCGTCCAACCGCAGGCTGGCTGAGGCACTGGGCGTCTCACACACCTGGGTGGCGAACGTCCTACTGGTGGCAGACCTTCCGGCGCCGGTCGCCGAGTGCTTCAGGTCTCCCCTTGAAATCCAGCACCGACACGCGAAGAGTATTGCGTCCGCACTCGAAGCGGATCGGAAAGGCGTACTTCGCAGGGCGGAGAAGCTCCGTGCGCAGGAGCGCCCAAAAGCTGCGGCCGCTGTCGTAGTCGCACTTACTGGTGTCTTAAACGAGGCTGCCGATCATGCAAATCAGCCGCTGGAGGTTGATGGGAAGCAGGTAGGACGCTGGTCAAGGGATAGAGCAGGGCGGTTGACAATTCAGATTGAAGCCGCCCGCGTTAGTGACGACCGACACCTGGCCGTGCTGAAGGCGATCGTCACAGCACTGAAAGCGTAGTTCCAAGGCCTATGGCAACCCGGTTGCCATACGCTTCGGCTTGGCCTTCTCAACACTTCGGCCGAAGTGCAAACGTTGACATGACGCAGGGCGGCTCAACATCCATCCAAGAGCGCGACCTCAGGGCGGTGACGCTTTCTGCATCCTCGATTTCGTCCAGCGCGGTCTCGCTGGCACAGCAGTGCGGAATTTAGTGAAACCGGGAAGCTATGCCGCCTCCGCCGAGGCAATTCGTTTAATTCGATTGCATCGAATATTGCGAATGGGCGTATAGTTTCTAGATGCTTGAAAATCCAGGTGACCCGTTCAACCAAGCCATTGGAGCTGTCATGACAACACCCGACTTGCTCGAGCCCGTGGTCAGCGAGAAGGACGCCGAGCTGGCCAAGGTCGCACAGCGTTGCCTCATGGCGGCCCTGGATCACTCGCGAGCGCATCGGATCGCCTTGGTCGATCAGGATGGCGTCATGACCGACGCCCCGGTGCTGGAGTTGCCTCCGATGGCCCTGCGTTTCTTTGCCGAGATGCTCGGCATGATGGCGCAGCAGCGCCCGGTGATGCTGGTACCGCAGAACCACGAACTGACGACTCAAAAGGCGGCCGCGTTCCTGAACGTCTCTCGCCCCTTCGTGATCAAGGAAGTTGAAGCTGGGCGCCTCAAATGCCGCAAGGTCGGACGTCATCGCCGCATCGAGTTCACTGAGCTTCGCCGCTATCAGGCCGTCCAGCGCCTGGAGTCGGAGATGGCGCTGCAGGAGCTGGCCGACCTGTCGCAAGACCTCCAACTGGGCTACTGATGGCTGGGTCGGCTCGCTATACGGCGCTCCTCGATGCCAACACGCTCTATCCGGCGCCGTTGCGCGATCTCCTGCTGAGCTTGGCGGTCGATGGGCTCTACCACGCGCGGTGGACGGCTCGCATTCACGACGAGTGGACACACAACCTGGCTATGAATCGACCTGAGCTTGCCGAGCGTCTGCCGCAGCTAGTGGCACTCATGAACCGGAGCGTTCCGGATTGCCTGATCGAAAACTACGAAGCGCTGATCGATGGGCTGGCTTTGCCCGATGCCGACGATCGGCATGTTCTGGCGGCCGCCATCACGGGCCATGTTGACGCGATCGTGACGTTCAACCTCAAGGACTTTCCTGCGGAGGTTTTGGGCCGCTACAACATTGAGGCGCTTCATCCCGACGACTTCGTGCTTAACCAGCTGGAGCTGCGTCAGATCGACGCGCTGGCCGCCATTAAAGCGATGCGCGCGCGCCTGCGCCGCGCGCCACAAAGCGCAGCCGATCTGATCGCCACGTTGGAGCGCGCCGGGCTGGCGGCAAGCGCAGCGCATTTGCGCCGCGCCGAGGCGTTGATCTGAGCAGGAAGAGGGCGGTGGAGACGTAAAACGCGTCCCTGCTAGTTGAGATTCACTACATGATAAGTATCCTTATCATGGTGCTTGAAACTGGACCGCAAATACACTAATCCCAGGACACAATAGCCCAAGTGCTTGATCGGTATGGTTTTGGGTGCTACGCGGGTCGCGCGATCGCGCTCACGGGTTCCGGTGGTATCGAGGGCTTCGTTCCGCCCCTGTACATCCATGTGTTTACAAGTCAAACGGTACACAGAAGGATGTACGTGTACATCCGAAATCAGGTTTTGAGAGATCACTATGGCCACGACCAAATTGTTCAAGAACGGCAATTCCCAGGCCGTACGCATCCCATCCGAGTTGGCATACCCCAGCTGCGACATCGACCTGGTCATCGAACGTGAGGGCGACGAGTTGCGAATTCGTCCGGCGCAGCGGCGCATGGGCGACATGCTTGCCAAGTTGGCCCGCTTCTCACCTGATTTCATGGCCGGGGGCCGGGGCGAGAACATTGAGGGCGAGCGCGAGGCCCTATGACGCCAAAGTACATGCTCGACACCAACATCTGCATCTACCTCATGAAGCATCAGCCGCCAGAGGTCGCGGCGCGCTTTGCGCAATGTTTCGTTGGTGAGGTGGTGATCTCTGCCATCACGCTGGGCGAGCTCGAGTACGGCGTGGCGTGCTCGGGTACGGCCAAAGACCACAACCAGGCTGCACTGGACGGGCTGCTCGACGACATCGCGGTGGCGGCTTTCGAGGTTCGCGCAGCCCGGGCCTACGGGCCGATTCGCGCCAGCAATCGCGAGAGAAACAAGGACGCGCTGGATAAACTCATCGCGGCCCACGCGCTGGCCCTGGGGGTCACGCTGGTCACCAACAATGAAGCGGACTTCCCCACTTACCCAGGACTCACGCTCGAAAACTGGGTGGCTGGTCACTGAGTGCCGGTACTGTGCTTGACCACTGTCGGCCTCTTCGAAGTAAAGAACCGCCTGTCCGAACTCGTCGAGCGGGCTGCGCGCGGGGAGGAGATCGTCATCACCCGGCACGGCGTGCCGGTCGCTTGCCTGATGCCTTCCCGGGCCCCGGACGCGCTCGGCCAGGCGCACGCCCTTGCGGGCAGGATCTGCCGCAGCCGTCTTGTCGAAGTGCCGTGTCGAACGCCGGGACAGCTGCCCAGCAACGGGGCCTCGACACGGGACATGATCGAAGCGGGACGGCGCTGATGTCCCGAGGTTCTCAGGGGCTCCAGGCCCCCCAAGCGGCCCAGGCGCTGCCGTCCGGCCTGGCGTCAGCGGGAAGGGGCATCGACGCATCGGTCACGGTGCCCTGGGTCTTTGCGGACGAGGCCACGCCGTTCACCGAGCACCTGCTCGATACGCTGGGCGAGCAAGTGATCTGGGCGCCCACGCTGTGGGTTTTCGAGTGCGCCAACGTCCTGCAGAGCGCGCAGCCACGGCGTCGTATCGATGCCCACCGCCGAGCGGAAATCGCCTCCGAACTCAGCACTTTGCCGGTGCGCCTCGATTCAGAGGTCCCGGATTTTGTGAACCTGGACCGGTTGGCTGCTGCCCACGGGCTGAGCGCCTTTGACGCAGCCTACCTCGAACTCGCCCTGCGCCGGTCACTGCCCCTGGTCAGCATCGACGCCCGCCTGATCGCTGCCGCCCGCGCTCTCGGCCACCCGGTGTTGGGTGCGGCCTCAAACGTTCGCAACTGAGCCAAAGAAGACCCCATGGTGCTGCTCCCGGATCTCGACGACGACTTGGCGCGCATCCGTCGGCGCAAAGGCAAAGCCACTGCCACAGGCGGGCAGGCTTTTTTGCGCCTGCTTCTGCTGGCCGAGCACCACGACAGCGGGCAGGCGACTCGCATCGCGGGCTTCATCGCGTCGACCTACAACGGGCAGGTCTTTCCATTCGATCTTTACGAGCTGCGCACGCTCGACGAAGCCATCGCCGACTACATGCTGCTGTGCATCGACGCGCTGAGCTGGGCACAGGCCGACCTGCATACGCTGGTGCCTGATGGCGACCGGCGGGTGAGGGCGGTGCTGGAGCAGCACGGACTGAAGTGGCCCGAGGAGCTTTGACGGGAAGGCCGAAGCCCGAAGCCCGAATCCAGAACTCGCTGCGATGCCCGACGCCCACCCCGCACCTCTCGATGACGGCAAACTCGCCGCGACGTGGGACGCCGCCTGGTCGTTGCTCGGCCGGCCGGCGCCTTCGGGGTTGAAGGCCGAACTGATGGCGGCCTGGTCCGAGCCGCACCGGCGCTATCACGATCAGCGGCACCTGCGCGAATGCCTGGCGCTGTGGGCGCGCTGGCGTGGCCTCTGCGAACAACTCGGTGAGGTCGCCATTGCGCTGTGGTTCCACGACGCCATCTATGACCCCCAAGACAGCAGCAACGAGCTGAACAGCGCGGCCTGGGCCGCCCGCTCGTTGACCCGCGCCGGCGTGGACAGCAATACCGCGCAGCGCGTTCACGATCTGGTGATGGCCACGCAACCCGATGCGCCGACCGCGCTGGGGTCGAGTCCCGACGCACGGTTGCTCGTCGACATCGACCGGTCCATCCTTGGCAGCCCGGCCGAGCGCTTCGAACGCTACGACCATGACGTGCGCAAGGAGTACGCGTGGGTGCCTGGGTTCAGGTACCGGGAGGGAAGGGCGAAGGTACTGCAGGGTTTTCTCGATCGGCCTCGGCTGTATCACGGTGAGGCTGCAGCTGCCTTGCTCGACAGCCAGGTTAGAGGCAACCTGGCCGCTGCGCTCACTTGCACACTGCGGCGGCTCGCGCAATGATTGCGCGCGCAGGGCAGGGCGCCGCATCGGGGGTTCCAGCGCCGCTGTTCGGCACCTCTACGAGCCCGCCGGCACGCAGCCCCGCCGTCAGCGCCGCACGGCATCGAAAGCTGCACGTCGGCCACTTCGCATTCATGCGCTCGGTGGTCCAGGGTCTCGATCCCCGAGAAAGCTGGGAGCGCTACTTCCGCGTCGAAGGCGAGGCGACCGACCAGCGCACCGTGCGGAGCACCATCGCCTGGATACGCGAAGAGTTCGCTGCCGCCGCGAAACGCCAGGACCGCTTCGGCACGGCGCGCCTGGTGCGCATCGACGCCACCCGCATCGCCGACCCGTCCCTGGACCTGCCGAGTCTCGAAGCTTTCGCCGAGGCACACGGCCTGCAGGAGGAACGCCAGGCGGAGCAGATCGCCGCCTATGAAACCGAGTACGGGCAGGTGACTCAGCGATTGCGCCGGCGCGCGCGCCTGATCGCCCGCCAGCTCGAAGCGCTGCGCTGGCTCGAAGGCCTGGTCGCCCAGTCCCCGAAGGCCGGTGACTCGGTTGCCGCCTGGCTGAACCCGACGCTGGCCAGCCACCTGGAGGCGGCCGACATCTTCACGCTCGCCCAGCTGGTCGAGCGCATCAACGGCATCGGCCGGCGGTGGTACGCCGGCATCAAGGCGATGGGGCAGGGCAAGGCCCTGCGCATCGTCGAGTGGCTGCAGGACGTTGCAAACGCGCACCAGGACAGCACAGGGCTTCAGCTCGGCCCCCATGTTGCCATGGCGCGCAGCAAGCTTTACGCGCACGAACTCAACGCCGTCGTAACACCGGCCACCGCCATCCGCCCCTTGGAAAAGTTCATAGTGCCGGCCGAGCTCGACGGCACGCACGGGCTGTACCGCCGTCCACAAACCCAGTGCCTGCTGAAGGCGACCAACGACTATCAGGCCATCCTCGCCTGGCTGCGTTCGAAGCA
>JBBQXN010000127.1:0-6824 GCA_038209585.1 Burkholderiales bacterium
GCCGTCGAGTACGTCGCAGGCCAGCCTTACGTGGGGGCCACGCTGTCGATGTACCCCACGCCGGGCAGCCATGGCGGCATGGGCAACTTCATCACCTGGGACGCCGGCACCGGCAAGATCGTGCAGTCCAAGCCCGAGAAGTTCTCGGTCTGGAGCGGCTCGCTCAACACCGCGGGTGGCATTTCCTGCTACGGCACGCTCGAGGGCTTCATCAAGTGCGTCGATGCCAAGGACATCACCAAGGAGCTGTACAAGTTCAAGACCCCGTCCGGCATCATCGGCAACGTGTTCACCTATGAACACAAGGGCAAGCAGTATCTGGGCGTGTTCTCGGGCATCGGCGGCTGGGCCGGCATCGGCATGGCCGCCGGCCTGACAAAGGACAGCGACGGCCTGGGTGCGGTGGGTGGCTACAAGGAACTTAGCCAGTACACCGAACTCGGAGGTTCACTGACCGTGTTCGCGCTGCCCAACTGATGCAAGTGTCGCTTCGATCCCTGAGCGCCAGGGTTCGAAGCCTGTCTTTCGGGGGGCGGCTGGCCTGGGCCCCGCCCCTTTGTCTTTTTCGTTCGATATCAAGTCATGAACTTCAAGATCTCCGCCCTCTTTCTTGCCCTGGCGTGCGCTGCCACGGCCCATGCTCAGGACAACAAGCTCTATTCCGTGACCGATGGCTACAAGGTCGACGCCGAAACGATGAAGGGCTTCCGCACCTGGCGCGCTGCAGCCTGCGACCGCTGCCACGGCGCCAACCAGGAAGGCATGGTCGGCCCTTCACTGATTGAAGCCATGAAGGTGCTGACCAAAGAGGATTTCGTCAAAGTGGTCCGTGACGGTCGAATCGAGAAGGGCATGCAGAGCTTCGGCAACAGCCAGCAGGTCATGGACAACATGAACCAGCTTTACGCCTACCTGAAAGGCCGTTCCGACGGCGCCATTACCCGCGCGAAGGTCGAGCTCGCTCCATGAGCCGCCGCTTTCTTGTCGCCCTGATCGCAGCCGCTGCCTGCCTGGCGTTGCCGCCGGCCCAGGCCCAGACCGTCGCACCAGACGACGCGCCGCCGGCCCGCAAAGCCCTGCGTGTCTGCCAGGACCCGAACAACATGCCCTTCTCGAACCTGAAGGGCGAGGGCATCGAGAACAAGCTGGCCGAATTGTTCGGCACCGCGATGGGGCTGCCCGTCACGTATTTCTCGTTTCCGCAACGCCTGGCTTTCGTGCGCAACACGTTGCGCTACAAGCTGCCGGGTGAGGACTTCCGCTGCGACATCATCATGGGCATGCCCGTGGGTGGCGGCGGTGGCGCCCAGGTCACCAAGCCGCTGTACCGGTCGACCTACGCCCTGGTTTTCGCCAAGGGCAAGGGCATGGACCAGGTCAGCAGCAGCGTCGACTTCCTGGCACTGGACCGCGCCTTTTTGTCCAAGCTGCGGATCGGGGTGTACGACAAGTCGCCGGCTTCCGACTGGCTGTCCCGCCACCAGCTGACCGACCAGGGCGTGCCCTATGCGATCGTCAGCGCCAACCCCGACCAGTACCCCGGCGAGATCATCGAAAAAGATCTCACCGCTGGCAAGATCGACGTCGCCATCGTCTGGGGGCCGATCGCTGGCTACTTTGCCCAGCGCATTCAGAGCCCAAAGCTCGTGGTGATTCCTTTAAGGTCGGAGCCCGGCGTGCGGCTTAGCTTCGAGATGGGCATCGGCTTGCGCTACGGCGAGCGCGAATGGAAGCAGCAGATCGAAGGGCTGATCGACAGCCAACGAGCTGGCATTGACGCCATCCTGAAGGAATTCGGCGTGCCCCTGGTCGACGATTCTTACGACTTGCGTCGCAACTGAAGCACGCGGAACAGAGGGCACCAGCGGCATGAACGGCCTGCTCGCCATCACGGCCCTGTTGCTGGGGTGTTCCCTCAGCCTGCCTGCCCTTGCCAGCCTGGAGCGCGAGCGCCTCTTCGAGGCTGCGGCCAGCGTCCTGAAGATCGAGGTGGTCCGCCAGCAAGGCGGCTATGCCATCGGTTCGGGTGTGGTGGTCGCCGACGGGATCGTCGTCACGAACTGCCACGTCACACAGTCCGCCGTCAGCATCAACGTGCTGCGGGGCGATCAGCGCTGGCGGGTCGAAGCCCAGGCCAGCGACGCCGTGCACGACCTGTGTCTGTTGCGGGTACCGCGTCTGGGCGCCCCACGCGTGACCTTGGGCCGATCGGCCGAGCTGAAGAACGGCCAGGCCGTCGCAGCGGTGGGCTTCACAGGCGGGCAGAGCCTTCAAAGCAGCACCGGCAAGGTGATCGAACTGCACCGTCTGGACGGCGGGTACGTCATCCAGAGCGACAACTGGTTCAGTTCCGGCGCCAGTGGCGGCGCGCTCTTCGACGAACAATTGCACCTGGTCGGCGTGCTCACCTTCCGGCTGCGCGGCGGCCTGCTTCACTACTTCGCCTCGCCGGTGGAATGGCTGGCACCGCTGCTGGCCGACAGCCAGGCGTTCCGGCCCGTGGCTCCTGCCGGTCTGGCTGGCCCGGCCGATCTGTACTACTGGCAGCGCCAGCCGCCGACGCAACCTGCCTTCCTTCAAGCTGCTGCGCTGCTGCGCGACTCGAAATGGACCGAACTGGAAGCCCTGGCCCGGCGCTGGTGCGAGTCCGACGCCGACGACCCTGCACCCTGGAACGCCCTGGCCCGTGCGCTCGACGGTCTGGGCCAACTCGGCGCCGCAGCCGCGGCGCTGGAGCAATCGCTGAAGCTGGCACCCACGGCCGGCCCGGCCTGGTTGTACCTGGGCCAACTGGCCCTGCGCCAGGGTGAACGGGCCAAGGCCCAAGCCATTCGACAGCGCCTGGAGGCACTGGACCCCACGCTGGCTGCCAGCCTGGTGCTGCCGGCCACAGGCCCGTAGCAGGCCGGCCGACACCACCGTTTCGTCATCGCCGACCTGCGCTGTTCCGCAACCCTTTGCATTCCCCCCGACCATGTTCAAGCATTCACGCCCTGCCCTGCTGCTCGCCGCCGCCGCTTTGCTGTCCGCCCCGGCTTTCGCCGCCGACGGAAAACAGGACTTCTCGGCGGCCGAGAAGCTGCTGTTCATGACCCGACAGCTCGACAACGTGACCCTGCCCACCACGCTTCGTTATGCCTTCCGGCAGACCGGCAGCGAGGAGCCGGGTTTCGAGGACAAGGTCAGCGTCGACATCGTCAGCCTCGTTGCCGGCAAAACGCAGTGCTGCAAGGCCAGCGGCGAATTCCTCACTGGTGCGCGCACGCTGAAACTGCCCGACATCGAAGGCGCCGAAGGTAACCCCGTGGTGCTGTACTTCCTCGAAAACGACCTGCGCACGATGCAGCGCCTGACCAAGGGCTCGCAGACGTATTTCCGTAAACGCATCCGCATGGCGCTGTTCAACGGTGCCACGGTGCGCAACGTGCGTGTGGCGTACAAGGGCAAGGACATCGAAGGCCAGGAGATCCTGATCTCGCCCTACCTCGACGACCCCAACCGCGCGAAGTTCGAGAAGTTCCTGGGCAAGCAGTACAGGTTCATCCTGTCTCCGGCCGTGCCCGGCGGGGTCTACGGCATCCAGACCACGGTTGGTGCCAAACTGCCTGAGCAAGTGCCGCTGATGCAGCAGGAAATGCTCATCGAAGGCGCGCCCGCCTTCGCACCCAAGGCTTCGTCCTGACATCCCAGCGAGCGTCCGCCTCATGAAGACCACCCCCATGCGAAGCGCCGTCGGTGTCGCCCTGATGCTGGCGTCCAACGCCGGCTGGGCCAACGACTTTCCTACGGTCGACCGTGTGCTCTACGTGCAGGAATGCGTGCGCAGCCACCCCGGGCCTTACTACGAGATGATCAACAAATGCTCGTGCGCGCTGGACGCGCTGGCGCGGCAGGTGAGCTTCGACGATTACATGACCATGCGCACCGCCACCCTTGCCAACAGCATCGGCGGCGAACGGGGGGGCTACATCCGCGACGTGGAATCGCTGCAGCTGCAGATCCGCCGCCTCCGCGATCTGCAAACGAAGGTGAAGCAGGGCTGCTTCATCGACACGGCGTCACCCCGCTGAGACCTGCGCCATGGCCATGGCCACCAGCCTGCGCCTGAGCCTACTGCTGCGCTTGCGCCTGCTGCTGGGTTCGATGACCGCATGGGCGCTGGCGCTGCCCGCTGCGGCGGCGCCACTGGCCATGCAGCAGGTGGCGCCGGGCATCTACGTGCACCAGGGCCAGCAGCAGGCCTGGATGGAAGCGAAGGCCGACGACGTGGCCAACCTGGCCTTCATCGTCGGCGAACGCTGCGTTGCGGTCGTCGACACCGGCGGCTCGCCAGCCATCGGCCAGCGCCTGCTGGCGGCAGTGGCGCAGGCCACGCCGCTGCCGGTGTGTTTTGTCATCAGCACCCACGCCCACCCCGACCACGCGCTGGGCCTGGGAGCATTCGCTGCGGCCAGCGGCGGGGCCGCCCCGCAGTTCGTGGCCCATGCCCGTTTTGCTGCGGCCGCCGGCGCACGCCAGCGCCACTGGGCGCTCGCGCTGCAGCGCGGCGCCGGCATCACCCTGGCGCCGCAAGATCTGGTCACGCCCAGCCTGCCAGTGACGGGGGAGATGGAAATCGACCTGGGCGGCCGCAAGCTCGCGTTGCGCGCCTGGCCCACCAGCCACACCGACAGCGATCTGACGGTGCTGGACCAACAGACCCGCAGCCTGTTCCTGGGTGATCTGGTCTTTGCAGGCCACATGCCCGTTCTTGACGGCAAGCTCAAGGGCTGGCTGGCGGTGCTGGCCGAACTGCAGCGCATGGACGTGGCCCTGGCCATTCCTGGCCATGGTGCGCCGAACGGCGACTGGCAGGCCATGCTGGCACCGCAGCAGGCCTACCTGCAGACACTGCAACGCGACGTGAGAAAAGCGCTGCGCGAGCGACGCAGCCTGGCGCAGACAGTGCAAGATGCACCTGTTCCGGGTGGCGGCCCCTGGCTGCTGGCCGAGCACTTCCACCGTCGCAACCTGACGGCCGCCTACGCCGAACTGGAATGGGAAGACTGACATGCACATCACGCTGCCGAACCGCGCGCTGAAAGGCCTGGCTCAACGCACTGTCGCCGTGCTGGCGGCCTTGCTCTTCACGACCGCGCAAGCCCAGGTGAAGAACGCCAACCACCCCGAGGCCAGCCCGAACTGGCAGAAGGTGAAGGCCAGCCTGTTCAAGGGCCGCAGCATCGCCGCCGCGCCAGTCGGGATGCTGGAACTGGAAACCCCGCAGCGCGCCGCAGACGCCGCAATCGTGCCAGTGGCCATGCGCACGCATCTCGCGGCCGGCGACAGTCGTTACGTCAAGCGGCTGACGCTGGTCATCGACAGCAACCCAACGGTGGTGGCGGCGGTCTTCGACTTCACGCCCGGCAACGGCAATGCCGAGATCGAAACCCGCGTGCGCATCGACGAATACACCCATGTGCGCGCGATTGCCGAGCTCAGCGACGGCCAACTGTTCATGAGCACGCGTTACATCAAGGCCTCGGGCGGCTGTTCAGCACCTGCCGGCAAGGACCCCGCCGAAGCCCTGGCCGGCCTGGGCAAGATGCGGTTGCGCGTCGACGGCGAATGGCGCCCGGGCCAACCGATGCTGGCGCAGCTGATGATCAACCACCCGAACCATTCAGGCATGGCGATGGACCAGCTCACGCGCCAGTTCACGCCAGCGCACTTCGTTCGCCAGGTGAACGTCAGCTACGCCGGCAAGCCCGTGATGTCGGCTGAGCTCGACTTCTCGATCAGCGAGAACCCGAACCTGCGCTTTCGATTCGTGCCGCGCGGGCCCGGTGAACTGAAGGTTGAAGTCCTGGACTCGCAGGAACGGCGCTTCGAAAGCGCTCTGGTGCTGGCACCGGCGGCATCCTGATGTTCCGCCACGAAGCCGAGGTCATGCCCGCTACCGGCATCTACCCGTCGGACCTGGCGAACCCGAAGACATCCTTAAAGAATCCCTGACTGCCGATGCCCATCAGCACCCCTCGGCTATTTTCCCGACGCAGCCTTTTGCTGGCGCCGCAAGCATTGCTCTGGGCGTCGGCATCGAGGGCACAGGCCCGCGCACAGGCAGACGCTCAGGCCCCCTTGCAGGCGCTGGAAGTCGAAGAGGGCGTCTACATGCTGCAAGGGCTGACGGGGGAACTCTCGTCGGCCAACCTGGGCCGCGTCGGCAACGCCGGCTTCATCGTCGGCCGTCAGGGGGTGATGGCCATCGACACCGGTACGTCCTTCCTGCACGGACAAGCGCTGCTGGCCGCCATCGCACAGGTCACGCCCCGCCCGGTGCACATGGTGCTGCTGACGCAGGCCCGGCAGGAATTCATATTTGGCGCCGCGGCCTACCAGGCCCGCGGCATCGAAGTGCACATGCAGCGCAGCGCCGCGGCCCTGATGGCAGCACGCTGTGAAACCTGTCTGAAGTCGCTGCGCGCCGAACTGGGCGAAGACGCCATGCGCGGCACCGTGGTGCCCAAGCCCGATGTGCTGTTCGACGACACGCATGTGCTCGACACCATCGGCCGGCCGGTACTCGTCATCCACCATGGCCTGGCAAACGGCCCGGGCAGCGTCAGCGCCCTGGACAGTCGCACCGGCACCCTGTTCGCCGGCGGCCTGCTGGACAACCGCCGTATTCCCGACGTGCAGGACGGCGACATGGCGCAATGGCGCCAGGCCATCAGCGCGCTGCGCACGCTGCGCATCGAAACCATCGTGCCGGGCCACGGCAAGGCCGGCGGTCGCGAAGTTGCCGTCGCCAACGACCGCTACCTGGCGCAGCTGGAAGCGCG
>JBBQXN010000128.1:0-6630 GCA_038209585.1 Burkholderiales bacterium
AAGCTTCCGGCTGCCGATGGCCCGCCCGCTCGCATCAAAGCGGCTACGACTGTGGACAGGCTTGTCACAGTGTAGGCACCGGGCCGAACCACAAAGCCAGTGACGAAAACGCGGATACCGCGCAACTGACCCAGCGACACACTGCTCTCGAAGTTGCGAAAAACCTGCGCCACGCGCCGGTTCACGACATCGGCCAGATCGCTGTTGCGAATCCCAGCCACTTGCACCGTTCCCACGCGCGGAATGCTGATACGCCCGCTGCGATCGACGGTCAGCCGCAGGTCGGCATCCACCGTCCCCCACAGCGTGACAAGGATTTCATCGCCCGCCGAAACGACATATTCGGCAGGAACCAACGGGCTGAGCTCAGCGCTCTGCTGTTCTGCGCCCAGGGTGACCAGTTCCGCGCCGAATCGACGGATCTCGATGTCTGGCCCGGCCTGCAGCTGCACGAACTTCTCGAACTCTCCGGGCACATAGCGTACGACTGGCGCTGATTGCGGGGTGCCCAGGGGCATGGTTCCCGCAGGGTCGGCAAAGCCTGAGCGATCGTCAACGCCCTGCTGATTCGGCAGCACCTGACGAAGACGTACGGGGCCCGAAGGAACAATCGGCTCAGCTGCCTGCTGCAGCGGTCCCGAGTTGAAGGCTGGCTGCGCCACTGCTGTGAACGCAGTAGCCGACAACAGCACGGCAGCTAGGATGCGCAGCGCTCGCTGCCGCAGGGCTTCAGAACAGATCATTGAAAGGCTGGTGCGAGGGCGGCGTGACGGAAGCTCGGATGTGCGTGCCTGCACGTCAGGGATAGCAACTGCAATTCTAGCCGCCGGCCAAGAGCCTCCTCCTGACAGCCGATGCAGGGCGCCCTTGAGCGGGTAGAAGTCAAGTCGAAGCACTTCTACAATCTCGCGATGCTCGTGTTTCTAATAGCCTTTGCCGTTTCGCTCGGCGTCACCTTGCTCGTGGTGCATTCGGCCAAGACCCACGGACACCTGTCTTTGGACATGGACACCGCAGGACCGCAAAAATTTCATGCCCACCCTGTGCCGCGCATTGGCGGTATCGGAATCGTTTGCGCACTCATCGTCGCGACAGCAGTGACTTGGTGGTTAGACCCCAGCATCGGTCGATCAGCGGCCTTGTTGCTGGCGTGCGGCGCGCCAGCCTTCTTCGCAGGGTTGATAGAGGATTTGACCAAACGGGTCAGCCCTGCAAAGCGCCTTCTGGCCACGGCAATTTCGGCCGCCTTGGGAGCCTGGTTGCTGGATGCCCTGATCCGCCGCACCGACATCCCGGGCCTGGACTTCCTGGTTGCTTTCACGGCCGGGGCCTTCGTGGTGACGATCTTTGCGGTGGCCGGCATCGCCAACTCGGTGAACATCATCGACGGCTTCAATGGCCTGGCTTCCATGTGCGTCGTGCTGATGCTCGCCAGCTTGGCCTACGTGGGTTTTCAGGTGAACGATCCTCTGGTCGGCTTGCTTGCCCTCGCTGGCGTCGGCGCCGTTTTGGGCTTTTTCATTTGGAATTTCCCTGCTGGCCTTATTTTTCTAGGCGACGGCGGCGCGTACTTTCTGGGCTTCTATGTCGCCGAAATTGCCATCCTTCTTTTGGTCCGCAATCCCACGGTCTCCCCGCTCTTCCCGTTGTTGGTTTGCGTTTACCCCGTTTTTGAAACCTTGTTTTCGATCTACCGGCGCCGCTTCCTCCGCCAGGTGCCACCGTCGATGCCTGACGGCATCCACTTGCACTCACTGATCTACCGCCGTGTACTCAGTTGGGCCGTGGGCAACCGCAGCGCCAAGGCGTTGACCCGCCGGAACTCGATGACTTCGCCCTATCTCTGGGCGCTGTGCATGCTGTCTGTGGTTCCCGCGGTGCTGTGGTGGGACAACACCGCAGTCATGGCGGTTTTTCTGCTGCTTTTCGGCCTGACTTATATCGCGCTCTACTGGCGCATCGTGCGCTTCAAGTCACCGCGCTGGTTGCGTTATCCGGGCTCCAGCCGGCTCTGACAGGCCTGCTTGCAACGCAGCCGCAGCCTTGTCAAGCTGCTCAACCAAGCGTTCAGCGGATAATGCTGCACCAATGACAGACACCCATACCCCTGAGATTGATCTGGCGGCTGAAGTCGCGCCGCCTCTTTTCAACACCCTCCCGCTCGACCCCAAGCTCTTGCGCGCCGTGGCCGAATCAGGCTATGTCGCCATGACGCCCATCCAGGCCAAGGCGATCCCCATCGTGCTGGCAGGCCGCGACGTGATGGGTGCGGCACAAACCGGCACCGGCAAGACCGCAGCTTTCACCATCCCGCTGCTGCAGAAGATGCTGCGCCACGAGACGGGCAACACCTCGCCAGCGCGCCACCCCGTTCGTGCGCTGGTGTTGACGCCCACGCGTGAGCTTGCCGATCAGGTGGCCAACAGCGTCAAGAACTACGCCAAGCACACGCAGTTGCGCTCGCTGGTCGTTTTTGGCGGCATCGACATGAAGCCGCAGACGCTGGCGCTGAAGGCCGGTGTGGAAGTGCTCATTGCCACGCCGGGCCGGCTGCTCGACCACATCGAGGCGAAGAACGCGATCCTGAACCAGGTCGAATATGTGGTCCTCGACGAAGCCGACCGCATGCTCGACATCGGCTTTTTGCCCGACCTGCAGCGCATCCTGGCCTTTTTGCCCAAGACACGGCAGACCCTGCTGTTCTCGGCCACGTTCTCGCCCGAGATCAAGCGCCTGGCCAACAGCTACCTGCAAGACCCGGTGCTGGTGGAAGTGGCCAGGCCCAACGCCACCGCCAGCACGGTGGAGCAGCGCTTCTACAGCTGCGACGACGACGACAAGCGCGCCACCATCCGCCAGTTGCTGCGCACGCGTGAACTGTCGCAAGCCATCATCTTTGTCAACAGCAAGCTGGGCGCAGCGCGGCTGGCGCGCAGCTTCGAGCGGGATGGCTTGAAAACCCAAGCGTTGCATGGCGACAAGAGCCAGGACGAACGGCTGAAGGCGCTGGCGGCATTCAAGTCAGGTGAAGTGGACTTGCTGGTGGCCACCGATGTGGCCGCCCGCGGCCTGGACATCGCCGACCTGCCGGCAGTGTTTAATTTCGACGTGCCTTTCCATGCAGAGGACTACATCCACCGCATCGGCCGCACGGGCCGCGCAGGCGCTTCTGGCCTGGCGGTGACGCTGGTGGCGCGCGACGACATGCGCTTGCTGGGTGATATCGAGAAGTTGCTGAAGACGAAGATCGACCTCGAGGCTGTGGAGCTGGAAGATGACCGCCCGCGGCGTGCCCCCCGCCCGCCACGCGACAGTGAATTCTTTGCTTCTGCTTCTGCTGCTCCTGGTTCCGCATCGCCGTCCGCGTACTCATCTGCACCGCGCCGTAGCCCCAGTCAAGCACCCAGCCGCTCTGCCGACCCGTTTTTCGACAAGCCTTACGTGGCACAGGCGAAAGACGGTGATGCGCAGCCTGCGTCTTGGGAGAAGACTCCCACGCCAGCATCCGCCAAGCTGATGTCGCCCAGCATCAGGACGAAGAAAAAGGTGGCTGCGCTGTTGGGCGGCAGCAGCAGCCGCTAGTCCAGCAAAACCCCAGCAAAGCCCAGCAAAAGTCCAGCGCGAGTCAGTGGCCGGTCATGCCAGCAGGCTGAACACGGCCGGCTCGCGGTCGCTCAAGTTCGGCGCAGACCCCGCGCGCCATTGCGCCACGGTTGCCGTGTGTGTCCAGGCTGAAGGCCCCGTCAAACCACTGCTGACCGACAAGCGCGTAACGGGCTGCAAGGCTGCAAGCATGCCTGCCAGCAAGGCAGCATTGCGGTAGGGCGTTTCGATGACGATCTGCGTTTGCTGCCAGCGGCGCGAAAGCGCCTCCAGTTCACGCAGCCGTGATGTGCGCGCCATTGCCTCCTGCGGCAAGTAGCCGACAAAGGCAAAGCTCTGGCCGTTCAAGCCACTGGCCGCCAGCGCCAGCAGCAAAGAACTGGCGCCGGCCAGCGGCACCACCGGCACACCGCCGTCATGCGCCGCCTGCACCAGGGCGGCACCTGGGTCGGCCACTGCGGGCAAGCCGGCTTCCGACAGCAAACCCACATCCTGGCCAGCCAAGGCCGGCGCCAGCAACGCAGCCCAGTCGGCGGCGGGCACGGGCGCCGCGCTGCCCTTGCGTGGCCGAGGCAATTCGCGAATGTCGATAGCCTGCAGCACTTGGGCCAACGGCACGACGGCATGCACGCGCTTCAAGAAAGCCCGCGCACTGCGCGCGTCTTCCACCGCCCAGTGCTGCAACGCAGCAGCCTGGCGCAGCACACCCAAGGGCAACAGGTCCTGGATGTCGGTGGCTTCAGCGCCCAGGTCCAGGGTGTTGGGAACCAGCAGCAGCCGTCCAGCGCTGTTCATGGAACCAGCGGGTCGATGCCAGCCGCACGCAGCATGCGTGCGGTGCGAATCAAGGGCAGGCCGATGAGCGCTGTGGGGTCGTCGCTGTCGATGGCATCCAGCAGCGTGATGCCCAAGGCTTCGCAGCGGCCACTGCCAGCGCAGTCGTAGGGTTCGTCCAGCCGCAGATAGGTTTCGATCTCGGTGTCGGACAGCTGGCGATAGCGCACCCGTACGTCGGCCACGTCTTCGCTGACAAAGCCCGCAGCTTGGCAGACCACCGCCACAGCGGTGTGGAAAACGACGGTGCGGCCACGCAGCGACTGCAGTTGCGCTGTCGCGCGTTCATGCGTGCCTGGCTTGCTCAGCGCCTGGCCGTCGAGATCGCAGACCTGATCCGATCCGATGACCACGGCATCCGGGTGCAGCGCGGCTATGGCCTGCGCCTTGGCCAAGGCCAGGCGACGTGCGACGGTGGCGGGTGTTTCGCCGGGCAGGGAGCTCTCGTCCACCTCTGGCCCGATGCTATCGAACGGCAGCCGAAGCCTTTTCAACAGCTCGCGCCGATAGCGTGAAGTCGAAGCCAGGATCAGGCGCGGTCTCAGGCTTGATGGCATGTGGGGTCCGGTCATTGCATGATTGTCCCATCGGCTCGCGGACTACACTGCGCGCCCCGAGGAGAGCCGCATGAGCAGCAAGCACCTGGACAAACCCCTGGACCCGCGCCGCGTCGACCTGCGCGCCCTGGCGCGTCAGGCAGAGACGATCGAAGGGCAGCAGGCGCAGTTCACGCTGTCGCGCCTGGCGCTCAGCGTCGACGTGCCCGAAGAGGGCAGCGAAGTGCACTGGTCTGCCACTGGCGAATGGCGGCCTGTCAGCGGGGCCGAGCCTCAAATCTGGCTGCATCTGGTGGCCAGCACGCGTGTGCAGCTGCTGTGTCAACGTTGCCTGCAAACCCTGCATGAAACGCTGGAAGTCGAGCGAAGTTTCCTCTTCGTATCTGAAGAAGAAGAAGCAACACGACTGGACGAAGAGCTGGACGACGACGTTCTGGTCTTGCCGCGCTGGTTCAATGTGCTCGAACTCGTGGAAGACGAGTTGATCCTGGCCTTGCCCATCGTGCCCCGCCACGAGGTATGCCCAGACCCGCTGCCGATGCCCGTGGACGAGCCCGAAGCCGCCAGCGACTCTGCCGTGGAGCACCCCTTTGCCGCCCTGGCTGCGTTGAAGAAGCCGCCTCGTCCGAACTGATGGCGGTGTCGATCGCCGTGGTACAGTCGCGGGCTTTGCGATTGCGGCTTGCCACGTATTTGGCGCCGTTCGCGCAGCGAAGGGTGTGGTCAAGTTCCCACCCTCGCAGCCCCCGACCCCAGGAGATTCCCATGGCTGTTCAGCAGAACAAAAAGTCGCCGTCCAAACGCGGTATGCACCGTTCACACAACGCCGTGGCTGCGCCCGGTACGGCAGTGGAGCCCACCACGGGCGAAATTCACCTGCGCCATCACATCAGCCCCACGGGCTTTTATCGTGGCCGCAAGGTCCTGAAGACCAAGGCCGACGCCTGACCAGAGCTGCTCACTGGCCGCCGGCTTCGCTGGTGCGCCGTTGTGGCACCACCCGCGAAGCCTGCCGCTACCTGTGAGCCCGCCTGCTGGTTCGGCATCTGAGCTTCCCGTGCATCTGGCGCCACTTGAAAGAGTGCGCATCGCTGTTGATTGCATGGGTGGCGACCATGGCCCGGCGGTCACGCTGCCAGCTTGCCAGGCGTTCTTGGCCAAGCACCCTCAGGCTGAGTTGGTGCTGGTTGGTAGCGAGGCTGCCTTGAAGGTGGCGCTTGATTGGCCAAGATGCCGAGTGCAGGTGGCCACAGAAATCGTCGCCATGGACGACAGCATCGAAGTGGCGCTGCGACGAAAGCGCGACTCTTCGATGCGCGTCGCGCTGGGCCTGCTCAAGCCGGCAGGGCCAGAGGAAAGCGGCGCTGCTGAATGTCATGCCTGCGTTTCTGCCGGCAACACGGGCGCGCTGATGGCCGTGGCGCGCTATGTGCTCAAGACGCTGGACGGTATCGACCGCCCGGCCATCGCCACGGTCATGCCCCACCGGCTGGGGGGCTACACCACCGTGCTGGATCTGGGCGCCAATGTCGATTGCACGCCGGAAAACCTGCTGCAGTTCGCCTTCATGGGCAGTGCGCTGGTGGCCGCGGTGGAAGGCAAGGCTCAGCCCAGCGTGGGCTTGCTGAACATTGGC
>JBBQXN010000129.1:0-6435 GCA_038209585.1 Burkholderiales bacterium
ACAGCAAGCCGCACTGCGCGCGCATCAGCCGATGCCTGCGCGCGCGCTCAGGATCGCGGCCAGCACGTCGGGCGCGTATTCGAACGAATCGTAGCAGATTCGCCGCTTCAACCTGCACACCGGCGACCTGGTCGAAGGTGAGGTGCGCGTCCCCAAGGACGGCGAACGCTACTTCGCGCTGGTGAAGGTGGACCGCGTGAACGGCCTCACGCCCGAGGAGAGCAAGCACAAAATCATGTTCGAGAACTTGACCGCGCTGTTCCCGAATGAACAGTTCAGGCTCGAGCGTGATGTGAAGGGCGACGAGAACATCACCAGCCGCATCATCGACCTGGTGGCCCCCATCGGCAAAGGCCAGCGCGCCTTGCTGGTGGCCCAGCCCAAGACCGGCAAGACAGTGATGATGCAGCAGCTGGCGCACGCCATCGTTGCCAACCACCCTGAAGTGCACTTGATCGTGCTGCTGGTCGACGAGCGGCCCGAGGAAGTGACGGAGATGCTGCGCACCGTGCGCGGCGAAGTCATCAGCAGCACCTTCGACGAGCCCGCAGCGCGCCATGTACAAGTGGCCGAGATGGTGATCGAACGCGCCAAGCGTCTGGTCGAGCTGAAGAAGGATGTGGTCATCCTGCTCGACAGCATCACCCGCCTGGCCCGTGCGTACAACAACGTGTTGCCTTCCAGCGGCAAGGTGCTCAGCGGCGGCGTGGACGCCAACGCCCTGCAGCGCCCCAAACGCTTTTTCGGCGCGGCGCGCAACACCGAAGAGGGCGGCACGCTGACCATCATTGGCACGGCGTTGATCGACACCGGCTCGAAGATGGACGAGGTCATCTACGAAGAATTCAAGGGCACCGGAAATTGCGAGATTCACCTCGACCGCCGGATGGCCGAGAAACGCGTCTACCCGTCGATCCTGATCAACAAGAGCGGCACGCGCCGCGAAGAGCTGTTGCTGAAACCTGAAATCCTGCAAAAGACCTGGATTCTGCGCAAACTGCTCTACCCGATGGACGAAATCGAGGCGATGGAATTCATCCTGGAAAAGATGAAGGCCACCAAGAACAACCACGACTTCTTCGACATGATGCGTCGCGGCGGTTAGATATAATTTTTTGTTCTCCGCCCAACGTTCAAGTGCGACGCAATCAGAATCAAACAGATGCGCCGTGGCTGACACCCACACTTCAAAAGGCTCCCCATGAAAGACGGCATTCACCCCACCTACCGCGACGTCTGCTTCCAAGACCTGTCGAACGGCTTCAAGTTCGTCACCCGTTCTTGCCTGCAAACGCGTGAGACCATCAAGCTCGAGGACGGTCGCGAAATGCCGCTGATGAAGCTGGAATCCACGAGCGAAACGCATCCGTTCTACACCGGCACGCAAAAGAGCATCGACAACCTGGGTGGCCGCGTCGACAAGTTCCGCACCAAATTCGCCCACCTCAGCAAGAAGAAGTAAATCTTGCCTGCAGGCAACACATGAAGGCAGCCTCGGCTGCCTTTTTCATGGCCGCACCTTCTGCATAGCCACCTGAAACGCCGATGAGCGGTCCCAACCCGGCCCTGGTGACGCAGCGCGGCGTGCGGCAGTTGCCGCGCTTGCCGTTGTGGTTGCTCTGCGCGGCTTATGTGCTGCCGGGCTTGTTCAACCGCGACCCCTGGCGCAATGCCGACGTCATCGCTTTCGGGCAGATGGTGGCCATGGCCGACGGCCGCACGTCATGGTGGCTGCCTGCACTGGGCGGCGTGCCCACCGGCGCGGCCTTGCTACCGAACTGGCTGGGTGCGTCTTTCATCGCCCTGCTTTCGCCTGCTGTTGATGCGGCATTCGCCGCGCGCGTTCCTTTTGCCATGCTGCTGGGGCTGACGCTGGTGGCGGCCTGGTACACCACCTTCCATCTGGCGCGCACACAAGCCGCACAGCCCCTGGCCTTCGCGTTCGGCGGCGAGGCCGACCCCATCGACTACGCCCGCGCCGTGGCCGACGGGGCTTTGCTCGCCTTGATGGCCACGCTGGGCCTGTTGCAGCTTGGTCATGAAACCACGCCAGAGATGCTGCAGCTCTTCAGCATGGCGCTGCTGCTGTACGGCCTGGCAGCGGCACCGCACCGGCAGTGGAAACCCCGCGTGGCGGTGATGCTGGCCCTGCCCTTGCTCGCAGCCAGCGGCGCGCCCAGCATGGGCGTGCTGGCCGGGCTGGGCGGGTTCGTGGTGTGCTTGGCATCGCGCCTGCCTGAAGCCCGACGCTTCGCGCCTTGGGTGGCGGTGGCCACTGCCAGTGCAGCCGGGCTGGCGGTAGGTCTGCACGACTGGCGCATCCGCGCCGTGGGTCTTTCCACCGACGACCTTGTTCCGATCGCCCGCCAATGGCTGTGGTTCATGTGGCCAGCCTGGCCGCTGGCGCTGTGGACGCTGTGGCGCTGGCGGCGACAGCTTTTGCATCGGCACCTCTCCGTGCCGCTGGTGGCCGTGCTGGTGGCGCTGGGTGCCAATCTGGCCATGGGCGGCTCGGACCGTGCGCTGATGCTGGGGCTGCCCGGCCTGGCGGTGCTGGCAGCTTTCGCCCTGCCCACGCTCAAACGCAGCGCCACGGCAGCCATCGACTGGTTCTCGATGTTCTTCTTCACCATCAGCGCCATCACCATCTGGGTCCTGTACGTGGCCATGCAAACCGGCACCCCAGCCAAGCCAGCCGCCAACATTGCCAGGCTGGCCCCAGGTTTCGAAGCCCCCTTCTCGATCGTCGCGCTGTTCCTGGCTTTGGCAGGCAGCGCCGCCTGGGTGGCCCTGGTGCGCTGGCGCAGCGGGCGCCATCGCGACGCGCTGTGGAAGAGTCTGGTGCTGCCGGCCGGCGGTGTGGCCTTGAGCTGGCTGCTGCTGATGACGCTTTGGTTGCCGCTGGCCGACTACGCACGCAGCCCGCGTCCCTGGGTCGATCGCGTGGCCAGCGTGATTCCTGCCCAGGCCTGCATCGAAGCCCCGGGCGTGAGCGCCGTGTTGGTGGCAGCGTTGGAATACTTTGGCGGGTGGAAGGTCGATGCGCGCCAGTCACCAGACTCGTGCCCGTGGCTGTTGCGCATGACACGCGCCACAGCCGGGGCCAAGGCTTCTTCACCCGCGCCCGACGCCAGACTGTGGGAACAGGTCGCGCAAGAGCGCCGGCCCACTGACAGAGAAGAGCTGACGCTGATTTATCGCCGCCGCGCAGCGCCTTGAGTCAAGACCGGGCGGTGACGTCTTCAACGGCGTGCGGCAAGTGCGGCAAGTGCGGCACAGCGGTACTCTGGCGAATGCGCAGCGCTGGCAGCATCAGGCGGAATGTCGAACCCTTGCCCGATTCACTCTGGATGTCGATCTCGCCGCCATGGCGTTGCGCCACATGCTTGACGATGGCCAGGCCCAGGCCCGTGCCGCCGGTGTCGCGCGAGCGGCTGCCGTCGACGCGATAGAAGCGTTCTGTCAGCCTGGGCAAGTGTTCACGCGCGATACCCAGGCCGCTGTCGGTGACAGCCAGTTCGCCCATGCCGTCTGCGCGCAAGCGCCATTGCACTTCGATCTGACCACCTTCAGGCGTGTAGCGCACGGCATTGCTGACCAGGTTGCTCAGCGCACTGAAAATTTCACTTTCGCTACCGGCCAGTTCGGTGGTTTCAAGCGCCTGAGCAGGCTGGGTCTTGAAACTGTGGCGCCCGCGTGACAACGCCATCCCATCGGCCACGGCCCGCTGGATCAGACCGGCCAACAACACCCAGCGGTCATTCGGTGGCCGCGGGCTGCCCTCCAGCTGGGCCAGTGTCAGCAGGTCGGCCACCAGTGACTGCATGCGCTGGGCCTGCTGATCCATCAGCACCAGCACGCGGGCGCGCTCGGCTTCCGACAGCGGCAGCCTGGCCATGGTTTCGACAAAGCCCGACAGCACCGTCAGCGGGGTGCGAATCTCGTGCGACACGTTGGCCACGAAGTCGCGCCGCATGGCGTCAGCACGCTGGGCCTCGGTGATGTCTTGAGAAAGCACCAGCTTCATGCCGGCGGAATACGGCCGAACCACCACCTGCAGCGTGCTGCGGCCGTTCGGCGCGCTGAACTCCACAGGAGCGTCAAATCGACCCGACTGGAGAAAACCGACGAAGGCCGGTGCCCGCACCAGGTTGGTCACGCGCTGCAGTCGGTCGCGCTGCGGGTCCAGGCCGAAGTGCTCCGCACCCACGCGGTTGCACCAGTCGATGCGGTCTTGCTCGTCCAGCAGCAGCACGCCGTTGGGTGAGGCCTCGATGGCGGCCAGGAACTGCTGCAGCCGCGTCTGCTCTTCTGCCATCGAGCGCTCGCGATGACGCAGGGCTTTCTCGAAGCGATAAGCCAATTCACCCCAGAGGCCGGCGTCGCGAGGCGCCTGGCCGTCTTGTTCGCCACGCAGCCACAGCATCAGGCGTTCACCGCGCAGGGCGTCCAGCCCGGCCAGCAAGGCCAACGCGAGGGCACCACCTGCCAGGCTCGTCCACAGCGGCGCATGCGTGAACTGGCCAACGATGAAGCCCAGGGCAGCACCGGTCACCCAGGCCAGAACAGCCGCCAGCGCGCGGGACAGGAACAAGCTCATCCGCTGCCCTTGCTTGGGCCTGTACTTGGGCCTGTGCCTGCCTGCGCTGTGACGCGGTAGCCCGCGCCGCGCACCGTCTCGATCAAGACGCTGGCACCGGCAGGGGCCAGCGCTTCGCGCAGGCGCTTGATGTGCACATCCACCGTCCGTTCTTCAATGAACACATGGTCACCCCAGACGCGGTCGAGCAACTGTGTACGGCTGTGCACACGCTCGGCATGACTCATCATGAAATGCAGCAGTTTGAATTCCGTCGGGCCCAGTTTGAGATCTTGCGCTGCGTAAGAGACGCGCCGTGTGGCCGGGTCCAGCCGCAGCGCACCCACTTCCACCGCGTTGTCCAGCGCTTGCGGTGCGCGCCGGCGCAGCACGGCACGAATGCGTGCCAGCAGTTCATTGACGGAAAACGGCTTGGACAAGTAATCGTCGGCACCCGACTCCAGCCCGGCCACCTTGTCGGCTTCGTCGGCGCGGGCCGTCAGCATGATGACCGGCAGTTCGCGCGTGCGTGCTTCGCTGCGCCAGCGCTTGGCCAGCTGCAGGCCCGTCTCACCGGGCAGCATCCAGTCCAGCAGAACCAGGTCGGGCAGCATCGCGTCGACTGCGGTCTGCGCGTCTGTGGAGGTGCTGCAATGAACGACATCGAAGCCTGCGTGGCGCAGGTTCAGCAGGATCAACTCGGCGATTGCCTGCTCATCCTCGACAACCAGGATTCGGCTCATTTCTGCAGCCCTGGCAACATCAGTTGGTCAGCAAAGAGTCAGTGGACGGTCAGCGAACAGTCACCGAACAGCATCCTCCACCGCTTCGACGCTGTGGTGACGCACGTCCGTGCCTTTGACGACATAGATGATTGCTTCTGCCAGGTTCTTCGCATGGTCACCCACGCGCTCGATGGCCTTGGCAACGAAGACCAGATCGATGCTGGCCGTGATGGTGCGAGGGTCTTCCATCATGTAGGTGATCAGCTTGCGTAACAAGCCATCGAACTCCTGATCGATCTGGTCGTCCTGCTTCAGCACTTCCAGTGCCTTGGCGGTGTCCAGCCGGGCGAAGGCGTCCAGGGCCTTGCGTAACTGCGCCACAGCCAACTCGGCCTCGAAGGTCAAATCAGAAACCGGCAAGCGCATGCGCGTGGAAACACCCGTGCTGATGAGCCGCTGCGCAGTGCGGGCGATGCGTGCTGCTTCGTCACCCACGCGCTCCAGATTGGCGATGGTCTTGCTGACGGCAATGAGCAAGCGCAGGTCGCGCGCGGTGGGCTGGCGGCGGGCGATGATGGCCGAGAGATCGCGGTCGATCTCCACTTCCATCTGGTTTACACGCTCTTCCTGCTGCAGCACTTGCGCGGCCGTGGCGTCACTGAAATTCACCAGCGAGTAAGTTGCCTGAACCACCTGCGATTCGACCAGCCCGCCCATTTCAAGAACGCGGTTGGAGATGCCGCTGAGTTCAGCGTCGAATTGTGTGGAGAGATGCTTTTCTGTCATGGCTTTGTTCCTCGCGTTCAGCCGAAGCGTCCGGTGATGTAGTCCTCAGTATCCTTTTTCTGCGGCTTCATGAAGAGCTCGCCCGTGGGACCGAACTCGACCAGATCGCCCAGGTACATGTAGGCGGTGTAGTCGCTGCAGCGTGCGGCCTGCTGCATGTTGTGCGTAACGATGAGCACCGTGTAGTCGGCCTTCAGTTCGTGGATCAGTTCTTCGATCTTGCCTGTGGAGATCGGGTCCAGTGCCGAGCAGGGTTCATCCAGAAGCAACACCTCAGGCTTGATGGCGATGCCACGCGCAATGCACAGCCGCTGCTGCTGGCCGCCCGAGAGGCTGGAGCCGCTC
>JBBQXN010000130.1:0-6411 GCA_038209585.1 Burkholderiales bacterium
TCGGGCAAGAGCACCTTGACCTGCGCCCTCAGCCTGCGCGGCTGGCGCTTGTTGTCTGACGAGTTCGGCGCCTATTCCCCGGCTGCACATGGCTTCCTGCCCGTTCTGAAGCCTGCTGCCTTGAAGAACGAATCGATCGAGGTGATTCGCCGATTCGAACCCGAGGTTGTCCTCGGACCAGAATTTCCGGAAACGCGCAAGGGTACGGTTGCCCATTTGCCGCCGTCACGCGACGCCGTGGCCCGAGTGCATGAAAAGGCCTTGCCCGGTGCCATCGTTCTGCCGCGCTGGGAGAAAGGCTCGGCCACGCGCTGGGAATCCGTTCCGCAGTCCGAGGCCTTTGCAGCGCTGGCCTTCAATGCCTTCAACTACAACCTGATGGGTGAGCTTGGCTTCCGCAGCGCTGTCAGTATCGTTCGGCAGTGTCCGGCCTGGCGATTGACCTACAGCGATCTGGACGATGCGCTGGCGACCCTCTCTGGTGCCTGGCCCGAAGTCGTGGGCCGCAACGCCGAACGTCGGCAGGCGGCAGCACTAGATGCGGCGGAGGACCTTTGACCGGCGCCCTTCCACCGCTGGACTGGGCACGCGCGCTGGCACAGCCTGAACTCAGTTTGGACTGGACGCTCGCGGATTGGGACCGCGTGGTGCGGCTGTCCCGCCATCTGAGACTGCTGGGCCGCCTTGCGGAGCGGATCGAGGCTGCCGGTCTCACATCTTCCGTGCCAGAGCAGGTGGCCCAGGCGCTGACGGCCGAACGCCAATACACACGCTGGCGCACGAGTTCCCTGCTCTGGCTGCTGGACCGTCTGGCCTACATGCTGCGCGATGCGCCCTACCCGCTGGTTTTGCTGAAAGGTGCGGCGTACATCGGTCAGTCGCTGCCGATCGCAATGGGCCGCATGCCTTCGGACGCGGATGTGCTGGTGCCGCGCAACTGCATCGAAGATGCGCAGCAGCGCTTGCGTCATTCAGGCTGGACCGAAGGCATGCTCGATGAACATGACCAGCGCTACTACCACGAGTGGAGTCACGAGGTGCCGCCCATGCAGCACCCTGCTTTCGGCCTGGAGCTGGACCTGCATCACAACATCGTGCCGCCGGTGTCGAAGAACCCGGTTGATGCGGACAAGCTGATGCAGCGATTGCAGCTCTGCCAATGGCCGCGCTACCAGGTACTGCATCCAGCCGATCAGGTGCTGCACAGCGCTGCACACCTGTTTTTCGATTCAGAGATTCGAGACCGGGTGCGCGATCTGGTCGATCTGGACGGCCTCTTGCGGCACTTCGGCGCGGCACATGACTTCTGGGAAGAACTCCCAAATCGTGCGCGTGAACTGGGATTGGCCGAACCTTTGGCGCTGGCCGTGCATTTCTGCACCCTGTGGCTAGGCACGCCCGTGCCGCCCGAGGCAGCGGCACGCATTCGCCAAGCCGGCCCTGGGGCTCTCAAGCGTGCGTGGCTGCACCCGCTTCTCGCCTCGCTGCTGGTTCCGACGGAGCCGGATGCGCATGCTTCGCTGCGGCAGAGGGTGGCAGCGCCGTTGTTTCTGGCTCGGCATCATCTCTGGCGGCTGCCACCCCATTTGCTGGTGCCGCACTTGTGGCACAAGTTAGGGCCGGTCAGGCGCCAGGCCGCGCTTGCCGAGGCAGCACACGACGCCCGCTGAATTCATTTCGCGGTACCGAGAAGCCGAAGGTGGGCGCAATGGCCCCTTCACGTCCGACCAGCCGCCTGTCGCCTCGTTCGCCCATCACTGCCCCCAGACACAGGCGTACCGCGTCGTGCTGCCGCTGCAGGGCGAACGCTGGCGCCAGGGCGCCGCCATGCCACAACGGCTGGACGACGCTAGCGTGCTCTGGCACCGCTTCATCACCGACATCACCGGCATCACCGAACGCAAGCAGGCCGAGAAAACACGCACTGACCGGCTTGCTTCAACGCCCTCACCGGGCTGCCGAACCGGCGCCTGCTGGTCGGCTGCATTGAGCATGCGCTGGTCGCAGCGCACCGCAGCGGGCAGGTCAGCGCGCTGCTCTTCATCGACCTCGACAACTTCAAGCAGATCAACGATGCACGCGGCCATTCGGTAGGCGACCGCCTGAGGTCGGCCGGCCGCAACCGCATCGCCTTCTTCGAGCCCGAGATGCAGGCCGAGGTCGAGGAGCAACTGGCGCTGTAGCAGGACCTGAAGGAGGCGCTGGGCAGCGGCCAGATCTCGGTGCCTATCCAGTCGCAGTTCGACGCCGACGGCGCCGAGGTGGGCGGCGAACTGCTGCTGCCGCCTGGCGGGTAAACGTGAGCCCGCGCCTGTTCCGCAAGGAGGACTTCGTGGCGCAGGTTCGTGCCGTGCTGGCAGCCAGCGGCGCCCCGGCAGGTGCGCCGCTGTTCGAGGTCACCGAGCGCCTGCTCATCGACGACTGGGTAGGTGCTCAGTCACGCCTGTCAGAGCTGGTGCAGCTGGGTATCCGCTTCTCCATCGACGATTTCGACACCCGCATGGTCGAGACCATGCTGTCGATGGCGTACAACCTGAAGCTGCGGGTGGTGGCCGAAGATGTGGAGACGCAGGCACAGGCCGACTGGCGGGCGCAGCGGCGGGCGCTGCCTGTGGACGTGAGTGCGCCTTGGCAGCGCCTTAGGGTTGCCGCATCAGGCTGGCTGCGCTTCCAGCCTGAACACGGCCACGGCATCTTCCAGGCGGCGGGCCTGGTCTTTCAGGCTTTCTGCCGCCGCTGCGCTTTGCTCGACCAAAGCCGCATTTTGTTGCGTCGATTCGTCCAGATCGCTCACCGCCTGGTTGACGCTGCCGATGCCGCCGCTTTGCTCCTGTGCTGCGGTGCTGATGGTGCCGATGAGCGCCGTCACCTGACCCACCTGGGTGACGATCTCGCCCATGGTCTGGCCGGCCTGCTGCACCAGGCGGCTGCCGCCTTCCACTTTCTCGACGCTGGCGGCGATCAGGCCCTTGATTTCGCGCGCGGCCTGCGCGCTGCGCTGCGCCAGGCTGCGCACCTCGCTGGCCACCACTGCGAAGCCACGGCCCTGCTCGCCTGCTCGCGCGGCTTCCACCGCAGCATTCAGCGCCAGGATGTTGGTCTGGAAGGCGATACCGTCGATGACAGCGATGATGTCCACGATGCGCCGGCTGCTTTCGCTGATGCCCTGCATGGTGGTCACCACCTCGCCCACCACCTGGCCGCCGCGCGCGGCCACGGCCGATGCGCTTTCAGCCAATTCCTGGGCCTGGTGGGCACTCTGCGCGCTCTGGTGCATGGTGCTCGTCATCTGCGCCATGCTGGCAGCGGTCTGCTGCAGCCGGCTGGCCTGCAGTTCAGTGCGCGTACTCAGGTCGAGGTTGCCGCCGGCGATCTCTGCACTGGCCATCGACACCGACTCCACCCCGGCCCGCACCTCGCCCACCACCTTGCGCAGCGCGGCCTGCATTTCGGCCACGCGGCCCAGCAACTGGCCGATCTCGTCTTTTCCCTGGGTGGGGATGGCCTGACCCAGGTCGCCGCTGGCAATGGCGCGCACAGCGGCGGTGGCCTGGGCCACCGATCGCGTGATGGACCGTGCCAGCCACACGCCCAGGCCGCCCATTGACAGACTGAGCGCCAAGGCAAAGCCGATGGCGCCGATGGCCAGGCGGCGGTTGCTCTCGCGCGCGGCCTCGAAGGTGGCCTTGGCCTGGTTCTCGCGCAGCGGAATCAGGGCCTGCAGCGGTTTGATGAAGCCCTTGTGCAACAGCGCCCAGTCGTCTTCCAGCACTTCGGTGAGCTGGCCGTTGTCGTTGGCGCCATAGGCTTTCTCGATCTTGTCCAGGACCCGGCCCACGGCGGCATGGCCGCTGCCCATATCGGCCAGCAAGGGCTTGTCATCCTCGCCAGCGGTGCGTTCCAGCTGCCCTTGCAATGGCGCCCAGGCGGCGTCGATTTCCTGGCGCGCTTCGCGCAGGTGGTTCAGGGACCCGGTCACGGGCAGGGTGTCCAGCAACACGCCCGCCACCCGAAAGCGCACCTCGCGCAAGGTCGAATCGACCTTCTGCAATTGCACCAAGGCGCGCAGGTTGTCTTCGTAGACGCTTTCCAGCGCAGCGTCGCTGGCGCGGGCTGAAACGGCGTTCAGTCCTGCCAGCGCCAGGGCGCCCAGCGCTGCTGCAGCCACAGCCAGTGCCAGCCGGCCGCGAATGGTGTTCAGAAAGGTGGTCATCGTGCGCGGCCAATGGCTTGTTACTGCGTCGGCAGACCCTTGGCGGTCCACTCGGGCATGCCGCCGCGGAACCAGTACACCTGCTTGAAGCCGGCATCACGCGCCACGACGGCGGCCTTGTAGCTGCGCCAGCAGGTGCCGGAATTGCAGAACAACACCACGGCGGCGGCTTTGTCGGCCGGCAGCTTGGCCAGGTCGAAGCTGTCCTGTTTGACGTCGAAGTCGGCGGCCTTGGCGCTCTTCTCGCGGTAGACCACGCTGATGGCGCCCTTGACCGTTTTTTCCGCATATTCCGCAGAAACCCGTGTGTCCACCATGGCAGCACCCTTGCCTTGCAGGTCACGCGCCTGCTCTGCCGTGACGAGCTTCACGCCGTCGAGCTTGGCCGGCGTTTCGCTGGCGCTGGCCGGCGCCAGAAAGCCGACGCTCAGAACTGCGGCAGTGAGAAATGGGGCGAAATGAAGTTTCATGCGGTCGTCCTTGAAAGACAGGTGATGAGGCCGCGCCCGATGTGGCGACGCTGGAGCCAAGCGTGCAGGCGAGGTGTTTCGCTCACGCCTGACACACTGGTCATCGACGGTTTCAAAGACAACTTGATGTTCGCGGCTGTCTCGGGTTTGCCCCGGGCCGCAAAGGCAGGCTACGGCGTGCAATTCTTCCGCTGCGCGCGCGCCCTGGTCTTCGACGCGTTCAGGTTTTGCGGCGCGAGACCAGCCACCGCATCAGCGCCATACCGCTGAGCAGCAGTGCCCAGGTGGCGGGCTCGGGCACCGGGCTGGGCAGGAAGTCATAGGGCTGCTGACGACGGGTGTGGTTTGCACCAGCGCGACGGCGGCTGAGCAGCAGGGCGGCCAATGCCAGGTCCGCCAGAGCCAGCGACCCCGGCTCGGGAACGGCTTGCCGCGCGGGCGGTATCGTCGTGGTTCACACGATCGCTGGCCGAGGCAGAGGTGTCGGCGCCGCTCAAACTGCCCGAGCCCCTGATCGATGTCGCGGCCAGAGCGAACACGCCCAGGTCGAAGGTGCCGGTGCCGTTAAAGCCGGACAGGTCGGACAGGTCCGACATGCCGGACAGGAAATTCTCGGTCCGGCTGTTGCTATCGCTGGTGACGAGGGAGAGCGATGTTGACTGTCAAAAATCTCGACAACTTGCCTCTTACCACTGCGCTCAGCGGCCCGGCGGGCAGCGCTTAAACCTTGTAGTAGTCCCTGTACCAGGCCACAAAACGGCCGATGCCGGTGCGGATGCCGGTGGCGGGCTTGAAGCCGGTCCAGGCCGTCAACGTGTCCACATCGGCATAGGTTGCCGGCACGTCACCGTCCTGCAGCGGCAGCAGATTTTTTTCGGCTTTGCGGCCCAGCGCCTCTTCAATGCAGCCGATGAAGTCCAGCAGCGGCACGGGGTCGTGGTTGCCGATGTTGAAGATGCGAAACGGCGCGTTGCTGGTGCCCGGGTCAGGCGTGTCTGACTGGTACGCCGGATCGGCCGTGGCGACACGGTCGAGCACGCGAATCACGCCTTCGACGATGTCGTCCACATACGTGAAATCACGCTGCATCTGCCCGTGGTTGAAGACGTCGATGGGCCGACCTTCCAGGATGGCCTTGGTGAACAGGAAAAGCGCCATGTCCGGCCGACCCCAGGGGCCGTAAACGGTAAAAAAGCGCAAGCCCGTCGTAGGCAGTGCAAACAGGTGGCTGTAGGTGTGCGCCATCAGTTCGTTGGCCTTCTTGGTGGCCGCATACATGCTCACCGGGTGGTCCACGCTGTCGTGTTCTGAAAAGGGCAGTCGCGTGTTGCCGCCATACACGCTGCTGGACGACGCGTACACCAGGTGCTGCACGCCGCTGTGCCTGCAGCCTTCGAGCACGTTCATGAACCCGACGATGTTGCTGTCGATATAGGCATGCGGGTTCTGCAGCGAATAGCGCACGCCGGCCTGGGCAGCCAGGTGGATGACGCGGTCGAAGCGCTCTTCAGTGAACAGCCGCTCCATGCCGGCGCGGTCGGCCACATCCATCTGCACGAAACGAAAACCCGGCTGACCTTCCAGGCGCGCCAGGCGGTCGCGCTTGAGTTGCACCGAGTAATAGTCGTTCAGGTTGTCCAGACCCACGACTTCGTCGCCGCGTGCCAGCAAGCGCAGCGTGGTGGTGCTGCCGATGAAACCGGCTGCGCCGGTGAGCAAGATTTTCAT
>JBBQXN010000131.1:0-6244 GCA_038209585.1 Burkholderiales bacterium
GCGGCAGTGAAGGCCCGCATCGCGGGTTCGGTGGTCGTGTAGGGCTGGCGGCCGAGGTCGAAGATGCGCATTGGGGCGGCAGTCTACGGGGTGTGGCGGACGACCGGAGATCGAGCAGCAGTTGACGGTCTCGACCTCCCGGCCAGCGGATATTCACCCAATTCGGCGATCAACGGCTTCCGCTTTTGCCTGGCTGTAGCACCGCATTCCATGGATTTAGTAGCAGTGCACAGGTCACTGCAAAGTCCACCACGTTGCGAGCGACCACGCGCAGTTCAGAGACAACGTTGGTGCCCAGGACAACCATCAGCTCAGATCTGCTGGCCGGGTTATGCGGCCTGCACGCGGGGGTTCGAATGCGATGTTGGCTGTTCCGGGCATGGCCAGCAGGTTGGCGGTGCTGGACGTCCTCTGAGTGAGTTTCTGGCAAGCCTCGATGGTCTGCAACACATGCGCCGGGCGACCGCGGTCGATGATGATGACCGGGCCCTTGCTGGCAGCCCGCTTTGCACCGCTGGCGTCCTGGTTGAACTCGCGGCTGGAAACAGTGGTGACGGTGGTGCGGAGGTATGGGCACGAACAAATCCCAGATCGGCGGCTTCAAAACGTAGACACGTCACGAAATCGTGAGGCCTGCAACAAGCTCTGCCCTTACGCTTCGCGGCGACGAATTAATCGTCGGCTGCAACAACTCCTGCTCCAGAACCAACACCAACTATCTACACGCGTTACCTGCCGTGAAATCAATCACGTCCAACCGCTCCGCAATGATCTCGGCCCGCGCCGCTTCCACCTTTGCCCGCATCGCCGGCGTCACCAGCGCCGCATTGTTCTCGTCGAAAGCCAGGTCGAGCGCGCCTTCCTTCAGCCCCAGCGACGTGATGCCCGGCTTCACGCCCTGAAAGGCCTGGTACACGGCCACATCGGTGCGCTTGAGCATGCTGGTGAGCATGCTGCCCGGATGCAGGCCGTTCTGGTTGCTGTCTACGCCCACGCCCAGAATCCCCAGGTCTTTGGCCGCCTGCAGTACGCCCAGGCCGGTGGTGCCGGCTGCGGCGAAGATGACATCAGCGCCCCGCGCGGCTTGCGCCTTGGTCAGCTCGGCGCCGCGCGCGGGGTCGGTCCAGGCGGCATTGGTGGTACCGGTCATGGCAAATACGGTCTGGATGGATGGCCGGGCCCAGCGTGCGCCTTGCTCATAGCCGCACAGCACCTTGCGCACCAGCGGGATGTCTTGCCCGCCCACGAAACCCAGCGTGCCCGTCTTACTGGCCAGCGCCGCCAGCACGCCCACCAGAAAAGCGCCTTCGTGTTCGCGGAAAACGAAGCTCTGCACGTTGGGCAGGTCCACCACCCTGTCGACAATGGCGAATCGCAACTGCGGGTAGTCGCGCGCCACGGCCTCGATGCTGCTGGCCTGCGGAAAACCGACACCGATGATGGGGCTGGCGCCGCGCTGTGCAAAGCGGCGTGCGGCCTGTTCGCGCTGCGCGGCGTTCTGGATTTCGTATTCCAGATACGCCTTGCCGCTCTCCTTCTTCCAGCGTTCGGCACCTTGCCAGGCAGCCTGGCCGAAGGATTTGTCGAACTTGCCGCCCAGCTCGAAGATGATGGCGGGCTGGGCGCTGGCAGCGCCTGCCGCCAGCGCCAGCCCGGCGGCAAGTGCTGCCGCCGCAACTCGCCAGCGCATCAGAAATTGGCTTTGAACGACACGCCGAAGGTGCGCGGCTCGTTGATGAAGCCGGTGAGGTTGTTGAAGTCGATGCCGCCCACCACGCGGGTCTGGTCGGCGATGTTGCGCACGAAGGCCGTCGTTTCGTACTTGCCGGCGCCGAAGATGTAGCCCGCGCGCAGGCCGCCTTCCAGCAAGGCCTTGCCGGTGAATTCGGTGCTTTCGTACAAAAAGAAATTGATCTTGCTGCGGTAGGCCCAGTCGGTCAGCACATAGGCCTCGCCGCCGGCCACGGCCCAGCCATAGCGCGCGGTGAAGTTGAGCGTCACCTTGGGTGCTTGCGGCAAGGGGTTGCCGTCGATGCGTACCAGGCCAGCGCTGGGCCCGGCCGGGTCCAGCACGGTGCAGCCGCCGCCGCAGGGCTGCACGAACAGGTTGGGGTCCTTGATCTTGGTGCTGTTGTAGCTGCCGCCCACCGTCAACAGCAGGCTCTCGGTCACAAAGGCCTGCATGTCGAATTCCAGACCCTGGCCTTGCGTCTTGGCTGCGTTGACGAGCTGGTTGAAGTTTGCCGCCCCGCCCACGGCAGTCAGCTGCTGGTCTTTGATGGTGTAGCTGAAGACGCTGGCCGAGACGCGCGCGCGGCGGTCGAACAGATCGGCTTTGACGCCGGCTTCGTAGGACGTGACTTTCTCGCTCTTGGCCACGCTCAGCGTGTCGCCAAACAGCAGCCGGCCCTGGATGGAAGGAGCGCGGAAGCCGGTGGCCACCCGTGCATAAACGTTGGTGTTGGCATCCAGCGCGTAGGTGCCACTGACGTCGCCGCTGGTGTTGTCGGCACTGGTGCTGACGGTGCGCCGGCCGATGAAGGTGGTGCTGAAAGGCGGCGCCTGGATGCGATCGGCGACGAAGTCTTTCTCGTCCTTGGTGTAGCGCAGTCCGCCACGCAGTTTCAACTTGGGGCTGACTTCCAGGTTCACGCTGCCGAACACGGCCCACGCCTGGTTGTCCTGCTTTTGCGTGGCGAAGCCGTTTTGCGCATTGCCACCCAGGCTGCTGAAGTTGAAGCTGTCGATGTTCAGCTCTTCGTCGAACCAGTACACGCCGGCCAGCCATTGCAGCGCGCCCTTGCTGGTGCTCTCGACGCGAAATTCCTGCGTGAACTGCTTGTGCTTGGGCAAGCCGTCGCCGCTTTCTGCGTCGAAGGGGATAAAGCCGGGGCCGAAGTTGCCCGGGCCCAGGAAGCCAGCACCGAAACCGCCGTCGATGTCGCCGCGGCTGAAGCTTTCCACCGTTTCATAGCCGGTGATGGAACTCAGCGCAACTTGCCCCAAGTCCCAGCGCAAGCGCATGCTGCCGCCCAGGCTTTGCACGTCCTGGCTGTTGATACCGTCGTGCGCCACCTTCGTCTTGTCGAATCCGGACACGGTGCTGTTGGTGCCCGGCTGAATGATGTTGGCGCGGAACACGCGCGCCGAGCCTTCCAGGTCGCGTGCATGGATGTTGAAAAGCGCGCTGATGTCTTTGGTGGGCGCGACCAGCAGTTGCACGCGCGCGGCGTTGTCGTTGTAGCCATCCAGGTCTTTGGTAGGCCCGTTGGGGTTGGTGTTCTGCACCCAGTCGTCACGGTTTTGCGATTGCAGCGAAACGCGTAACGACGCCATGTCCGACAGCGGCACGTTGACCGCACCTTCGACGTTGACAGCCGAATAGCGACCCAGCGAGACGAGGCCATAGCCGCCAAACGTCTTGCCCGGCTTGGCTGAATCGAACTTGATCACGCCAGCCGGCGAATTGCGCCCGAACAAGGTACCTTGCGGGCCGCGCAGCACTTCGATGCGCTCCAGGTCGAAGATGGGGAAGCCCTTGAGGATGGGGTTTTCCTGCACCACGTCGTCAAACACCAGGCTGACTGGCTGGCTGGCATTCAGGTCGAAGTCGGTGTTGCCCAGGCCGCGGATATAGAAGCGCGGGAAGGCGCGGCCGAAGCTGGATTCGATGTTCAGGCTGGGCACGCGGCCGCTGAGCAAACGGATGTCTTGCCCGCCGCTGTTCAGCACCTCCAGGATCTCGCCTGAGAGCGCTGTGATGCTGCTGGGCACGTCGCGGATGTTTTCCGTGCGGCGTTCGGCCGTGACGGTGACGGTTTGCAGCTTGCCGGCTTCAGCGGTGGCGCTTGGAGTCTGGGCCTGGGCCTGGGCCGCCACAGGTGCGGCCAAAGCGGTCGCCATGGCGACGCAAAGTAGGGACAAGGGCAAGGCCGGGCGGTTGAACGTGGGCATGGTCTCTCCGAAAGGGGCTTGCAAGCGTGTTGCAATGTGCGTGCCGCAATATGCGCGCTGCAATGTGCGCGCTATAGCGGGCGGGTTCACTGCGGATCATCGCGCGAGCGGCAGCCCGAAGTCACCGCCACGGCGCCACACGGCGCCTGCTGATGTCAAATTGCAACAACTCCCACCCCATCGAACCGCTTCATGCTGAGCCCTGAACAGCGCACCCAATGGCAGCAGCAGGGCTATCTCGTCCTGCCAGACTTCAAAAACCGCGCGCAGATTACTGCAGCCTGCGCGCGCGCCGCGCAGATCGTCGACGCCTTCGAGCCCAGCCTCGAGACCGGCGTCTTCTCCACCCGCGACCGCAGCCGCGTCGCCGACGCTGCCCTGCTCGCCTCGGCCGAAGCCGTCCACTGCTTCTTCGAAGAAGAAGCTTTCGACGCCCAGGGCCGGCTGACGGTGCCCAAGGCCCGCGCCATCAACAAGATCGGCCATGCGTTGCACGATCTGGACCCCGTGTTCGACGATTTCTCGCATGGCCCGGAGCTGGCCGCCCTGGCTGCCGACCTGGGCTTGGCGCAGCCGCAGGTGTGGCAAAGCCAGCTCATCTTCAAGCAGCCGCACATTGGCGGGGAAGTCGGCTGGCACCAGGACGGCAGCTTTTTTGCCACCACGCCGCAAAGCGTGCTGACCTTCTGGTTCGCGCTGGAAGACGCCACGCCGGACAACGGCTGTTTGTGGGTTCAGCCCGGCGCGCAGGCCAGCCCGCTGCGCGAGTTGTATGTCTGTGAAAGCTCGGGCGCCGGCCCGCAGATGCAGCTGCGCATGCACGCGCTGGACACCCTGCCCTGGCCGGCCATGGCGCAAGCCACCGCGCTGCCGGTCGCCGCCGGCACGTTGGTGGTATTCGGCGGGCAGCTGCCGCACTGCAGCGCACCCAATCGCAGCCCACGTTCGCGCCTGGCCTACACCCTGCACGCCACCTGCGCCAGCGCGCACTACGCGCCGGGCAACTGGCTGCAGCGCAGCCCCGCGCTGCCGGTGCGCGGCTTCGTATGAGGAAACCGCTGGCGCTGCACAATCATCGATTCGTCAGAACGCCCGCACAGGACCGCACAGGAACGCGAAACATGGAAGAAGTCCCCACCTTAGAGACGGCACCCGCTTCCAAGATCCACCTCATCGGTGGTGAAAAAGGCGGTGTCGGCAAGTCGATGGTCTCCAGGTTGCTGGCGCAGTACTTCATCGACCATGAAATGCCCTTCGTCGGCTACGACACCGACCGCTCGCACGGGTCCTTGATGCGCTTTTATTCCGACTACGCGCTGCCGGCGCTGGTGGACCGCTATGAAGCCCTGGACCGCATCGTCGAAAGCGCTGTCGAATACCCGGGGCGCCGCGTGCTGGTGGACCTGGCCGCACAAACGCATGACCCGCTGGTGAAGTGGATGGACGAGAGCGGCGTGCTCGACATGGCCGATCTGTCGGGCATTGCCCTGCATTACTGGCATGTGATGGACAGCGGGCGCGACTCGGTGGACCTGCTGAACCGCCTGCTCGACCGCTTCGGCCAGCGCCTGCATTACGTACTGGTGAAGAACCAGCTGCGCGGCGAGGACTTCAGCCAGCTCGAGACTTCGGGCCAGCTCGAACGCGCGTTGGGCCTGGGCGCGAAGGTGGTCAACGTCAAGCGCCTGCACGACGTGGTCGTGCAGAAGATCGACGCCAAGAACAGCAGCTTCTGGGCGGCCAAGAACGGCGGCGGCATCGATTCCGCCGGTTTGGGCCTGATGGAGCGCCAGCGGCTGAAGATGTGGCTGAGCCACGCCTATGCGGAACTCGCCAAGGCCGAGGCCTGAACCGGTGGCCACGCGCATGGACCCGCCCGCCGCTGCCGGCCAGGCCACCAGCCAGGCCACCCGTCACATACGGCTGACCTCGCACCCCAACCAGGGGACGAACGGCGCGCCGGCAATCCGCTGGGGCGCGCCCGACGGGCTGGAGCGCGGGCCCATCGTCGGCACGACCGCCAACCGCAGCCAGCGCAACGTCATCGGCACGCACAGCGGCAGCTACGGCGTGTATCGCGCGCTGGCGGTGGCCGCGGGCAGCCTCACGCGCGGCCACCGCGCCGACCTGACCAATACTTTCGCCACCGACCTGGTCGGGCCGTATCCGCCCTGGGGCGATGCCGGCAAGATCGTCAGCCTGGACCCCTGGGGCGCATGCGTGCAGAGCGTCTACGCCGACTACCTGGCCCAGGGCTACGACATCCGGCCGACGATTGCCGTCACCAAGG
>JBBQXN010000132.1:0-5976 GCA_038209585.1 Burkholderiales bacterium
CATTGAAGCGCAAGGCAGGGTCGGCCATCCTCTGCTTTGGCATGGGGTGCTGGCACGACCCCCGCAAACAGGTGTGCAGCCGCAGGCGTCTACTGCAGGCAAGGATGAAACCGCCCGCCTCGCATAATCCGGGGCGTGACACTGACCGAACTCAAGTACATCGTGGCCGTGGCGCGTGAAAAGCATTTCGGCCGCGCCGCCGAAGCCTGCTTCGTCAGCCAGCCCACGCTCAGCGTGGCGATCAAGAAGCTCGAAGAAGAGCTGGACGTGAAGCTGTTCGAGCGCGGCAACAGCGAAGTCAGCATGACGCCGCTGGGCGAAGAGATCGTGCGCCAGGCGCAAGAGGTGATCGAGCAGGCAGCCGCCATCCGCGAAATCGCCAAGCGCGGCAAAGACCCTGTTTCCGGCCCGCTGCGCCTGGGCATCATCTACACCATCGGCCCGTATCTGCTGCCCGATCTGGTGCGGCAAGCCATTGCCCGCGTACCGCAGATGCCCTTGATGCTGCAAGAGAACTTCACCGCCAAGCTGCTGGACATGCTGCGCACAGGCGAGCTCGACGCCGCCATCATGGCCGAGCCCTTTCCAGACAACGGCCTGGCCGTGGCGCCGCTGTACGACGAGCCCTTTCAGGCCGCCGTGCCCGCCGCCCACCCTTTCGCCCAGCGCGACAAGATCAGCGCCGAAGAGCTGAAGAACGAAACCATGCTGCTGCTGGGAACGGGGCATTGCTTTCGCGACCATGTGCTCGAGGTTTGCCCCGAATACGCACGCTTTGCCAGCACCCGGCCAGATGGCGGCGAAGGTATTCGCAAGAGTTTCGAAGGCAGCAGCCTGGAAACCATCAAGTACATGGTGGCCTCGGGCATGGGTGTGACCGTGGTGCCGCAGCTCAGCGTGCCGGCCGAGTCGCAGTCGCAGTCACAGTCACAGTCGTTGTCGCTGTCGCATGTGCGCTTCATCCCCTTCAGCGACCCCGTGCCCACACGGCGTGTGGTGCTCGCCTGGCGGCGCAGCTTCACGCGTTACGAAGCCATTGCCGCGCTGCGCAATTGCATCGTGGCTTGCCCGTTGCCAGGGGTGACCAGGCTGAGCGAGTAGGCGCTGTCTGGCGGCTGTCTGGCCGCTGTCTGGCCGCTGTCGCACCGCTATCACCGGTATCGCCGCTATCACCCCGATAGCCGGCATGACTATCGCCAGGACGAGTTCAATTGCTTTGACGAGGGGTGTGTTTTCCTGCAGTCTTGTCTACCGCGCAACTGGTGCGCACGACCTGGGCTTTTGCTTCCAGCTTCCGCGGCAGCGACAATCGCGGTGGCGCCAACGGCGCGCGCATCCGGCCAACCGCAGGCGTGCTGCAGGGCGTAGACCGCAAGACTGGCGCACTGAAGTGAAAAGCCACCGTGGTGGACCTGGTCTTCGGCTCGAATTCGCAATCGCAATCGCAATCGCGGTCTTTGTCTGAGGTCTATGCTTCCAGCGACATGAACGAACGTTTTGTGCGCGACTTCGTCCCAGCCTGGGCCCCGGTGATGAACGCCGACCGCTACGATCTGCGTTGAATTCAATACAAACACAAAAGGAGCCTCAGATGGCAAAAGCAAAGAAGACGTCCCCCTCCCCCTCTGCCGAAGGCGTGAACATCGGCATCGCAGACAAGGACCGCAGCGCCATCGCCACGGGGCTGAGCCATGTGCTGGCCGACACCTACACGCTGTACCTGACCACGCACAACTTCCACTGGAACGTGACCGGGCCGATGTTCAACACCCTGCACACCATGTTCATGGGCCAGTACACCGAACTGTGGACGGCGGTGGACCCTATCGCTGAGCGCATCCGCAGCCTGGGCCACCCGGCACCGGGCAGTTATGCCGCCTTCAGCAGCCTGACTTCACTGCCTGATGCACCTGCCACGCCGCCTTCGGCGATGGAAATGGTGCGCATCCTGAAAGACGGCCACGAAGCCGTGGCGCGCACCGCGCGCAGCGTGATCCCGCTGGCTGACAAGGCCGGCGACGAGCCCACGGCCGACCTGATGACGCAGCGCCTGACGGTGCATGAACAAGCGGCATGGATGCTGCGGTCGATGTTGCAGGAATAATCCAGGTTCCGCTCGAAACCCGACGGCCCGCCCGAATCAGGCTCAAACCTGATTCGGGCGGGCCGTTGCCATTGGCTTGGTCTCATCTCCGCTGCCTCATGTCCACCGACCTTTCCCCCCAGGTGCGCCGCCGTCGCACCTTCGCCATCATTTCCCACCCCGACGCCGGCAAGACGACGCTGACGGAAAAGTTGCTGCTGTTTTCCGGTGCGATCCAGATCGCCGGCAGCGTGAAGGCGCGCAAAGCCACGCGCCATGCCACCAGCGATTGGATGGAAATCGAGAAGCAGCGTGGCATCTCGGTGGCGTCCAGCGTGATGCAGATGGAATACCGCGACTGCGTCATCAACCTGCTCGACACGCCTGGGCACCAGGACTTCAGCGAAGACACTTACCGCGTGCTCACGGCCGTGGACGCAGCGCTGATGGTGATCGACGCGGCCAACGGCGTGGAGCCGCAAACGCGCCGCCTGCTGCAGGTTTGCCGCGCGCGCAACACGCCCATCCTCACCTTCGTCAACAAGATGGACCGCGAGGTGAAAGACCCGCTGATCCTGATGGAAGAGATCGAGCGCGAGCTGGGCATGGAGGTCGTGCCCTTCACCTGGCCGGTGGGCATGGGCAAGGCCTTTCACGGCGTGATGGACCTGCGCGAAAAGCAGATGCGTGTGTTCAGCCCGGGCGAGGACCGCGTCATCGGCAAAAGCGGCGCTGAAGACGAAATCCTGACCGGTCTGCACAACCCGGCTTATGCAGACCGCTTCGGCAGCCAATATGCGCAGGCCGAGGGCGAGATCGCGTTGCTGACCGATGCTGCGCCGCCTTTCGACAAGGCAGCTTTCTTGAGCGGGCGCCAGACGCCCATGTTCTTCGGCAGCGCGGTGAACAACTTCGGCGTGCGCGAAGTGCTGGACGCGCTGGTGGACCTGGCGCCGGCGCCTGGCGAACGCGTGGCCATCCAGCGCACCGTGCAGCCCACTGAAGCGAAATTCACGGGCGTGGTGTTCAAGATCCAGGCCAACATGGACCCGGCGCACCGCGACCGCATCGCCTTTCTGCGCGTGGCCAGCGGCCACTTCGAGCGTGGCATGCGCCTGAAAGTGGTGCGCAGCGGCAAGGAACTGCGGCCCAACACGGTGGTGTCGTTCCTGAGTCAGCGCCGCGAACTCCTGGACGAAGCTTTTGCCGGCGACATCATCGGCATTCCCAACCACGGCGTGCTGCAGCTTGGTGACACCATCACCGAAGGCGAGGCCTTGCAGTTCACCGGCCTGCCTTTCTTCGCGCCGGAAATGTTCCGCAGCGTTGAAGTGGCTGACCCTCTGCGCACCAAGCAGTTGCGCGCCGGCTTGACGCAGTTGGGCGAGGAAGGTGCGATCCAGGTCTTCCGCCCCGTGAGCGGCGGCCTGCTGTTGCTGGGCGCCGTCGGGCAATTGCAATTCGAAGTGGTGGCCCACCGGCTGGAGCACGAGTACAACTGCAAGGCGCGCATCCTGCCTGCGCGCTACAACGTCGCGCGCTGGGTCACGGCTGAAACGGGCGACGGTGCGGCGGCCAACGAACGCGAGCTCAAGCGCTTCATCGACGGCAATAGCCACCGCGTGGCGCTGGACGCGGTGGACGCGCCTTGCGTGCTGCTGGAATACGCCGGCGAGCTGCGCGCGATGCAGGACAACTGGCCGAAGATTCGCTTTCACGCGCTGCGTGAACATGCCGGGCTGGTGTTCCAGGGGCAGCTGAACGGCTGAGCCCACGCGGGTTCGGGGCGGCGTCCTACAGTGCGGAAAGGGGCGGAGGCGAAGACTCCATGCATCGCCACCCGCGCCAGATGGCCCCACAGGACTGCAACATGCACACCCAGCCGACGCCGCGCCGCCACAACCGCTTCAAATGGCTTGCCGACCGGCCACTGCTGATCTGGGCGAGTGTGCTGTTCGTGGCGATGTTCTCGTTCTTCGTGCACACCGTGGCGGCAGGTGTGGACCGGGCCGAGCTCGCCCGGGCGGGCTTGTCCCTCGCCACGGCGCGTTAAGCGCTGAGCTGGGCGTAGGCCACAGCAATGTTGGCCGCCAGACGGGCATTGGCCAACACCAGCTCAATGTTGGCCGCCAGGCTGGCGCCGCCCGTCAGATCCGCCACGCGCGCAAGCAAAAACGGCGTCACGGCGGCGCCGTTCACGCCTTTCGTCTGCGCTTCTGTCAGCGCCTGTTCGATGTGAGCCTGTATGCGCGCCGAAGGAATTTCGTATTCGGCCGCGATCGGGTTGGCCACCACGAAGCCCTGGCCAGGCGTGGCGATGTCTTGCGCGCGCAGCGCCAGGGCCACCGCTTGCGGCGTGTCCAGCCGCCAGGGTAGTTTCAGCCCGCTGCTGCGGGAGTAGAACGCCGGCAAGTCGTGGGTGCCGAAGCCGACGACAGGCACGCCATGCGTTTCCAGAACTTCCAGCGTCAGCTGCAGGTCCAGGATGGCTTTGGCGCCAGCGCACACCACGGCCACGGGTGTGCGCGACAGTTCCAGCAAGTCGGCCGAGACGTCAAGGCTGTTTTCCGCGCCCCGGTGCACGCCGCCGATGCCCCCGGTGGCAAACAGGCGCACGCCACCCATGTGCGCCACGATCATGGTGGCGGCCACCGTGGTGGCCCCCAGCGTGTCCCGGCCCAGCAGGAAAGGCAGGTCGCGGCGGCTGGCCTTGGGTACAGCCAGGCCAGCGCGGCCGATGCTTTCGATGTCGGCCTGGGCCAGCCCGAGCCTGAGTCGCCCACGGACGATGGCCACCGTGGCCGGCACGGCACCGTGTTCGCGCACCGCCGCTTGCACGCGCAAGGCGGTCTCCACGTTCTGCGGCCAGGGCATGCCGTGGCTGATGATGGTGGATTCCAGCGCCACCACGGGCGCGCCGCGCTTCAGGGCGGCGGCGACTTCTTCTTCAACGTCGAGCAAGGGCTTCATGCCAGGATGATGGCCCAATCCCTACAGATAATCAGCGTCGTGAACGCCACCCATGCCGCCCCGCGCTTGACCCTGTACCTGGACCTGATCCGCTGGAACCGACCTGCCGGCTGGCTGCTTTTGCTGTGGCCCACGCTCAGCGCCTTGTGGATCGCTGCCGACGGCTGGCCGGGCTGGCACCTGCTGCTGGTCTTCACCGCCGGCACGGTGCTGATGCGCAGCGCCGGCTGCTGCATCAACGATGTGGCCGACCGCGATTTCGACCGCCATGTGAAGCGCACTGCGCAGCGCCCGGTCACTCGCGGTGCGCTGGCGGTGAAAGAAGCTTTGGCGCTGGGCGCCGTGCTGGCTTTGGTGGCTTTCGCGCTGGTGCTGACGACCAACCCGCCGGCGATTCTGCTGTCTTTCGCCGCGCTGGCGGTGACCCTGGCCTACCCCTATGCCAAGCGGCTTGTGTCTATGCCGCAGGCGGTGTTGGGCGTGGCGTTCAGTTTCGGCATTCCCATGGCGTTTGCCGCAGCTCTGGGCGGGCGTGAATGGAGCCTGCTGGCCGTGCCGCCGCAAGCTGGGTGGCTGCTGCTGGGCAACCTGTTCTGGGTGTTGGCCTACGACACCGAATACGCGATGGTCGACCGCGACGACGACATCCGGCTGGGCATGAAGACCAGTGCCATCACCCTGGGCCGTTGGGACGTGGCTGCGGTGATGTTCTTCTACGGCGTGTACTTGACTTCCTGGGCGCTGCTGGGTCGGTCGCTGGGCCTGGGTGGCTGGTATCTGCTGGGTATCGCCGTGGCTTCAGGGCAGGCGCTTTGGCACTGGACGCTGATTCGTGGTCGCACGCGGGAAGGCTGCTTCAAGGCGTTCCGCTTGAATCACTGGGTGGGCTTCGCGGTGTTCGCGGGGGTGGTGGTGGACTTGGC
>JBBQXN010000133.1:0-5901 GCA_038209585.1 Burkholderiales bacterium
GCTTGACCTATGCGCGGCTGCTGCTGCAGTCGGGCGACAAGGCCAAGGCACGCAGCGAACTCGAAGGGCTGGCCAAGCTGGGCACTGGCTTTGCCGCGCAGGACGAAGTGAAGGAACTGCTGCAGCGCGCGCAGGGGTGAACCCGGCGCTCTAGTCGCCCGAGGCGGGTTCGGTCGTGAGCGGGTGCGTGAGCGGGTGCGTGAGCGGGTGAGTACGCGCCAGCGATTCGACAGCCCTGCCGCCGCGCAGGTGCTCTTCGATCCCCCGGTCCAGTGCCGCAGGCACCATGGGGCCGTAGACCACGCCCCCGGGGAACACTTGGATCACCGGACCGTGCTCGCACGGCCCCAGGCATTTCTCGCTGGTGATGCGCGCCTGAAGCCCTTCGGTTTCCTGCGCCTTTCGCAAGCGGCGCCAGACAACCAAAGCACCCTGCGCACGGCAGCGATCGCCCTTGCACACGCGGACATGCACCGCGCCTGGCGCTGGGTCCGGGCCGGCGGTGGACATGGCGGTGGCTGAGCCGGCGCTGTGGCGGGTGGGGGCCGCAGTGCTTCGTGCCTTGCCATAGGCCAACACCAGCAGCCCCGGCAGCAAAAGCAACTCGAAGGCCAGCCCGGCAGCCAGGCCCGTGGCCGTCATCAAGCCGAAGTTGGCCGTGGGCACGAAGTCCGACATCGCCAGCAGCAGGAACTGCCCGACGAGGATGGCCGAGGTGGCCATCACGGCGCGCCCGGTGGCATCGAAGCTGCGCGCGATGGCAAACACCGGGGAGATTCCCTGCTGCAGCCGACGGCGGAAGCCATGGAACAGATGGATGGTGTCGTCGACCGTGATGCCCAGCACCACGCTGGCGATCATCACCGTGGCCGAATCCAGCTTCACCGCCAGTGCACCCATGAGCACGAAGATGAAGAACAGCGGCGCCAGGTTGGGCACCATGCAAATGGCTGCACCTTTGGCTGAACGCCACAGCACGGCCATGAACAGAAAGATCTGCGCGAAGGCGCCGGCGAAGCTCTTGATCTGCCCCTCGACCAGCAGGTCTACCTGGTCGGCCAGCAGCCGGCCGTAACCCCCTATGTCGGCCTTCACCCCCGTCAAGGGCTGAGCCTGCAGGCGGGCGCGGATGCGGTCGATGAGCTCACGGATGGCCTGGGTGCCGTGCACGTTCACGTTCAGCACGATGCGTGTGTGCTGGAAATCGCGGTTCACCAGCTCGAAGAGGTCTGCGCCGTCGTAAACCAGCAGGTACTGGCGCAACAGCCGGTCGTTGGGCGGCAATGTTCGGAAGTCCGGTCTCTCGCCGTTCATGGCCCAGTGCATTTCTTCCACCAGCTCGACCATCGAACCACTGCGATCGACCTCTGGCTGGGCGTCCAGCCACTGCTGCAAGGCCTTCAAATCGCGCAGCAGCGCCACGCTCTGGAAGGCGTCGCGGTCCTGGGCCTGCAGCGAAATTTCCAGCGATGTGACACCCACCAGGGCTTCTTCTATCAGCCGAGTGTGCACATTGATGCGATGCTCAGGGGCGAAGAAGGACAGCAGGTCGGTTTCGACCTGCACCTTCATCACCGCAGGTGCGGCCACCACCACCAGAGCGGCGCACAGCCCCAGCACGACCTTGGGGTAGCGCAGGCTGGCATGCGTGATGCGCCTGGCCACGCGCCCCAGCACGCCCAGACCCGAGCCACGCTGCGGCCAGGCGGGGCCGGAGAATCGACTCAACAAAGGTGGCATCAAAACGTAGACGGTGATGAACACCACCAGGGTGCCGAACGCGCCAGCCACGCCGAACAGCTGGATGGGCGGAATGGGCACCAACATCAGGCTGAGCAGACCCGCACTGGTGGTCAGCACGTTGAACAGGCTGGGCTTGAAGGTTTCGCGCAGCGCGACGTCTACCGCCACCGCCGCATTGCGGGTGCTGCGCTGCGCGCGCTGGATGCCGGCATACAGATGCAGCAGCGTGACCACCGCATACGCAGACAACAGGCTGGGCAGGATGGCGCTGGCCATGGTGTACGGCCGACCCGACAGCGAGATGGCCGCCAGCGTGGGCAGCACGACGGTGACCATCGCCAATGCGCCGATGGCGACAGGCCGCCAGCGGCCCACCACCCAGAACAACAGGCCCAGCGCCACGGCGCCGGTCAAGGGCATGAAACGGGCGGTGTCGCTGAGGATCGACTCCAGTTGCAGGATGTCCAGGGTCACCGGTCCCGCCTCTCCGGCGTAGTGGCCGCGCAGGCCGGCTTCGTTGATGGCGCGCGCCACCGTGAGCGACAACGCCAGTCGCTGGCTGCTTTCGGTCAAGGCCTTGGGCCGCACCACCATGGCCATGTGGCGCAGGTCGCGCGAGGCGATGGCGCCCGGCGCGAAACGGTCGCCCATGACCCGCGCCTGCAGTTGCGCTGCCGTGTCGCTGCGCATGCGCTGCGGGCTCAGCAGTTTTTCGACTGAGAAGCCGTCTTCCGATCCGGAAATGCGTTCCAGCGTGGTGACCGTCGTCACGCGATCCACTTCAGGGCTGCGGCTCAGGGCGTCTGTCAGGCGGGCCAGACGCTGCAGGAAGTCGCGTTCGTAAAGATCGTCGCCACGAAAGATGACGGTGAGCACTTCGTCACCCGGAAAGTCGCGCCGCAGTTCGTCGCGCAACATCACCGCCGGAGCATCTTCGGGGTAGTAGACCTCGGGCGAATTGTTGAAGCGCAGGTCGTTCAGCACCAGCACCGACGCTGCCAGCAAGGCCAGCACGGCCAGCACGGCCAGGGGCCAGGACAGCAAGGGGATTCGCGTGCCCGGTGCGCGGCCGAAGATCCAGCGAGCGAAATGACGATTCACGTTTTGATCTGGCTCGAATATTCAGTGCTGGAAGGCCTGCCCGCGCTGGCGCGGCCGCCGGCGTCAGAAGCGGGTTCGCACACCCACCGCCACATAGGCGTTGTCGCGGTAGAAACCGCCCAGCGTGCGTTCGTTGCCACGGAAAGCGTGCAGCGACAGCATGATCTCGTGCGGCTCGAAGCCGACATAGCTGATGCGCGGGCTGAGGTACAGGTCATGCACGCTCAAACCACTGGCGAACCGCAGACCCAGCTTCCAGCGGCCCTGGCCAACGGAAGATTCGATCTCGCCATTCACACCGCGATAGCGGGTGAGTTCCAGAACTTCCGTCCCGACGTCGCTGCTGACGCGCAGCTGGTGCGCCAGCAGCTGCAGGTTGACGCGCGTGTCGCCGCCGCCGGGAAAAAATTCCACCGCACCGACCCATTCGACGGCACGGGCCGCCACGGTCTGCCCCAGTGGTGTGGTCAACGGCAGTCCGCGCGTAGCCACCAGTTCGCTGCGCCAGGTGGCACCAGCCGCCACCCATTCGGCATCGACACCGACGAAGCGGCTGAAGGGGTAAACGGCTGTCAGATTGCCGCGAACGAAGTCGGGGCGGAAGTAAGGCAGGCTTTGCCGCGTGCGGCCGACCACGAAACCGAAGTCGAAGGGCTGGCCTGTGCGCGTGATGCGCAGGGCTGCGCCGCCGTCGTCATCGCCATCGTCCTGATTCACCGCGCCGCTGCGCACCAGGGCTGCCAAGGCAGCCAGGGCAGGCTGAGGCGCGATGCCCAGCACGCGACCGGTGCGACGGTTCAAGGGGTTCCAGATGCTGTCGGCATCGGGAATGTCAGCCCCCTGGAAGGCGGGCAGGACGACCGCGTCCAGCGACCATTCGCCGAAAGCCTGCTCCCAGCGCAGTGCGGCCTGCGGCAGGCGGCGGTCGGGCAAATCGTCCAGCAGCACACGCGAGATGTCGGCGCGGCTGACGCGGTCGATCAGCGGCACGCCGTCCACGCGGCCCCACAGGATGGTTTGCAAACCGGCACTGAGGCGGGTGTCGCCCTGACGCCAGCGCAACCAGGTTTCGCCCAGTTCCGCGTGGGCGTCGCTGTAGCTCAGATCGCCCGACTGCCGAACCGCGTCCAACCTGACGCTGGCACGGAATTCCCAGTTGCGCGTGGGCTGCCAGAGCAGGTAGGGCGTGGCGCGCAGCCAGGCGGTGCCAGTCGCCGAAGGATGCTCTGGCGTGGCGCCGACTTCCAGCAGCACCTGATCGATGCCGGTACGAAACACCGGGCGGAACGCGCGGGCGCTCGGTCGCTGGGTCTGCCGACGGGGCTGGGTGACTGCATCGGCATCGGCATCGGCTGACGCCTCAACTTTTGCTTCTGTTGTAGCGGCCAGGGCGGGCAATGCGAAAAGAATAAGGGCCAGGGCCAGGGCCAGCGGCATGCCTGGTCCTGTCACACAGCGCAGGCAGCCCGAAATACGGGACGGCTGGAACGGAGTCGTCATGGTCGGAAATCCGCTTCGTAGTTTTCGTCGGCCAGAGCACGCGCAGAGAACAGACGAACCGGCAGCTTGCGGTTGTACTGCGCGCGCTCGACGAGCAGCCGGGTTTCATGGCCACTGTCCAGATTGGTCATCAGGCTGTCGGTCGTGGTCCAGATGGTTTGCATGCGCTTGCGTTGCACGCCCAGCCAGCGTTTGCTGGGCCGGCGTTCGTCGCGTTCGAAGTAGTCGACGCGCAGGACGACCAGTGTGCTGGGGTCGACCCAGCTCAGTCGGCGCAGGTAGACCGAGCTGACATGCGCCGGGTGGTCTGCTGCCAGCGGCACGCTTTCCAGGATCTGGCAATTCACGCCGTCCAGCACTTCCTGGCCCAGCAGGCGGTGGCGGTCAGCGGAAACGGCGCGTTCCTGCAGGTCTTCGAAGTACAGGTCGGAACCCACGAAGCGGCCGCCCTTGCGATCGCCAGCGATGCGGCGAACGCGGTCCATCGCGGGCAGGTAGAGCCACTGGTCGGCGTCGGCGCCAGGTTTGGAAACGCTGAGCAGGCCGGTGCCGGCGATGTCTTCCGGCGCCAGGAAGCGCATCAGGTTGGCGGTTTCGCCCTGGCCTTGATCCAGCCGGTAGGTCACCAGTTCGCGTTCGCGTGGGGCGCGGCCGCGCTCCACCAGCACCATGCGGCTCAGCGTCGTGAGGTCGCGGCCGACGGGGCGGTCGTAGACCGACTGCGCCAGCCGGGTGGCCGCGACGTCGTCGCCGACAGAAGCTGCCGCGCGACCCGTCGTGGTGATGCCCAGCACCATGGCTGGCGATGCCAGCAGGCAGCGAACGAGCAAACGTCTGGCGCGTTGATGATCTGACGGGAATGCGGTGGGCAATGGATGCATGTCGGGGTTTTGGCTGCGCAAATGCCTGTGCGGCGCGCGAGGCCGGGGTTTGTGGCGAGACCTTACCGCGAGCCAGGTACCCCTGGCCGGGCGAACAAGGACGATATCGCCGCGCTGATGTAACCAACAGCGAAAACGCAGCGGCACGACAGAGCCGGTTCATCAGATGCCGGCCGCATGATTTGTAACAAGTTGACTGGGCCCCGCCCTCAAGAACCCCCCGCAGGCACCGAGAAAGATGCATGGGGCCGTACGGTGTCGGCCATGCAGTCTGGAGCCCGGGTAGCCGACATGATCAGCAAGACACTGCGAAATTGGCAACGCCTGGGCCGGCGCATGACGAGGCGGCTGTTCGCGGCCATGCCCTCGGCATGGCGCTTCGGCCTCTACCGCCGCGCGATCGATTTCGCGCCAGTGCATGCCAGCACGCTGGAACTGAAGATTGCCGACACGCAAGAAGAACTGGAGCAGTGTTTCGCCCTGCTGCACGACGCCTATGTGGCCAGCGGCTTCATGCGGCCGCACCCGTCGGGGCTGCGCGTCACGCCCTACCACGCGCTGCCCACCACCACCACGCTGTGCGCCAAGGTGGACGGCCAGGTCGTGGGCACCTTGTCCATCGTGCGCGAAGGCGTGTTCGGGTTTCCGATGCAGACCGCTTTCGACATTTCCAGCG
>JBBQXN010000134.1:0-5882 GCA_038209585.1 Burkholderiales bacterium
CCGCCAAACGCACGGTACATGTCGCGCGCCAGCGTGTATGCCACTTCGCTCTGGAACAGATCGGGCAACTGCCACTTCATGCCACCCGCAAAGTAATTCGGGTCGAAATGGCTTTCGTCCCTGTCACCTGAAACCACCGTCTTGTTTGCAGCGCCCTTGGTGGCGAAGTTGTGATCGGCCCCCACCAGGGCCACCTGCCGGAAACCCATGTGAAAGGCCAGTTGCAGTGCGACGAAGGTGACGGTGTAGCCCTGAAAGATGCTGAGGCTGCAGTCGCGTGAAAAGCGCGGCAGATCGGCCGTGTGCGTGAACAGTACATTGGGCCGCGGCTTGACGAAGCGGGCGCCGTACGAATCCAGAAACAGCGGCACTGTGGTGCTGTTGTAAAAGGCCGCGTTCTGCGCCAGCACCAGGGGGTTGACGCTGACGATGCAGCCGGGACGGAACGCCGTCTTGTCGAAGAGCAGGTTGATCTTGTTCAGGCCGAAGGTATACACGCCCGTGCGCGCCAGCAGTTCGAAGTCCACCTTCAGCAGGCTGGGTCCGTTGCACAGGATCACGGCCTTGCCTCCAGCGTGGGTGTTGTGCGCGCGCCGCAGGCCCGCGCGCGATCGCCAGCTTTCAGGCTGCAGGTCCCATTTCATGCGGCGCCAGATGAAGCCGAGCCCTGCGCGGTAGGGGTTCAGCGTGTCGCGCTGAGCCAGCAGCGGGTCTTGTTCTTGGGTATCCATGGATAGTTGCGCAGGGGCCTTCAGCGGGTGACCATGAAGTACACCAGGCCCAGGCCGGTACACAGCGCCGCCGCCGGCGGCAGCGAGGTCGACGACTCGAAGCGCAGCAGTTTCAGTTGAAAGGCGCTGCGTGTATGCGCCGCGGAATATATGCAATAAAAGCCGGCATAGGCCAGCAGCATGGCGGCCGGTAACGCATAGGCGCCCAGGCGCGAGTGCAGGGCCAGTGCCACAGCAACCATGATCAGGCCGGTGATGCCGTTGGCGATGTGCCAGACGATGTGGTTCGTCAGGCTGTACAGCTGCAGATGCATTGCGCCAAAGCGCTCGGCAAAAAAAGCCAAAGACATCAGTGCCCACACACCCGGCGGCACGAAGGGCGTCTGGCTGCCCACGGCGCGCAGTGCGGGCTCGGCCAGCATAGCCACAGCCAACACGCCGGCCACAAACACCCAGTAGGCCAGACGCATGCCACGCTGCGCCAGCCGCAGCTGTGCGGGCTGCTGTGCTGCCGCCTGCAACTCGGCCAGCCGCGGCAGCTTGCTGTAAAACGGCGCCTGCGAGAACTGGCTGATCAACATCACCACCCGCAGCGCCACCAGGTAGGCCGCCGCCTCGGCCGCCGGGGCCATCTGGGTGTAGACCACGCCACTGAGTTGGATCAGACCGTGGCTCATCAGCACCCCCAGGCCGCTGCGCCATGTGGCTGGCCACATCACGCGCAGCACGTCGCCTTGCGCCACGGCGGGGGGGGTGAACAGTTCGGGGTGCAGTCGGCGCAGCAGCATGCGGTTTCGCACCGCCGCCACCGGCACCCAAAGATAGTACGCGGCCACCAGTTCGAAGAGCCCGCCACCCAAGGCCAACACGACGATGCTGCAGGCCAGTTGTCCCAGCCCCGTGGCCACTTCCCAGCGGCGCAACACGGCCACTTGGTCCATGCCCTGCAGCGCCGCGCCATAGGCCGAACCCCAAAGCCCGGTGGCGGTGGTCACGACGACGATGGCCCAGGCGAGCCAAGCGGTATTCGGGTTCGCCACCTGCGCCGTCGGCACCAGCAAGGCCCACGTGCCCAGCACGGCAAACACCGCCAGCAAGGCCAGCGCGACGCGTGGGTAAAGCCACCGCAACGTGGACATGACCTCGGCCGCGCAGGACGCGGCGCCGGGCCCGTGCGGGGCGCGCAGGGTGGTGTCCACGTTGCGCATGTCGGCCATGTCGCTGATGCGCGCACCACCGCGCGCAAAGGCCAGCATGCGCGCGAAGGTGGGCGCCAGGCCAAAGTCCATCATCAGGGCCAGCATGTACAGGGTCGTGAACAGCTGCCAAAGCACCACCTCGGCCGGCGAAAAGCGCACCAGCACCACCGGCAACACCAGCACCACCGTGCCCAGGCGCACCGCCAGACTGCCCCAGGTGGTGACGGTGGGCGAATGCCACAGACGACGGGCCAGTCGGCCCGTCACAGCCTGCTGCCCAGGGCTGGCGGGTACTCGTGACGTTGGCAGCGCCGGCTGCACATCAGCCCTTGCGCCGCAACTCGCTGGCCTGGGCACGCGCACAGGCGGCCCGCAGCAGCGGCAGATCGGCTGCGTCGCGCAGCGCCAGCACGTTGCCCCAGCCTTGCGGGTCCACGATCGCTGGCGGGCAGCCTTCCGAGAAAGCCCGCCAGCGGTGCTGCACGCCATAGCGTTCGATCGGATGCCACTCGGACGTGATCAGGCTGTAACCCTGTGCCAGCAGATGGCCGGCAAGGTCTTCGTAGCGATAGCCCAGGGCTTCCGTCTTGTGGTTTTCGTACTCGCACAGCACCAGGCGCGGGCGCAGCCGCTGCCACGGAAATCCGCGCAGCACAAAGAGGTCGTGGCCCTCGGTGTCGATCTTGAGAAAATCCATCGACATCAGACCCTTGGCCTCGACCACCTCGCTCAGGGTGGTGACGTCGATCTGGTCGGCGGCCCGGTGGCTGGGGTCGAAGGCCGACAGCCCGCTGATGCCCGTGGACTGATCGCTGCGGTAGAAGGTGACGCCGGTGCGGGGCTGGTCCGACACCGCCCGGTTGTCGATGTGCAGGCCGGGCGCATTGCCCAGGGCGGCCAGCAGCCGGGCACGGTTCTTCTGGTCCGGCTCGAATGCATGCACTTGCCAGCCGTGGGTCAGGAACGGTCTCAGCGCGCCGCCGTAGTGCGCGCCAACGTCGATCATGGTGCCGACGCCGCTGCCGTCCGCGGTGCGAAAGAAGTCCCAAGCGATGGCCGCTTCGTCCAGGCCGGGCTGCAGTGACGCCACACCCAGTTGGCGGCCGACAGCCTGCACCACCCCGCGCGCGCCCTGTTCGCGGGCAATGCGTACGGCGCTGGCGATCTTGCGCTTGAGCGGGTTCATTGCTGCCTTTGGGTGTGCATGTGCGCCGGCTTCAGACAGGGTCGTGCAGGCGTGCTGCAATCCCCCCGCTCAGGTCCAGGCACGTGCCGTTCAGGAAGCCGGCCTTTTCGGAACAGGCGTAGACGGCTGCCTCGGCAACCTCTTCGGGCTGGCCCAGGCGACCTACGGGATGAAAGGTCTGCAGCGCCTGCAGCGCATCGGGACGGCCCTCGAAGCCGGCCAGCAGCATCGGCGTGGCGATGGCGGCCGGGCAAATGGCATTGCAGCGCACCTCGCTGCCGATTTCCACGGCCAGCGCGCGCACCAGCCCCGACAGCGCGGCCTTGCTGGTGGCGTAGGCCACAAATCCGGGCTTTGTCAATCGTTCGTGGATGCTGGAGATGGCCAGGAAGCTGCCGCGCTGCGCGGCCAACTCGTCGCGGAAGCCCATCGCCAGCCAGTAAGGCGCAAGCAGGTTGACGCCCAGGGTCTGCGCCCAGTCCTGCGCGTCCAGGGCGTCGCAGGGCTTGACGACCTGGTGCGCCGCGTTGGCGACCAGTGCCTGCAGGCGTCCGCCGGTGGCCGCGCGCAGTGCGCCCAACACGCTTTGGTGGGCCGGGCTGGCCGGGTCGACACAGGCGCCGATGTCGGCCACCACGTGGCCCACGCGGTCCAGCGGCTGCCGGTCGGTGCTGACCACGCGCCAGCCGGCGTGCTCGAAGCGGTCGACCAGCGCACGGCCGATGCCACCGGCAGCACCGGTGATGAGCGCGACGGGTGCGACGGGCGCGGACAGGGACTTCATGGGGCTGACGGCGCGCCCAGGTAGCCCAGCAGTGTGTCTATGGCCAGCACGCTGCAACGGCGCACGGCATCCACGGAATTGCTGCCGTTGTGGCTGCCGAAGATGGTCTTGTCGGTCATCTCGCGCAGCGGCGATGCCATCGGCAGTGGCTCGATCTCGAACACGTCCAGCGCCGCAGAGTGCACATGGCCGGACTGCAGGGCCGCGACGAGCGCGGGCTCGTCAATCAGCGGGCCGCGAGCGACGTTGACAACGCGCACGCCGGGTTTGGCCCGTGCCAGTGCGGCGGCGCCCAGCATGTGGCGATTGGCCTGCGTCAGCGCGCAGGTGATGGCGATGAAATCGGCTTCTTCCAGGCGTTCAAACCAGGGCGCGCGCTGCACACCTTCGGCCACCAGGCCATCGTAGAAAGGGTCGTAGGCGATGACCTTCAAGTCGGCAGCCAGCGCACGGCGCACCAGGTTGCGTCCGATGTCGCCCAGCCCCACCAGGGCCAGCGTGCGCCCAGCCAGGCTGATGCCGCGCGGCTTGGGCCAGCGCCCGGCGCGCACGCCGCGGTCAATGGCGAATGTCTCGCGGGCCAGCGCGCCTATGTACGACATGGCCACATCGGCCACCTCACCGCCAAACATGTTGGGGCAGTTGGTGATGGGAATGCCCAGGTCCTGGCACGCAGCGAAATCGACGTTGTCGACGCCGATGCCCCACTTCACCGCCGCCTTGAGCCGGCCGGCGCGGCCAGCTTCGAAAACGCGGCGCGTCGCGGGGTCGTCGCCAATGATCCAGCCGTCAAACTGCGGCAGCAAGGCGCAAAGCTTGTCTTCGCTCAGCGTCTGCACGACCTTTGCGGGCGTGAGTTCCACCCCGCGGGCGGTGAACAGCGGTCGGAATTCTTCGATCATGCCCAGCATCGGCGGGCATGTGACCAGCACATTGAGCGTCATAGCGGTCGTTGCAGCGTCAGATAGGCAAAGCTGGTGAGCGCTGGGCGTGGATGGCGCACCAGCCATCGGGTCAGCGCGTCATGCATGGCCAGCAGCGGCGGAAACTTGACGTAGTAACCGCGGTGGCCGAAATGCCCGATGTACGACTCAATGCGATAACCCAGCGACTCAAAGCGCCGGATCTGCGACGGCAACGGTTCGCGGCACCAGCTGTAGTAAGCAAGGAACTTCGCCAACCGGCCGTGCTTCTCGCGGCCGCGCTGGATCAGGTGCAGCACGGTCTCGGCCAGGCGTTCCGGCAACACCCAGTTCAACACGAAGGGCGGCGCCCACATCGTCGGAAAGAAGTGGAAGGCGCGGCCGCCAGGCGCCAGCAGGCGATAGACGTTGCGGTGGAAGGCCTCACCGTCGGGCACATGCTCGGCCAGCATGCGGCTGAAGACGAAGTCAAAACGCTCGTCAACGACCAGCTCGTCCGCGCAAATATCGCCCACGATCTTGCGGTAGCAGTCCGGCGCCTTGGCCAGTTCAGTGGCCGAAATGTCCAGTGCCGTGTAGTCCAGCCCATGGGCAGCCAGAAATTCGGGCGGGAACAGCGGGTTGGCACCGGCTCCCACCTCCAGCACGCGCTTGACCTTGCCATTGACGATGGCGTGCTCGATCGTCGCCTTGACATTGCGCCAGGCCAATTCGGAGTCGCCGTAGGCGATGGTATGCACGGGCGCGGTCATTTCAGTTGGCCGCGCCGGTGGGACGGTGCAGCAGATACATCGACATCGCCTCGGCCATCTGCCAACTCTCCGCGTCGTCGATGTCGACGGATTCGGTGCGGCCCATTTCGTACATCGCCGGCCGCTTGCCGATGCGCGCGTTGGTCGCCGCAAAGCTGCCACGGCTGAACACATAGAGGTTGGAATTTTCCTCGAACCAGGGCTCCAGGTCTTGCGTGCGGATCAGGTTGTCGGGGTCGTGGTTGATGGCGCTGGCGTCGGCCCGATAGAAGCGAGTGTTGAACTGGTTGACGGTGAACACCGAATC
>JBBQXN010000135.1:0-5873 GCA_038209585.1 Burkholderiales bacterium
CACGGCCTCAGCGCGCACTTCGCCCTGGCCCAGAACGACCCACTTCAGCGAGGTCAGCCCTTCCAGCCCGACCGGGCCGCGGGCATGCAGCTTGTCAGTGCTGATGCCGATTTCCGCGCCCAGGCCGTACTCGAAACCATCTGCAAAGCGCGTGCTGGCATTCAGCATCACGCTGGCCGAATCCACTTCGCGCAAGAACCGCATGGCGTGGCCGTGGTGTGTGCTCAGAATGGCATCGGTGTGGTGCGAGCCATGGCGGTTGATGTGGGCGATGGCCTCATCCAGGCTCGCCACCTGCTTGATGCTGATGATGGGCGCCAGGTATTCGGTGTCCCAATCAGCTGCTTCGGCTGCGACCACGCGCGCGCCAGGCACCTGCTGCAACAGTGCCGCACTGGCCGGGCAGCAACGCATTTCCACACCTTTGGCGGCAAACACGGCGCCAATGCGCGGCAGGAAGTCAGCCGCCTGCGCGGCATGCACCAACAAGGACTCGGTGGCGTTGCAGGGGCTGTACTTCTGCGTCTTGGCGTTGTCGGTCACGCGCACGGCCAGATCCAGATCGACCCATTCGTCGACATAGACATGGCAATTGCCGTCCAGGTGCTTGATGACCGGCACGCGGGCCTCAGCGCTGATACGTTCGATGAGGCCTTTGCCGCCGCGCGGAATGATCACGTCCACATATTGCGGCATGGTGATGAGCTGCCCCACGGCAGCGCGGTCGGTGGTGGCTACCAGTTGCACTGCGTCAGGCGGCAAGCCGGCGTCGTGCAGGGCCGCCTGCACCAGGCGCCATAAAGCCAGGTTGGACTGCAGCGCCTCAGAGCCGCCACGAAGAATGCAGGCGTTGCCACTTTTGATGGCCAGTGCCGCGGCTTCGATGGTGACGTTGGGGCGGCTTTCGTAAATCATCCCGAAGACCCCCAGCGGCACGCGCATCTGGCCCACGCTGATGCCGCTGGGCCGGCGCTTGACGCCGCTGATTTCGCCCACGGGGTCGGGCATGGCCGCCAGCTGCTCGCAGCCTTGCGCGACGGTGGCAATCACCGCATCCGTCAGCTTCAAACGGTCCAGCATCGGGCCATTCAGCCCCCCGTTGCGCGCGGCCTGCAGGTCGGCCTCATTGGCCTGCGCCAAGGCGGGGCCTGCAGCGCGCAGCCGCAGGGCCAGCGCGCGCAGGGCCTGGTCCTTGGCCGCCGTACCGGCGCGGGCCATCTGGGCTGCGGCAGCGCGGGCCGCCACGCCCACGTGGGACATGTAAGCAGGAATGTCGTTGGGCGTCATAGGGCGCGATTGTCCCAAAAACGAATCCACTCGCGCTGGGCCGTTCACGACGCGCCAGGCCTCTGAGCGCCGACGGCGAATGCCCTTTTCGTTACACATCAGTGGCCACGCACGGCTGCAAAAGCCGCAATCGACCTCAAGTCCGCTTTCAAGCAGCCGAAACACGTCCATCAGCCCGTGGTTTCCGATTTTCTTCCGAGCCTCGGAGTACCGCGCACTGGACACACTGGGCCAGCTATGAACTGCTTGAATCGTATGCACTGCCACCCGACTTCCCGGGCACCGTCCACGACCCGAGGCTTCACGCTCATCGAAGTGATGATCGTGGTGGCCATCGTGGCCATCCTGTCCGCTGTGGCCTACCCCAGCTACCGGGACTACATCGTGCGCGGCGCGCTGACAGACGGCACCAACGGCCTGTCGGCCGTGCGCGCGCAGATGGAGCGGCATTTCCAGGACAACCGCACTTACGCGACTGCCGGGACTTTCGTCTCCCCCTGCGCCAGCACCAGTGCGGCCACACGCACCTTCGGCCCCTTCGTGGTCAGTTGCTTGGGCACGCTGGACGCCAATAACTTCACGCTGCAAGCGGTGGGAAGCGGCAACGTCGCCAGCTTCACCTACACCGTCAACGAGAGCGATGTGCGCGCCACCACGGCCGCTGCCACGGGCTACAACATTTGCGCTAGCAGCTGGCTGACCAAGCGGGGTCAGGCGTGCTGAAACCGACTAAGCGCCGCGGCTTTTCACTCATCGAGCTGATGGTCACGATTTCGCTGCTAGCCCTGCTGCTGGGTCTGGCTGCGCCTGCCTTCGGCACCTGGACACGCAACGCACAGGTGCGCACGGTCAGCGATTCGCTGCAAAACGGCCTGCGCTTTGCACAAGCCGAAGCCGTGCGGCGCAACCGGCAAGTAGTGTTTTTCCGCACCAACAGCAGGGCCTGTACGAACACCATTGCCAGCGCCGCTACGGGTGCCTTCTGGGCGATCCGCACTGTCCCACTAATGGCTGGTGAAACTGCCGTGGCCGTGCAGTGCGGTGTCATCAACGACGTGGCGCCAGGCGTGACCGTCACCGGCCCGCGACTGCTGTGCTTCAACTCGGCCGGACGCCAGATCGCCAATCCCGACCCGGGCTTTGGTGGGCCTGTCTGCACAGTGCCAGCCAGCGGCATCAACACCTATGTACTGGCAGGTACGGGCGCCGACCGCAGCTTGAACGTAGTCGTCTCGCTGGGCGGCCAAGTACGCATGTGCCTGGTAGGCGGCGCTGGCCTGGAAGCCTGCTGAAGATGCGCCGCCCCAACATCGCACCCAGCGCGCCGCGCGGTGTCTCGCTCATCGAGGTACTCGTGGTCATCGTGCTCTTCTCCTTCGGATTGCTCGGTCTGGTCAACTTGCAGGCGCGTGCGCTGCAGGTCTCCGTCAGCGCAGAAGACAGCAACCGCGCTGCGCTGCTGGCCAACGAGCTGGCTTCAACGATGTGGAACAACAACACGGTGAACGTGAACGCCGCCATCGTGTCCGCATGGCAGGTACGCGTGGCCGCTGGCACGACCACTGGGCTCCCCAATGGAACAGGGACGGTGACTGTTGCCGGCAACCTGGCACGCATCACAGTGAGCTGGACCCCGCCTGGCCAACCCAGCGGCGCCCAAGCCTCGACCTATCTGACCGAGGTACTCATTCCATGAAGACCTCCATGAAACGGCCGACGAAACAGATGGAAAGCTGGCGCCAAAGCAAGCGCGGCTTCACCCTCATCGAACTGCTGGTGGCCGTGACCATCGGCATGGGTCTGACGCTTGCCATCACCGTGATGCTGATCCGCAGCGAAGCCGGCCGGCGGGCATTGACCTCCATCAACGACACCTCCAACAACGGCGCCTACCTGGCCTACACGCTGGACCGTACCCTGCGCAGCGCCGGCTCGGGCTTCGCCCAAGGTTGGAAAAACACCTACGGCTGTGCACTGCAGGCACAGCGCAGCGGCCTGGGAACTTTCTTGCCGCGCGCCAGCGCCTACCCGGCACCTTTCGACAGCGTGCCCGCCACGTTGCGCCTGGCACCGCTGGTGGTGCAGGCCGGTACCGGCGCAGGCGGATCAGACGTACTTATCGTTCAAGCCGGTTCTTCGGGCCTGGGTGAATCGCCGTTACAGGTGCTGACAAATTCAGCTGATAGCAGCAGTCTGCGCATCCCGACGAGCCTGGGTCTGCGTGGCGCAGACCTGGTCGCCCTGGTGCAAGACCCCGCTGCTGGCGGCCCTAGCGACTGCCTGCTGCAACAGGTGGCCACCGGCTTCATCGGCGACTCCGACAAACGGCTGGAAATGGGTGGTCCCTACTACAACGCCACCGTGGGTGGCGTGCCGCTAGCCGACGTGGGCACCACGCTTCGCGCCTGGGTAGCGCCGCTGGGCAACCAGGCCGGCAACCGGCCCAGCTTCCAACTGCTGGGCGTAGCCAGCACCAACGCCTTGGTTGCCTACGATCTGCTTCGCCTGGACAACATCAACGACGTCGTACCGTTGGCCGACGGCGTGGTGGACATGCGCGTGCGCTACGGCGTGGATACCGACAACAACGGCGTCATAGATAGCTGGCAATCACCCAGCGGCACCACCTGGGGCGCTGCCGCCTTGCTGAACGGCAGCGCAGCAGCCAGCGTCTCGCTGGCACAAATCATCTCAGTGCGCGTGGCTCTGGTGATGCGCAACAGCGCGCCGGAGAGAACCCCTGTTACTGCGGCCAAGTTGCAGCTGTTCAGCGACCTGCCGGCTGCTCTGCGCGCCGAACACACCGTCAGTGATACCAGCCTGCGCTACCGCGTTCTGGATTTCACCGTACCGCTGCGCAACGCCATGCTCACCCAACGCCCATGAAGCGCCAAACCACTCACTTCAAAGAACCGCGCCGCTGTCAGCGCGGCGTCGTCATGCTGTTTGGCTTGATCGCACTGGCCATCATGCTGATAGGTGCCGTGGCCATCGTGCGTTCGATGAACACCAGCCTGGCCAATGCCGGCAACCTGGGCTTCAAACGCGACCTCACCAACCAGGGAGAACGCGCCATGGCCGAGGTGCTGGTCGCCATGCAAACCGGCGCGCTGAGCAGCGAGTTGGCGCGCCAGTCCGACAACACCACGCTGAACTACAGCGCGCGCCAGTTCGACGACGCCAACACCACGGCACAGGGCTTACCGATAGCGCTGGTCGACGACGTCGCCTTCGCCGCTGTAGCCAGTGCCGGTCGCGACATCACTGTCGCCGAACTCAACGTGACCGTGCGATATGTCGTTGATCGCATGTGCAAGACCGCAGGCGTCGCCGAGGCCAACCATTGCACGATGGCCGATGGGCGCGTTGCCAACAGCGCCAATGCCAGTGACCCGATCACGGCCGAATTCGGCTCTGCCGGCGGCGCCGGCGCCGTACCGCAACAGGTGGTCTACCGCTTGTCGGTTCGCGTTGACGGGCCGCGCCAGACCCAGGCCTTTTTCCAGACCACGTTCACGCTGTAGCAGCACCACCCGAAGGCATCCCATGAGCAAACTGCGACCCAACACACCCCGGCGCGGCGCCGCGATCCTGATGGTGGCCACGCTGGCGAGCCAGGTGCACGGCCCGGCTTCGGCGCAGACGCCGCTGGCCGACCAGCCGGTGTTCACCAACACCGCCGTGCCGGGCAATCTGGCGCTGGCGCTGAGCGTGGAGTGGCCCACGGTGTCGCGCACGGCACATCCTGGGGGCACCTACGACAGCGCCAATATCTACCGAGGCTACTTCGACCACGACAAGTGCTACCGCTACGTACGGGTCGCGCCTGAAACGCTGACCGATGTCAGCCGCTTCGACCCCGTGGGCCTGGCTACAACCCGGCAGTGCCCGGCCACCGGGCCGGCAGGCGAATGGAGCGGGAACTTCCTGAACTGGGCGACGATGATCGCCATCGATCCATTCCGCTGGGCGCTGACGGGCGGCTTGCGCAAGGTTGATGAAGTCGGCAACACGGTATTGGAGCGCGCTCGACACAGCGGCCAGGGACTGTTTCCAAACCGCAACGTGACTGGCAGTGCGCTGATCGGCAATGCGACCCCGTTCACCTGGGGCGATCTGCGAATTCGCACCAACGGCGCTGGAACCGGGCTGATCTTCAGCGGCACGGGCAACGTGGACACTGGCGCGCGCACGATCTACGAACAATCTCTGCCGCTCAGTGCCGCCGACGTCTATGAGCTGCAGGTTCGCGTCAAGGTATGCGACATCGCCTTTCTGGAGGGCAATTGCAAGAAATATGCGGTCGACAACTGGAAACCGGAAGGGCTGATCCAGGCCTACGCCGACCGCATGCGTTTCAGCGCGTTCGGCTATCTGAACGACCCCGCAATGCTGCGCGACGGTGGTGTGCTGCGTGCACGCCAGAAGTTCGTCGGCCCGGCCATCTCGGTGCCTGGCAGCCCCACGGTGTCGAATCCAGCCTTCGAGTGGAATCCCGGCACCGGCATTTTCCCCCCCAATCCTGATGCAGTGGATGCCACAGCAACCACAGCCGAGTTCGGTATCGACATCGGCAACAGCGGCGT
>JBBQXN010000136.1:0-5536 GCA_038209585.1 Burkholderiales bacterium
GCCTGCGGACGAATGAACTGCCGACCGGTTGGCTCAGCCACTGTATGGCTGCCTACGCGGCCGCGCCGCACCTTTCTGCGGAACTTCCAAAGAGGTGGGATGCCAGCAACCGGCCATTCGCCACCGGCGGCTCTTGGCCGGTACCGGCTTTAGCTCAAGGCAACCGTTAGCTGACCTTGGCATGGCCAGCACGCGTATCGAAGGTCAGCTTCCTGGCGTCCGCTTGGCTTACTGGTCCCGGCCAATTCCTGACGCTCATGACCGGCTGCTTTGCCGTCGTTCACCTCGGTCGTCTGATCTGCATGTTGTCAGGCCTCGCAGGGTGAACCGCGCAAATCCTCAGCATTGACTCGACCGCGAGCGGCGTGCGGTCCGTCCTGGCGCGCGGGCAGTGTGGCTCGACGATCTGAACCAGCGCAGCCTACGGCACCACTCGCTCCACCTTCGTCAAGGGATATATCAAAGAACGACGTTGTCACGCTCTGCCGCGCTTTCGACTCGACCCACCGTGGTCAACCTCTGGGCCACTTGGTGGCCACCCTGCATCAGGGCCAGCGCATCGGCGGCAGCCAGCTCGACCTGTCGACGCGAAACCAGTTCGTCATCGTTCAGTGCGTCGAACGCCGATGGCGTCAGCGCCGGCAGAGCGAGCCCGGCACGTTCGAGCTGGACGGCATCGCCCTCAAGACTCTGGCCTTCCACGGACACGCGCAGCAGTGACATCAACTGCCCCGTCGGTGACATCACCAATGTAGATGCCGGCTCGGCCAGACAACGTCAAACATTTAATGGCGCTAAGTGAGTTCCCGCTGAAAGCCCAATGTAGTTGCTGGCAGCGAAGAGCTGCCAGCTTGGAATAGCGAACGAGTAAGGCTGACCTTGGATGCCCGCGATATGCATCGCTACCAGTGTGCAACTGCCGTCTACGTTCCATACGACCACGGGCGATCCACTGTCGCCGGGCAAGGTCCTGCGACCGGCAAGCAGCTTCAACTTTAAAAGCTCCCAGTGGCTCACACTGCATGTCTGGCGCACACCGCCGATTCGCACTTGGTAGTCGAATTGGAACTCGCGCCGCAGCAAGGATTCGAAGCGCGCGGCGTAAGTTGGGCGCGGGCGCGTAGCGGCCTTGGGATTGTTGTCGGGTACGAGGATTTCGAAATGACGCTCGGCCACTACCTGGTCGAAGCGCTCGGGCGACTCGAGGAACGGCTCGCTGGCCGACAGCGGCATATCGGTCAGCAGTGTCTTGAGTGTCGGACCAGCGCCCGGTGCAATGGTGGCCAACTGGGCGTCAAAACTAATCTCCGGGTGTTCGCGTAGCGCGCCGCCGATGCCTGCGCTCGTGCCGACCGCGGGCCCGGCTGGTGGCTGACCAGCTATGCTGAACCGAACGAACCTGCTACCACTGCCTATGCCACCGAGGATCTCCGGCAAAGGGCTTAGCACATGGCGGCAACTCAACAGCATGCGGCGTTGACCAACCTGTACAGCACAGGTCAAGGTGCCGAGCTCGTCGGCAGGATCGTGTAGATAAATGGCCCGCTCGGCTTGGGGTGTGGCGCCATGGAAGCCGCGCTCGTCCTGTACATCAGTGGGCACCGCACACAGCACCCGCCGACCTGCCACCGTGGCGTAAGCCAGCAAACGTCGGGGAATTAACTGCTCGCAGGCGGCTGCATCGCGCGTGCGGTCCCATTTGTTGCGCACCACAAACACGATACAGGGTTTGCGCAACAGTCGTTCGCTGCCATCGCGGCGCGAACGCAACTTGTGGCCGGCCAGCACCATCACTACGTTCCGGAAAGCAAGCGTGAGTTCGGCTGCTCGGGTCTTAACCACTTCTCGCACAAGCTGCATCTGCTCTGCTGCAGTCAGGTCTCGATCGAAAAGGTGTGAAGCGGTTGCAGGCACCGCGTCGCGACTGGCGAGCGAAGCGGCTTCGACGCGACGCGACCAGTCGCGCCGGGACGTCACTGTGGCAGCCATCCAGCGGACTCCATTTAACCCGTCATTTGGCGCAGACGCAGCCGGCGGTCGGTGCGACGTTCAGCGTCGAAGCCAAGCTGGCTGCTGCCCCTACGCCAGCCAGTACCGCAAGCTTGGCTGCTTCGGGGCTGAAGCAGCTTGCTGGCTTGGGCTTGCAGCTGAGGCTGAGGTCAACCTTATTCAGGTCGGGCTTAAAGACGGCTGGCGTCAGTACGCGCAACTCCATGTCGTCGCGAACCCTGAAGGTCACTTTGGCATTGATCTTCTCGACCAGGCCGGCGGGGTCTGTGACGCTGCCTGACTGTGTGTTGGAGGAACTGATGCCCGTGGTTGTAGTGCCGGGCGCCTTCGCCGCGGGTAGGATCTCGACCAGCACTGTCACCGTTCGCTGCGGCTTACTCGCGTCCATCACCACCACAGGGACTGAACCAGCTTCTGCCTCCTTAGTGATTTCAAAGATCACGGTAGTGTCGAATGGTAATGGGGTGATCAGGTTGACGCCTTTGACTGGCGAGACCTGCAGTTGCGCGCCATACGGCGCCGTGCCGCCGCTAATCGTGAACGAGGTCTTACGATTTTCGCCAGCGCTGATGCTCGGAGCGGCCGGGTTTGCCTTCAGCGCGAAGTTCAACTCACCCAGACCGCACTCCTTAAGCGCCTGGAATCCGCGCAGCGCGTCGTCGGAAGGCAGGTAGCCGTTGACCTTGGCCAGGGCCAGCTTCAGCTTGTCGTTGGTCGCATTCAACGCTTTGAGCGCACTCAGCAGAACATGCTGTTCGCGCGGCAGCAGCGGCGGACGCACGGTCTCGGGGTCAGCAGTTCCACCTTGTGTGACAGGCGTTCCCTGACCGGACGCCGCGCTGGCTGCCAGCAGCGCAGTACGGCTGCGCGCCAGCGCCGCGTTGAACGCGGCGTCGCTACCCGGCACGATACCGGCGGCAAAGCCAGGCAGGCCACCGATGACCTTAAATACGGAGGTTGGATCGGGCAACGTAGCGGTCAGGTTCTTGTTTACGGCGGCGTCGACGCGGTCGACTGCCAATATGAGCCGGTAGCCAGCCTCACCAGCCCGGCGGATTGCTATGCGGCCGCTGGTGACGCTGGTGGTCGCGGACTCGACCGCCACTCCAGTGGCACTGATCGCCGAATTGGCGGCACTGCCGAGGTCGGGGCTTGCTGGATTGGTTGCGTTCCAGGCCAACAGCGCCGAGATCACGTCGGCGCGCGCCGACGACGCGGTGCCAGTCGCCTCCTCTAGGGCGGTCATCGCAGTAACCAGCGACTTGCGGTCCTCGTCCGACATCGCCGAGGGCAGGACCGCCTCCTTTACACAGCCGATTGCGTCAATGCCTGCTTCGTAAATGAGCCGGTGCTGGACGTTCAAGTTTTGCTGGCCAAACGCATACGCCGTGCCGCCGAGGGCGGCGGCACCGAGCAGAGCGTCGCGGTGCGCCTTGGCTAATGCGAAACCTGTGCCCAGCACGCCCAGGCCGAGCAGGCCGCTGTTCAGCCTGGTAGTCGCTTGAACGTGGTTGAAGCGGGCCGCAGCGTAGGCATCGCGCGCCTTGTCGGCGTATGCCTGGGCTTCCTTCAACGAAACAGGGCTGGACAGCCCGCTGACACCGCTGGGGCGTTCCCAGGACACCAGCGGATTGGCAGCGCAGCCCGAGAGCGCAAGCGCCGCTACGGCGGTAAGCAAGGGCGTGGGGACAGGACGGAGGGTGGGGACAAGTCCTCGGTGGTTCAACACGTTTGTCTCCGTTCTGCGCACAGCGCTAAGGTGAAGTTGACGCCCCCTGGGCGAAGTAGTCCGCTTGAAATTCTTTTCCACGAATTGGCTAAACACAAGACTTCACTGCCTTATTAGCAGAGCCCCCCCGGTATTCGCTCATTGACCATCCTCCATATTGTGGCCATCCCCTTCGCCCGTAGAACTGAGAAATGCCAGTGTGCTGTTCGTATGGCAACTACTCAATTCCCATTCTTGATCTGAGCGGTCAGCCGGTATTCAGAAAGCACTCAACGCGCCAGCCGCTGGGAAGCACTGCACGCAGTGCCGCCGCATTAGCAACCTCCTGTACTGCCAGCACGTCCGTGCCATCTTCAGCCAGTTGAACCAAGCGCTTCCGTTGGGGAAGCAACTTGTTCTTTTCATACAATCCCGCTGTGCGGCCAAACGCGCCCACTGAACTGCATGGCGGGAATCGGTTCACCACCGTGTCGTTGGAGAACTGCTTCGCCTAGTACTTGGCCCAGAAACCATGCTTGTCCAAGGACGGCAGCTTTGCAAGCCACTCTAGGTTCCAGCTGACGACGTTCAAACGAGGAGCATCTTGCGCGGCCGCAGTAGAACCAAGGATCAGCAGCGCCAACGCTGCTAGTAGGCGGGGGCGGAAATCACTGGCCTTGCCGATCCAGTGGCCGGAGATTTTTTCACCGCGTGCCTGCTGCCAGATCCTCACAGCGCGTCCACTCCATCGGTGATGTTGCGAAGTAGTGCGAACGTGTGCTTCGTGTTGGCCAGGAAATCGCCTGGGGCGAGGTCGTAAAGGGCGATGCCGACAGAATGGCCGATGTTGCCACCCACTGACACGGCCTTCTGCTTTTCACTGTCGATGTGTACGATGATGTCGCTATGGCTGCGGTAGCTCTGCAGCTTCTCCGCGACATCGAAGTCCACCTGGGGCGCAAACTCGGGGTTATCCCTGACGACGATGTCGCCCACCTGCGGCTTCGCCTCGTGAAGCCGGAAACCCCAGAACGGAAAGCTGTGATCTCCGCGCCTGCGGGCGCGGATGGCTGCGTGGACAAACTTGGAGTGCGCCGATTTAAATGCGAACTTTGCGTACGATGGTCCTGCGTTGCGCACCATGAATGAAATGGCGGCGGCCGACCAGGGCTGGTCACGGTCGGTGCCATCGAGCTTGATGCCGAGTGCCTTCCACATCTCCCCGACGTAGCCGGCGTAGGGCTTCACATGCTCCTGACCCAGACCACGATCAAAGCGCATGTACTCGTAGTGCACGGCGGCCAGCAGTGCCTCACGATGGGGCGGGGTCGGCGGCCGCAAGAAGTTTCGCGCCACAAACCCCGTCATCGTCTTGCCGTCGATCTCGGCTTGGCACTTCACATACTCCTCATTCGCTTGCTCGATTACATCAACTGGCTGCAGCAGATGCAGCAACCCGAGGCGATTGGACGGTAGACGATCTGGCGAACTCCTGAAGTTCAGGGCCGACTCGTAGGCGCTGACATACATGTGACTCATTGATCTCTCCTCTTCATCGTTCACGGGGTGTCGGGGGGGAAGGTGATGGCGTCAATCTGGAGCAGGGCCGTCCTTTACCGCGATGTCGCAGTGGCTAGTCGTTCCAGGTGGTTGCTCGCCCCTTTGATCTCCACCATAAGGTCATCTCGTACGGGGCCGTTGCCAGCGCCATTCATGTCAGCGACACCGCTCCTTGCAGGCAAATGTTCCACCACGCACTAGGTCGCAGCCAGTTGGCGCCGGCCCGCACCGTGGCGCCGATAAGCCCAGCGCGCTGCA
>JBBQXN010000137.1:0-5509 GCA_038209585.1 Burkholderiales bacterium
GTTGTCACCACCAGCCTGAGCTGGGCGCTGGACTGGAAGGGCCAGGGCATGCAGGTGGTGGGCGCCATCCCGCAAGGTCTGCCACCGCTGACCCTGCCCACCTGGGACCCGGCGCTGTGGCAGCAACTGGCCATGCCGGCGTTGTTGATTAGCGTGGTCGGTTTCGTCGAGTCGGTGTCCGTGGGCCAGACCCTGGCCGCCAAGCGCCGCCAGCGCATCGAGCCCGACCAGGAACTGGTGGCGCTGGGCGCCAGCAACCTGTCAGCGGCTTTCACCGGGGGCTATCCGGTCACAGGCGGTTTCTCGCGGTCGGTGGTCAATTTCGACGCCGGAGCACAAACGCCGGCCGCTGGGGTGTTCACCGCCGGTGGCATCCTGCTGGCTTCGCTGCTGCTGACGCCGGCGCTGTTTCATCTGCCGCAGGCCACGCTGTCGGCGACCATCATCGTGGCCGTGCTTTCGCTGGTGGACTTCGGTGTCTTCAAGCGCACCTGGGCCTATGCCAAGGCCGACTTTGCTGCCGTGGCGGCCACCTTGCTGGCCACCTTGGCTTTTGGTGTCGAGACGGGTTTGATCGTCGGGGTGGGCGTGTCGCTGGCGCTGTACCTGTTTCGCACCAGCCGGCCGCACATTGCCACGGTGGGCCTGGTGCCGGGTACCGAACACTTCCGCAATGTGCTGCGCCATGCGGTGGTGGTCAGCCCGCGACTGGTGAGCTTGCGCGTGGACGAAAGCCTGTACTTCGCCAATGCGCGCACGCTGGAGGACCGCATCAACGATGTGGTGGCCGCCCAGCCTGAATTGCGCCACCTGGTGCTGCAGTGTTCGGCCATCAACGCCATCGACGCCAGCGCACTGGAAAGCCTGGAAGCGGTGGAACACCGCTTGCGCGATGCGGGTGTGCAGTTGCACTTGTCCGAGGTGAAGGGGCCGGTGATGGACCGGCTGGCGAAAACGCCTTTCTTGCGCGACTTGCGAGGCCAGGTCTTCCTGACCCATTTCCAGGCCATCGCCGCGCTGACGCCAGAAGTGATCGGTCAGCCTGTGGCGCGTTGAAACGCAGCGCTTCAGCTAGAAAAAGCCACCGCCAGGTTCAGCCCGGCGATGGCTGCGAAAAGCGCTACGCCGGCGGCCAGCCACAGCACGCGGCGGCGGTTGGTTTCGACGCGCTGCACCAGTTCAGCGTTTTGCTCGGCCAGGGCTTTGATCAGGGCTGAAGAGGCTTGCATCTGTTCATGCAGCGTGGCGATCTCGGCTTCGGCCGCAGACAGCCGGGCGGCGCTGGGGTTCGTGGCGGGTGCCTGGTCGATCTGTTGGCGCGCGCCGGTTGTCGCGGCTGCGTCCTTGCCGTCCCTGTTCTTTCCCACCGAGTCCCACAGCTTCTTCGCGCCTTCGGCCACCACGGGCGCGCTCTTGATGACATCGCCCCAGGGCACGAGTTTCAGTACCGTCATCCAGCCTATGGGCATGGTCTTGCCTTTCCTGTCGTCAAGCGTGGGGGCAGGGTAGCGCACTGGTGGAATGGCCACCCGGGGCAAGGGCAGGGGCAGGGGCGGGTGAATCAGGCAGCAGCGCCAGCAAATGTCGCGCAATGCGATCTGGCGCGACTTGCATGGGTTCGGTCTGTGCCGCCTGCGATGCGCACGCTGCGGCGATGGCCGGATCGTTCAGCAGCCGCTCGAGTGCGGGCGCCCAGGCATTGCGGCCCAGCGTCAAACCCACGCCTTGCCGCACCCAGCGCTGGGCGTTGTCGAACTGGTCGTGCGCAAAAGGCACGAAGCCTTGCGGCAGTCCGGCCGCCCCTGCTTGCGCCCCGGTGCCAATGCCGCCGTGGTGCACGATGGCACGCAGCCGGGGCAGCAACAGGTCGAAAGGCACATAACGAACAGTCATGGCCCAGGGCGGCAGTTCGCTGGGCAGCTGGTCGGCATAAGGCGTGACGAACAAGGCGCGCTGGCCCAGCGCCGCGCAGACCTGCAGTGCCTGGGCGAAAAAATCCCGCCCATGCGCCATGGCCGAGCCCGGTGTGAAACCCACTGGCGCCGGCCCGGCGGACAGGAAAGCGTCCAGCGCCGGGTCCAGCGTCTGCCCCTGTGTGGCCGGCCAGCGCGGGAAGCCGGTGGTCACGGCTTGTGCCGGCCAGTCGGCCTGGCGTGGTGCAAAGGCTTCGGGCCAGGCGCACACCACCAGTTCGGGCGAATTGACCCAGCGGCTCAGCAAATGCTGCACGGGCGGCAAACCGAGCCGCCCGCGAAGGGCGTTCAGGCCAGGTGCAGCCACGCGGTCGATGGCCAGCCTTTCGACCGTGGCTTGAATGCCGCGCACCAGGGGCACGGGCCAGCCGCGCAGGCTGAACAGCCCCGGCAGCCGCGCTGGGGCAAGCGCCGAGAAGATGCACAGCGGCGACAGGTGCACCGTAGCTGCCGGCACGCGCTGCGTTTCCTGCGCCAGGCGCACATGCCAGGCCAGGGTGCCGCCCACCAGCAGCGTCTGGCCGGGCACGATGCGCGCCACCAGCGCGTCGTGCGCGGCGGCTAGCTGCGGAGCCATTTCCTGCCACATCAGAGCGAAGCCGCGGCGCGGGTCCCAGAGTTCGCTGCGCTGCACGATGCGTTCATAGTCCTCGAGTGTGCCGAACGGCAGGAAGCCGAGCCCGGCATCTGCTACGCGTGCAGCGAAGACGGGGGAAGCCATGACCTCGACCTCGACCCCGTGTTGGGCCAGCGCCCGGCCGATGGCCAGAAAAGGCAGCAGGTCGCCAGCACTGCCCACGCATGAAATGAGAACGCGCATGAGGTGGTTGCCTGGACTGCGGCGCCTTACAGCTCGCCGGCGAACACGTCATGCAGGTCCACGCGGGCACGCAACCTGGCGCAGAGCAAAAACGTACCGGCGAACTTGCGCTGCAGGAATATCAGGTCGGGCGGCGGCGGCCGCGCATAGCCTTCGCCGAAGAACTGCTCGCGTCCTTGCGCCAGGCTGCGCGCCACCAGGTCCGATGCACCGAAGTCGTAAGGGCCTTCGTGCCGCAGTGGCTCGCCGGCGGTGGCCATGATCTCCAGCACGCCGCGGCGCTGACCCGGGGCGTCTTCAGGTGCAATGAAACCTGCTTCCAGGGCGGCAGCTTCAGTGCGCGCCGTGTCGCCGGCACGCAGCGCACGGCCCAGCTCTCGCAGTTGTTCCACGCGTTGCGGCGCCACGGCTTCGGTGGCGCCGAAGTCGATCAGTGCGACGCGGCCGCTGGCAGCGTCGAACAAGTAATTGCCGAAGTTGGGGTCGGTCTGCACCAGCCGCATGCGGAAAAACTCCTGCACCGCCAGCCGGCACAGCGCGTGCGCAACATGGTCGCGTTGGGCCTGCGGCGCGGCGGCGCTGGCCAAGCGGTCCACCGCCACGCCGGGCGCGAAGGCGGTGGCCAGGATGTGGTCGGTGCAGTGTTCTTGCACCACCGGCGGCACCACCAGCACCGGGTCAGCGCCCAGACGCAGGCGGTATTCCGTGGCGGCGCGCGCTTCGGCGCGGTAGTCGGTCTCGTGCTCCAGCTGCGCCTGCACACGCGCCAGCAGCGCGCCGGGGTCCAGCGCGGGCGGTACCAAACCGGGGGTGCGCGCCAGCAGGGCCAGGTTGGCGATGTCGCTGGCAATGCTGCGGCGCACGCCCGGGTACTGAATCTTCAGCGCCAGCACCTGACCGTCATGCGTCTCTGCCCGGTGCACCTGGCCGATGGAAGCCGCAGCCACGGGCTCGAAGCTGAGGCGCCGAAAACGCTGGTGCCAGTCGGGGCCGTATTCGCGCGCCAATACTTCGGTCAGCTGTGTGGCGGGCATGACATGCGCCTGATCGCGCAGGCCAGCCAGCAGCTCGGCGAAGTGCGCTGGCAGCACGCCATGGCCGTCCATGGACATGAGCTGGCCCATCTTCATCACCGCGCCGCGCATCGTCGAAAGCCGTTCAGCCAGCCGGCGTGCGTTGCCGGGGTTGAGCAGCGCTTGCGCCAGGTCCGGGCGCGTGCCGCGGGCGAGCTGTCGCACGCCTTCAGCGGCGGCGCCCGCGGCCATCTCGCCCACAGCGCGGCCAAAGTGCAGCAGGCGCCGGGTACGACCCTCGGGCACGGGGGCGTGGCGCGGTTTGGGTTTGAAGGTGTCTGACATCTGGCGGGTGGATTGGAGCAGGGTCCGCCGCTGTTCGCGCCGCAGGGGTCTTGCAGCGCAGCAGTTCATCTGCATGCGGGGCGGTGCCCACAAGCTCGAAGCCGGACGGCCCGACGCAAAAAAATCATTCAGCTGTGTTCGCAATCGCACAGAAGAAATCGGAGCGTTTTGTTACGTTCGCACCCGGATTCCGTCTGCCGTTGCGTCGTTGCGACGGAACCGCGGTGTCAAGGGGGTTCACCTGCCGAAGGCGAGCCAGACCGACATGCCGTCCAGCCCCTATTTCAGGAGACGCCCATGAAATCTTGTCCGTTTGCTCTCACCTCATTGCAGCGCGCCATCGGTTCGCTGGGCTTTGGCCTGGCGGCCGCGTTGCTGCTGGCACCGCCGGCTTTCGCCTCCAGTCACCGCGAAGCGCCTTCCATCGCGGGCAATCCCCGTGTCGACGGCACCGACTTCTACATGTTCAACAGCTACGAGAGCGGGCGTGGCAACTTCGTCACCATCATCGCGAATTACCTGCCGCTGCAAGATGCCTACGGCGGCCCCAACTACTTCAAGCTCGACACCAACGCCTTGTATGAGATCCATGTCGACAACAACGGCGACGCCAAGGAAGACCTGACCTTCCAGTTCCAGTTCAAAAACCTGTTCAAGGCCATCACGCTGCCCATCGGCAACCAGATGGTACCGATTCCGCTGACGCAGGCCGGTCAGGTGTCTTCGCCCAATGCAGCAGCTTTGAACGTGAACGAACAGTTCACCGTCAACCTCGTGCGTGGCGACCGCCGGACCGGCAGCGTCAGTGCGGTGACCAACGCCGCCAACAGCAGCGCCACGTTTGACAAGCCGGTCGACAACATCGGCACAAAGACGATTCCCAACTACGCTGGCTATGCCGCGCAGCACATCTACAACGTCAACATCCCGGGCTGCGGGGTGGGCAGGGTCTTCGTCGGCCAACGCCAGGAAGCTTTTGCTGTCAATCTGGGCGTGATCTTCGATCTGGTCAATGCGCCACTGAGCGTGATCACCGACCCTGCGTTGATCAATGCCGGAGCAGCCAATTCGATCCAGGACAAGAACATCACCACGCTGGCCGTTGAAGTGCCCAAGGCCTGCCTGACCCAGGGCACCGAGCCGGTGATTGGCGGCTGGACCACCGCCAGCGTGCGCCAGAGCCAACTCGTCAACCCCAGGCCGCCCAGCGGCTACGACACCAGCACGCGCTACGGCGGCGCCTGGGTGCAGGTCTCGCGCCTGGCCATGCCGCTGGTCAATGAGGTGGTGATCGGCCTGCCCGACAAAGACAGGTTCAACGCCTCGGCGCCTTCGATGGACGGCCAGTTCGCCACCTA
>JBBQXN010000138.1:0-5466 GCA_038209585.1 Burkholderiales bacterium
TCATGTTGACGTAATTCATGTAGTCGATCTGCGCCCCATAATAGCCCGTACCCATTGCTGAAAATGGGCCGATCCGACTACTTGGTATCGGGAAATACTGCGTCTCCTGGCTGAAAGAAACTTGTGGTAAGCCGGCTGCTAAAACCAAAGTCACTGCCGCAGTGAAACGTAGCTTGCGAATAAACTGTTTAATCATGACCGTCTCCTTTTTAAAGTTGAATAATTTTTGTTGTCAGGAATGGACTGCAAAGTTCAGTCGAATTCGGTTCCAGCGCATGGCAGATGGACTGCCCAGTTTCTTCGCTGTTGGGGCCCCCAAGCAACCCGTGCCGCCGCAAACAATACCGCGAGCTGGGTGTACGGAATCTCCGGTCGCGCTCTGCGTGTGCCAACCCTTGTGCCGTTGGCCAGTACCACGCAAATTTTTTTTCAAGTGCGACGGTGGCTGGCATCGGGCTTCGTTGACCCCAAACAGTTGGTTCGATCTGCGCGGAATCACCGCGCATTGCTTCTTCGGCATGGCTCGGTGCAAACGCATCAAGGAATCGGTCATCAGAGTTAATCCTGAGTCATGCTTCTAATCAGCAACGGTTACTGAACGAACCCGCTGCGCGTGCGCGATCTTGAAGACTCGGGCTAGTGAAATCAACAGTTTTTATGCTAGAGGTAGAAGTGACAAATACCGCGCGTACTTACCCGAATTCCCTTGTGTAGTACGAGGTTTCGAAGTTTCGTTTAGGCCGGCTTCCATGTCGTTTTCAAGTTTGTGCCGACAGCTTGTTGTTTGTCGTTATCCACCCCCCATCGGGAACCTACAGGCAGGCACCGGTTGAGCGCGCACCCCTGTGCCGGTACTTGACTGGCGTAGCTAAGCGGGTGGCTGAGCGGGTGCAACCCATGGGGGCTTCGCTCGAACGCTCCAAGGCGCAGGCAGTGCGCAAACGCGCCTGCTGAGCTTCGGGTTATGCCGAATCGTCGATCAACAATCCACTATGTGCAGCAGCCTGGCGTCGCCACGCGTCGTCGTTGGCCAATGTCAAGGCGGCCTCCAATGCACGGGATGGGCGGGCAGCGGCGTGGAACATGAGGCCGATGGGTGTGCCCACAACGGGGTCGCACATCGGCAGGGCTTCAAGAAGGGGGTTGTCGCGGGCTGCGCTGACCAGCGCGCCCGGCAGCACACTGCACACATCGCCTGCCACGACGCTCAGAATCAGCGTAAGGATGGAGTTGGTCTCCATCGCTGGCGTAACGGCAAGTCCAGCGGAGGCGAAAGCTGCGTCCACGACGGTCCGGTTATGCATCTCGCTTGTCAGAAGGCACAGGGGAAGCCGGGCCGCCTCAAGCCAGCTCAGCGAAGTGCCGATTTGCAGCCCGGCGCTGTGGGGTGGGGTGCTGCGGCGCAAGAGAAAATAGTGCTCCGTGTATTGGGCTACCGCGTGCAAGCGACTGCCGGGTTTCATCCGCGCCGTGTAGCCCAGTGCCAGTTCGATCGACATGTCTTCCAGACCCTGCTCCAGCGCTTGCGAGCTCATGGACAGCACCACCGGCGCAATACCCGGATGGCGCGCACGCAGCATGGCAGCGAAGCGCCCCAGGATAGGCACCGCAGTAGGCACTGCGGCCATGCGCAGTGGCCCTTGCGGCACATGCGGCGCGGCTTTCAGCTCCCGCTGCAACACGCTGGCCTCATGCAACATGAGCTGCGCACTGGCCAGCACCCGCTCGCCTTCCAGCGTGAGTCCCACAAAATTGCGGTCGCGTTTGACGATCACAACATCAAACTCGCGCTCTAGTGCTCGCAATGCATTGGAAAGCGCGGGCTGCGTGATGTGACAGGCAGCGGCCGCACGTCCGAAGTGCTTGTGCTCGTTGAGTGCCAACAAATAGCGAAATGATGAAAGCAGGTTCACGGAAGGTTTGCGCTTGAGCGTGTTCTGGTGTCTTTGCTGATGCTGATCGTGCCAATCAGCGGCGCACGGCGTTAGGAAAGAAGAGTTGCTCGCCGCCGATCTTGTAGCCCGCTATCGCGGCCTTACCGGCCGGCGACGTCACCCAGTCAGCGGAGGTCTGCGCCAGCGCTTGCTTGGCGTGCGGATAGCGCGCCGCGTCGACCACCATCACGCCATATTGATTGAACAGGGTCCTGGCGCTTTCGACCAGCACCTTGAGCTCGCCGCGGTTCTTGAACGACAGCCAGGTACCGCGGTCGGCCGGCACGTAGGCACTGGTGGATGAGGCCATATGCAGCGCCGGGCCTATGCCGTTACCGCACTCGCGGTAACTGGCCGAGCGCGCCGCGGAAGGGTTGACGCTGGCCAGCTTCCACAAACGCAGCTCAGCGGCGTGGGTGCCGCTCTTGTCGCCACGCGAAATGAAAACCGCTCCTGTGGCCGCCAGCTTGCCCAGCGCTGCGGCGATGTCCACGCCCCACGCACGGGCGGGGTCGGCCGCCGGGCCGATGAGCACGAAGTCGTTGACCATCGCAGGCCAGCGCTTGCGCGAAAAGCCGTCGGCAACGAACCTCTCCTCGGCCATGGCATCGTGCACGAAGACCACTTCGGCGTCGCCACGCCGCGCGGTATCCAGAGCTTGCCCGGTGCCCACGTAGACCACGCGCGCGCCCATGCCGCTGACCCGCTTCAGCAGCGGCAGCAGGTGGCCGAACAGGCCCAACTGCTCGGTCGACGTGGTCGACGTGGTCGAGACCATGACGATGAAGCGCTCTTGCGCACCGGCCACACCGCCCGTGGCCAGGCCAGCAGCCGCGAGGACGGCGATCAGGGCTCGCCGGAGTGAAATGTTCAAACCCATGGAAGCTCACCTGTGAGGAATTGCGACGCCGCAAGTGGCAGCGCGTTGTTGAAGAACGCGGCGACCGGTAAGTCAACGACGAGACGACCGGCCTCGAGATACACGACGCGGTGCGCCAGACGCTTGGCCTGGCCGAGGTTGTGCGAGCTCATGACCATCGTCACCCCCTCGTCGGCGATGGTCTCGATGAGCGACTCGATCTCCCGCTTGGTGCTGGGGTCCAGGCTGGCCGTGGGCTCGTCCAGCAGCAACAGGTCGGGCCGCAGCGCCCAGCCCTGGGCCCGTTCCAGGCGCTGCCGCTGGCCGCCTGAGGAATCGCGCGCCGGCCGGCCCGCCAGACCTTCGAGGCCGACCCGGCGCAGGGCGTCAGTGGCCCGCGCGGCGCGCTCGGCCCGCGGCGGCCGCGCAGCCACAGCGCCACCCACAGGTTCTGCCGCACCGACAGGCTCAGCACGAAGGGGCGCTGGAACACATAGCCACCGCTGGCGCGGCGCCCGTTGCCCTGCGTCACGCGAGCACCGCTGCTGCACGGCACCAGGCCATGCAGCAGGCGCAGCAGGCGCAGCAGCGTGGTCTTGCCCGAGCCATTGGCGCCCACCAGGGCCAGGCGCTCGCCGCGGCGCAGGCTGAGGTTCACACCGCACAGGGCCTCGATAGCGCCAAAGCGCACCGAGGTATTGGCCAGTGCGAGCAGCGGCTCCTTCATGCCAGGGCCTCGCGCGCGGAGGGGCTGCGCGCCTGCATGGCTGCCACGGCCAGTTTGACCAGGCCCACCACGCCCAAAAGAGCGACACCCAGTGCCAAGGCCAGTGACAAGTCGCCCTGGCTGGTCTCCAGCGGGATGGCGGTGGTCATGACGCGCGTCACGCCGTCGATGTTGCCGCCGACGATCATCACCGCCCCACCTCGGCAATGTTGCGGCCGAAGGCGGTGAGCAGGCTGGTCAGCTCCGCAAAGCGCTCGTGCAACAGCAGGATCGCGCCAGCCAGCAGCGGCGCGGCGCCCATCGAATGCAGCTGGTCGCCGCCGTCGCGCAGCGCATCCAGCACCAGCCGCGGCGACAGCGCGGCGATCAGCGGCACGACCAGGATGCTCTGTGCGATGACCATCGCCGTCGGCGTGAACAGGATGCCCAGCGGCCCCAGCGGCCCGGCGCGCGACAAGAGCAGATAGACCAGCAGACCCACCACGACCGACGGCAGCGCCAGCAAGATGTTGAGCCCCCGCACCAGCACCCCCAGGCCACGACAGCGCGCCACTGCCAGCGAGGTGCCTAGCAGCAAGCCGGCGCAGGCGCCCAGCACGCAGGCCGTGCCAGTGACGCGACAAGCCGACGGTATGCCAGAGCGCGGCGTCGGCATTCCCAATCAAGCGGGCGGCGAGCCAGAAGCTGTCGATGACGGTGTTCATCGGATCGGGGGCGTGGAGGGTCGGGCAGCCGACAAAAGAGCCGCATTTTGAAGGCTGCGTCCCAAATCCTGCGTCTTGCACAAAGGCAAGGTCGATCCGCCGTTGCAAAGTTGGAAAGGGCCGCGTCGACGTGATGCTGGCATACGGGACAGCAGATGTCTGAGATCGGAGAATCCCCCCTCGCTGCAGGCGACCGCCAGCTCAGCGTGGCACAGGCGCGCAAGGCGAGCGCGGAGGCGCTGCGGTCGATCACCAACACGCCGGAGATCTGGATTGCCGATGCCACCCACACAGCCTGCCACTGATCTGGTTCGCGCCGCCTCCATCACTTTGGCTGAACAACTGGCCCAGCGTTATGCGGGGCGCATCCAGCAGCGTCTGCTTCTCTCAGACGCGCGCCTGCGCGGATCGGCGAAGGCGCGGCGTAATCAAGCCAGCTTATTCCATCAGCGTGCTTGCTGCCCGATCAGCGCAGATCTCAACGGCAGTCAACCGCCTACTTGCCCAGCTTGCCAAGCTTTCCAGTGCAACACAAATGCACTACGTTTGCCAGCATGAAAACTGCAACCATCCCCCAGGTCCGCGTTGAACCGGAGTTGCGCGCTCAGCTCGATGCCGTTCTCACTGAGAACGAGACCCTCAGCGACTTCGTCGAAACTGCCGTGCGCCGCGCTGTTGAACATCGCCGCGTTCAAACCGAGTTTCACGCTCGTGGGCAGGCTGCGTTTGAGCACTACCAGCGTACCGGCATCTCGCACAGCGCCAAGGATGTACTCGACGCCCTTCAAGCCAAGCTCGACGCTCGACGCAAGCAACTTCTGGGATGAGTGAGGCCTTCGCGGTCGACTTCAGCGACCCGACAAAAGAAGACCTTGGCCGCCTCTTCGACTGCCTGCTGCTTCGAGCACGCATCGCCGAAGACTTCGAGCGCGTGCAAGACACCATCGACGAGTTGCGGCTGGCCATCGAGGTCCAGCTCGCTCGCGCACCCTTCAACAACCGCAAGGCTGGCAGCGACCCGTTGCGCCGGGAGCTGATCGTGCCGGTTGGGGCGACCGGTTACGTCGTGCTGTACGACATCCGTCCGCCCTCGCAAGTTCTGGTGATGGCCCTGGGCCACCAGCTCGAAGACGACTACCACTACCCCCTGACCTGGTCGGCTCAGTGCACCTTCAGGTCACCGGTCAGCAAACGCCGCACTGAACTGACTCGCGGCGATCGACGCCGTCACCGGCTTCTGCA
>JBBQXN010000139.1:0-5288 GCA_038209585.1 Burkholderiales bacterium
GCTTGTGCAGTGTCTTGTCACGCAGGATGCCGGCGTTGTTGATGAGCACGTCGAGCCTGCCAAAGGCCTGCAGCGCGGCGTCGATCAGTCCCTGCGCACCGGCGGGCATGGAGATGTCGTCCACGTTGGCCAGGGCGCGGCCGCCAGCGGCTTCAATCTCGGCCACAACCTGGGCTGCATCGCTGCTATCGCCACCGACGCCGCCCAGGCTGCCGCCCAGGTCGTTGACCACTACCGTGGCGCCGCGCTGGGCCAGCAACATCGCATAGGCGCGGCCCAGGCCGCCGCCGGCGCCGGTGATCACGGCCACCTGGCCGTCGAACCGGATGTCTTTCATGCAGCAGTTTCCTCGTGTGTCAGTGGGCCACCATAAAGCGCGTCGATTTCGGCGCCATACTTGTCGGCGATGCTCTTGCGCTTGATTTTCAGCGTGGCGGTCACCTCGCCGTCGTCGTGGTCGAGTTCCTTCGTCAGCAGATGAAAGCTGCGCACCTGCTGCACCTGCGGCATGCGGGCATTCACACGGTCGACCTCGGTGCGCACCAACTCACGAACGCGCGCGTGCGCGGCCAGGCTGCGGAAGTGGGTGTAGGCCAGGCCCTGCGCTTCGGCCCAGGCACTGACGGTGTCGAAGTCGATCTGGATGAGCGCGGCCACGAAGGGCCGGCGGTCGGCGACGATGACCGCTTCCTTCACGTAGGCGCTGAACTTCAAGGCATTTTCGATCTCGCTGGGCGTGATGTTCTTGCCACCCGCAGTGATCATGATGTCTTTCTTGCGGTCGATGATGCGGATCTCGTCGCCATCGGGTGTGGACACGGTCTGGGCCACATCGCCTGTATGCAGCCAGCCTTGCGCGTCGATGGCCTCGCGTGTCGCCGCTTCGTTGCGGTAGTAGCCCTTGAATACCGTGGCGCCGCGCACCAGCAGTTCGCCATCCTCTGCAATACACAGCTCCACGCCTGGCACGGCCGCGCCCACCGTGCCCACGGGCGAGGCGCCACTGCGTTGCACGCACACCACGCCGGCGGTCTCGGTCATGCCATAGCCTTCGCGGATGGGTACGCCCAGCGCTCGAAAAAAGCGCAGCATGTCTGGCGCGATGGGCGCCGCGCCGGAGAGCGCGAGCCGGCACTTGCGCAAGCCGATGAAGTTGTTCAGCGAGCGCAACACCAGCCACGACCAAAGACTGTGCGAGAGGCGCTGCGCTGCGCTCCAGCGCTCGGGCGGCAGGTCGGCGAACGGCATCGTGGCGGCCAGCGCGCGGTTATACAGCGCCAGGCGCAGGCCGCCGGTTTCCCGGATCTTGGTTTCGATGGTGGCATGCAGCTTTTCCCAGATCCGCGGCACACCCAGGAAAAGCGTGGGCGCGATTTCGCGCAGGTCCGTCTGCACGGTGCGCAGGCTCTCGGCAAAGTTCACCACCGCACCGGCGCGCAAAGGCAGGTAGACGGTAAAGATCTGCTCGGCTACGTGGCACAGCGGCAAGTAGGACACCATGCTGTCGGCCGGGCTGCAGCAGTAGACCGCATCGGTGCCCGCGGCCATGGCGGCGATATTTCCGTAGCTGATCATCGCGGCCCTAGGCCGGCCCGTGGAGCCGCTGGTGAAGATCAGCAGCGCGGTGTCGTCCAACGCCTGGCGCGACTGCCGCTCTTGCACCAGGCATGGATGCTCGCGCTCGAAGGTCGCCCCCAGCGCGCTGACTTCGTCGAAGGTGAACAGATTGGCCACCTGGTAGTGGCGCAGGCCGCGCGGGTCCATCACCACCAGATGCGTCAACGCAGGCAAGCACTGCCGAACCTCCAGCACCTTGTCCAGTTGTTCCTGGTCTTCACACACCACAACCACGGCGTCCGAGGCCTGCAGCAGGTATTGCACTTCGGCCGCTGGCGACGTCGGGTAGACGCCCACCGTCACCGCGCGCACCAGACCGCAACCGAGTTGCGTGAAAACCCATTCCTTGCGGTTCTCGCTGATTACTGCGCAGTGGCCGCCTTCGGGCAGGCCGAGCTTGACCAGGCCCAGGCCGAAATGGCGCGCGGCCTGCTCGTACTGCGACCAGGTCACGGGCTCCCAGATGCCGTAATCCTTCTGACGCAACGCCACCGCGTCGGGCCGCGCACGGGCCCATGCGCGCAATTGCTGTGGCAGGGTGGAGGAAGCAAGGTCCATGACTTGGGTTGTTCGAATGGGCGGCTCTCAGGACAGCCAGCGTTTGCGGCGCTTGTAGTGCTTCACATGGCGAAAGCTCGCCAGTTCCTCGCTGCCGTCGCCGTAACCGAGATAGAAGCGCTGCACGTCGGGATCGTTCACCAGTTTCTCGGTCGGGCCGTCTATCACGACACGCCCGCTTTCCATGATGTAACCGTACTGCGCAATGCCGAAGGCCGCCATGGCGTTCTGCTCCACCAGCAGCATGGCCACGCCCTGCTCGCGGTTGATGCGCGCAATGATCATGAATATGTCATCCACCACCAGCGGCGCCAGGCCCAGCGAGGGTTCGTCCAGCAGCATCAGGCGCGGTTTGCCCAGCAGCGCACGGCCGATGGCCAGCATCTGCTGCTCACCGCCCGACAGATAGCCGGCGCGCTGGGTTCGGCGATCCTTGAGCCGCGGAAAGTACTCGTAAATCAGCCCCGGGTCGGGCTTCTCGCGCCGGCCTATCAGCGCATTGGCGGCAGCCACGAGGTTTTCGTCCACCGTGAGGTCTTCGAACACATGCCGGCCTTCGCGCACATGGGCCATGCCACGGCGCGCCAGCAGGTGCGGAGCCACGGCGTCGACGCGCTCGCCCTCGAAGCGGATGGCGCCCGCGCGCACTTCTCCCACCTCCAACGGCAGCAAGCCCGACACCGCCTTGAGCGTGGTGGTCTTGCCAGCGCCATTGCTGCCAAGCAGTGCCACGATCTGTCCCTGCGGCACCACCAGCGACAGCCCGCGCAGCACCTGCACCGAATGGTGGTAAACCACCTCGATGTTGTCGATGGCCAGCGCGGGCGTGCTCATCTCCGGGCCACCGGTCACACCGTCTTGATCCAACCGCTGGCGGGCTCCATCAGCTTGCTGTCGGCGTTATAGGCATAGATGCGTCCGCTGGCGATCTGGTGGTCCTTGAGCGAAATCAGCAGGCCCGTGACCCCGCCGGTGTCCCAGTTGTCGATGGACTCCAGCGCCGCCTTCATGTTGGCGCCGGTCAGGGGCTTGCCGGCCTTGAGCACGCGTTCCATCACTTCGCTGAAAATCATGCCGACCAGCCAGCCATGCGTGTAGAACAGTGGCACGTACTTCATGTCCGGCCGGGCCCTGGCAGTGTATTCCTTGATCGCCTGCATGGTGGGGGCGTCCTGGGTGTCAAAGGTGTAACGGTAAGGCATCACACCCATCCAGCCCTGGGCGGCGGCGCCCATGGCACCCACCGTGGTCTGGTCCATGCTCCAGATCGTGCCCATGGGCGTGGTGCTCATGCCCGACTCGCGCATCTGCTTGATGAACTCGGGAATGGGCGCCAGCACATAGCCGTGAAAGATCACGAAGTCGGGCTTGGCGCGGCGCAGCTTGGCGACCTCGCTGCTCACATCCACAGCGCCGGGCTTGGTGACGATCTCCAGCACGACGGGAATCTGCAGCGCCTGCGCCTTGGCCTTGATGCCGGAGATGGGGTCGCGCCCGAACTCTGTGTCGCTGTAGACGACGGCCACCGCCGGCTTGTTGGCGCCGCGCGAGGTACGGTTGATGTACTCCAGCAAAATCTCGCCCATCGCCGTGTAGGTCGGGCCAGCCATGAAGTAGTAGGGCACGTTTTTCGGGTCCGCCAGGTCGGACGCAAAGCTGGGGCTGCTGGTGAGCGTGCTGCCTAGCTGGCTGACCTCCCTCGACGCGGCCTTGGCCCAGGCCGTGCTGTCGCCGTAAAAAACCGGCGGCTTGTGCGCGCCCATGAGTTTCTTGAACACGCTCATGGCCTGATCCATCTTGTAGCCGGAGTCTTCTCCGATATAGCGCAGCTTGCGCCCGGCGACGCCGCCCTTGGCTTTGTTGCGCCAGTCGCAATAGTCGCCCAGGCCCTGGTGCAGCCCCACGCCCGCGAAGGCGAACACGCCGGTGATCGGTTGCGCGGCGGCCACAACCAGCTCACCGCTTTGCGCCAGGGCGCTGCGCAAGGGTAGCGCCGACAAACCTGCGGCGCCCAGCCCGGCGCCTACGATACGGCGGCGTGAAGAATTGAAAAGCTCATCTGTCTGCATGGCGTGTCTCCTTGTTGCAGTGGTGGTCAGGAACGGTGACGAGAAACAGGGTCGATGAATGCGTGTCTGGATCAGGACCGGAAGGGCCACAGGTGAAAGCTGCGGCGCAGCCGGCGCCAGATCTCCAGCAGGCCATGGGGCTCAAAGACCAAAAAGCCCATGATCAGCAGGCCGAAAACCAACTGCTGCATCGGGCTGAGCACCTCGGTGGCACGCGGCGCCCATTGCGCCACCAGGGCCACAATGGCGCGCAGGATTTCGGGTACCAAGGTCATGAAGACCGCGCCCAGGATGGTGCCCAGCATGCTGCCCAGGCCACCGACGATGATGGCCGCCAGGTAGAAGATGCTCAGCTGCAGCGTGAAATACTCCGGCGTCATTGCACGATAGAAGTAGCCGAGCAGCGCGCCGGCCACGCCGGCATAGAACGAACCGAGCGCAAATGACGCCAGCTTGTAGTGCAGCAGTTCTATACCCAGCACCTCGGCCGAGATGTCCTTGTCGCGGATGGCGATGAAGGCCCGCCCGACCCGCGTGCGAAACAGGTTGCGTGCGCCCACCAGCATCAGCGCCGCGACCGGCAGGATCAGGTAGTACATGCGCTGGTCGCTGAGCAGCTCGAAGCCCAGGATGCGGGCGTTGGGCACGTTGACCCCGCGCACGCCACCGGTCACGCTGTCCCATTCGCGAAATACATAGACCAACAGGAACTGCGTGGCCAGCGTCGCCACCGCCAGGTACAGGCCCTTGATGCGCAGGCTGGGCAGCCCCACCACGATGCCAAGTAACGCCGCCAGGCCTCCGGCCCAAAACAGCGTCAGCAACGTGGGCATGCCGCGCTGTGCCGCCCAGGCCGCCGCATAACAACCCACGCCCATGAAGGCAGCATGCCCCAGTGAGATCAGGCCGGTGTAGCCGGTCATGATGTTCAGCCCGGCCGCGGCAATGCAGTGGATGCCCACCATGCAGGCCAGGCCGACGACGTAACCGTTCACGCCCAGCGGCAGCAGCAACAAGGCCACGGCCAGCGCCACCAGCCAGGCT
>JBBQXN010000140.1:0-5234 GCA_038209585.1 Burkholderiales bacterium
AGGGGCAAGCACTTCGACCCCCGCTGCGTCGACGCCTTCTTCCAGGATTGGGATGAGGTCCTGGACATCAAGAGCCGCTTCGCCGACGAGCCGTCCCAGACCTTGGAAGCCGCGCCCGCCGACGTTCACGCCTGAGCCACATATATGCCGCCACCCACGAACACTCTGTCTCGCCGCGACCTTGCAGCCACCGGTCTGCCCGACGCCCTGGTTGCCTACCGCTTTGCCTACGCCGTGGCTGACCGACTGCCCATATCCTGGGTCTAGAAAATAAGGTCTGCAATGCAAGCCGCGCCACTGCCCAGCAACGAACCTGAACGCATCGCTGCACTGCGGGCGCTCGATGTACTCGACACGCCAGCCGAGTGCGCGTTCGATGCCTTTGTCAATGCCGCGGCCACGGTCTGTGATGCGCCGATTTCGCTCATCAGCCTGATCGACACCGATCGCCAGTGGTTCAAGGCCAACTACGGCCTGGCCCGCGCCACCCAGACACCGCGCAACAGCGCCTTCTGCGCCCACGCCATCTTGCACAACGACTTGTTCGAGGTGCGCGACGCGACCTTGGACCCGCGCTTTGCCGACAATCCGCTGGTGGTCGGTGACCCCGACATCCGCTTTTACGCCGGTGCGCCAGTGCGCCTGAGCAACGGGCACTGCATCGGCACGCTCTGCGTGATCGACAGTCAACCCCGCACGCTGAACGAGCGCCAGCGAGAAGTGCTGCGATTCCTGGCCCAGGCCACCGCCCAGGCCTTGGAAGGGCGGCGTGCACTGGAGCAGGTCAAGCTGACCCAGCAGCAACTGAGTCTGGCGCTCGAGGGCTCAGGCCAGGCGCTCTGGGACTGGAACCTGAGCGAGGACCGGCTTTACCTCAGCGAGCAATGGGGCGTGCTGATCGGGGGGGCGCCCGAGGCACAGTGGATCACGACGGCAGCATTTCTCGCCGCCTTGCAAGCTGGGGACGGCCATGCCGCGCGCACAGCCTTGTTGCCGGTGATCAAAGGCCAGACGAGGGACTATCTGATCGAGTTCCAGGCCCGCCATCGGGCTGGTCACTGGGTCTGGGTCCATTGCATGGGCAAGGTGGTCGAGCGCGATGCGCAGTGCCGTGCGCTGCGCATGGCCGGAACGGTGGCCGACATCAGCGCGCGCAAGGAAGCTGAAAGTGTGTTGCTGCAAGCCAAGGAAGCCGCCGAGCAGGCCACCCGCATCAAGAGCGACTTCCTGGCCAACATGAGCCACGAGATCCGCACCCCGATGAACGGCGTGCTGGGCATGACAGAACTGGCGCTGGACACCGAGCTCACGCCCGAGCAGCGCGATTACCTGAACCTGGCCAAGAGCTCGGCCGACTCGCTGTTGCGGGTCGTCAACGACATCCTGGATTTCTCGAAGATCGAAGCCGGGCGCATGGACCTGGAGTGCATCGAGTTCTCGCTCGAACAGACGCTGCGCGGCACCATCAAGTCGCTGGCAGCGCGTGCGCACGAGAAGCAGCTGGAGCTGATGTTTCAGATGGCCGCAGACATCCCCGAGCGGCTGCTGGGCGATCCGGGCCGCTTGCGCCAGGTCATCGTCAACCTGGTGGGCAACGCGATCAAGTTCACCGAGCATGGCGAGGTGGAATTGACCGTCAGCCGCCTGCACAGTGCCGACGAGGCCACGGCGCGCTTGCGCTTCGAGGTGCGCGACACCGGCATCGGCATCGCAGCGGACAAGGTGCAGGCCGTGTTCGAGTCCTTCTCGCAAGCCGACACCAGCACCACGCGGCATTACGGCGGCACCGGCCTGGGCTTGACGATCTCGGCCCAATTCGTGCGGATGATGGGCGCGCAGATCGGCCTGGCGAGCACACCGGGCCAGGGCAGTACTTTCGAATTCACGCTGGCGCTGCCTGTGGTGTCCGGCAGCCCGCAGCGGCCCCGCAGCGGCAGCACGCGTGTCGACGGCATGCGCGTGCTGGTGGTTGACGACAACGCCACCAACCGGCGCCTGCTGGAGGGAATGCTGAGCAGTTTCGGCATGCGGCCCACAGCCGTGGCCGACGGACGGCAGGCGCTGACGGAATTGGCGCGCGCATGTCAGTCCGGCCAACCCTATGCCCTGGCCGTGCTGGACGTGCAGATGCCCGGCATGGACGGGTTCGAGCTGGCCGAGCGCATGGGGCAGGACGTCGAACTCGCCACCACCACGGTGGTGATGCTGACGTCGGAGGGCCAGCGTGGTCATGCCGCACGCTGCCTTTCACTGGGGCTGGCCGGCTACCTGATGAAGCCGGTCTCGCCATCGGACCTGCTGGACGCCATCGTGGCGGCGCTGGGCGATCTGTTTGCGCAGGCCCGGCCTTTGATCACCCGGCACTCCCTGCGCGAGAACCACCGTCGGCTGAACCTGCTGCTGGCCGAGGACAACGCGATCAATCAGACGCTCGCGGTTCGACTGCTGGAAAAGCTGGGGCACCGCGTCACGGTGGCCGGCAACGGCATCGAAGCCGTGCAGCATTGGCAGCGGGGGGGCTTCGACGCCATCCTGATGGATGTCGACATGCCCTTGATGAACGGCTATGAGGCCACCGAGCAGATCCGCGCGCTGGAGCACGGCAGCGGCAGCCACATCGCCATCGTCGCCATGACGGCACACGCCATGCAAGGGGCGCGCGAGAAATGCCTGCAGCACCGCATGGACAGCTATCTGACCAAGCCCATCGACACCGCGGCCCTGTGGCATGAGCTGGAAAAACTGGCCAAGCTGGTGCCAGCGCGTGCCGCAAGCGTGGCCGACCCAGGACGCGACATTGGCGCAGACGCAAGTCTGTTGAGCGTCGTGGACTTTGCCAGGATGCGCCTGACGCTGGACGACAACCAGGCGCTGTTCGAGGAGATGCTGGGCATGCTCGACAAAGATGCGCCGGGCTGCCTGCAGCGCATCCGGCAGGGTGCGGCCGAAGGCGACAGCGAGGCCGTGCGCCAAGGCGCACATGCGCTCAAAGGCATGGTTGCCATCTTTGCTGCCGCGCGCAGCGTGCATGCGGCCGAGCGGGTCGAGCGGGCTGCCGGGCAACCCGGACAGGAGCGCGCAGAGGCGGAACTTGGCGCCGCAGTGGCCGAACTGCAGACCGCGTTACACGCCTACTGCTGGCAAGGTGCCGACGACGTTGTCGCAGTCGGATGCAAGTCATTGATTCACAACGGCTGATGAACTGTTGTGGGTTCGGTCACGAGACCATCTGGCCTGCCCGGAGGGACTCGAACCCCCTACCTGCGGCTTAGAAGGCCGCTGCTCTATCCAGATGAGCTACGGGCAGATGTGTCTGGTGCCTTTGTGATCAGCGTCTGCCGTACTGCGTCTGGCCGAACAGCACCTCGCGGGCCTTGTCGTCGGTGATGGGCTTGCGCTGGCTGGCCAGCACCTCGACACCGCGCTGTACAGCGGGCCTCGCGCCGATCTCGTCGAACCATCCCTTCAGGTGCGGAAAGTCGTTCCAGTCGATGCCCTGGTTCTTCCAGCTGCGCAGCCAGGGGAAGACGGCGATGTCGGCGATGCTGTAGGCCGGGCCGCCCAGGTACTTGGACTTGGCCAGACGCTTGTTCATGACGCCGTACAAGCGCCGCGCTTCGTTGGTGTAGCGGTCGACGGCGTAGGCGATCTTCTCGGGGGCGTAGATGCGGAAGTGGTGCGCCTGCCCCAGCATCGGGCCGAGCCCGCCGACCTGGAACATCAGCCACTGCAGCACCTCGTACTTGCCGCGCACATCGGTCGGCAGCAAGCGGCCCGTCTTGCCCGCCAGGTACAGCAAGATGGCGCCGCTCTCGAACAGGTGGATGGGCTGGCCGTCGGGCCCGTCGGGGTCGGTGATGGCCGGGATCTTGTTGTTGGGGCTGATGGACAGGAAGTCGGGCGCGAACTGGTCGCCGGCACCGATATCGACGGGAATTGCACGGTAGCGCAGCCCGCACTCCTCCAGCATGATGTGCACCTTGTGCCCGTTGGGCGTGGCCCACGAATACACTTCGATCATCGATTTTCCTCGTGGCCGTTCCCTTGGGCCGGCCTGCTGCGGTGGACTCTAAACCATGCTCGACGGACTGAAGCGCCTGTTCCGCGGCGGCTCCTCGACACCGGCCCCCGGGGCCGATGAGTTGATGAGCTGGGCCGAAACGCGGCAGTACGCGTTTCGCGGCGTGCCCGACGAAGGCTTCGTCATCGACGGCCGCCTGTCCACCACGCCCTGGCGGCTGGAGTGGGGGCCGTCGCAACGGCCCTATGTCAAGGGCCATGAACTGCGGCTGCGGGCCGAACTGGGCCTTTCGTCCGAGCTGCAGGTGGTGGTGATGAACCGCCTGCTGGCCGAGCAGATGGAAAAGTCGGTCTACGAGCAATACGTCGAAGGCGTGCAGACGCGCATCGACAACCAGACCCCGCCCGAGATGCGCTGGCTGGTGATGTTCCCCAAGCTTTCGGCGGCCGACCTGGGCGCGCTGCACGGCCCGTTCGTGGCCCTGGGCAGCGTCAAGCCCTGGCTGATGCAGTGGCTGGAAGGTCCCTTGCGCGCCGCCCTGCTGGCGCAGCGGCTGGAGCCCCATGTGCCGATGGTGCTGATGATCGGCCGCGGACGGCTGATGCTGCGCACCGAACTGGCGGACCCCGAGCTGCTGCCGCTGCAGGCTTGGCTGCGCCTGTTCGAGTGCGCCATCCGCGAAGCCCGGCGCGTGGCCGCCGAAGCGCCGGAAGCGGCCGCGCCCAGCAGCGCGTCCAGCGGCTGGCAGCCGAGCGCCTTGCCCGGCGACGAACGCGGCGGCTGAGCGGATCGCACGGGGCAGGGTGGCCCCAAGTCAGAGCGCAGTCCAGCGAGCAGGGCGCCGGGCACGAAGCCACGGCGCCGCTGCTGTCCTCAGGTCGCCAGGCCGTCAGGTCGTCACGCCCGCGGGGCCAGCTTGCCCAGTTCCAGCTTCGCGATCGCGTTGCGGTGCACCTCGTCCGGGCCGTCGGCAAAACGCAGCGTGCGGGCCAGCGTGTAGAAGTAGGCCAGCGGCGCGTCCTGGCTCATGCCGGCGCCACCGAAGACCTGCATCGCCCAGTCGATGACCTGACAGGCCATGTTGGGCGCCACCACCTTGATCATCGCGATCTCGGCCTTGGCGCTCTTGTTGCCGGCCAGGTCCATCATCCACGCCGCCTTCAGCGTCAGCAGCCGCGCCTGGTCGATCATGATGCGGGCCTCGGCGATGCGC
>JBBQXN010000141.1:0-5220 GCA_038209585.1 Burkholderiales bacterium
CTTCGAGAGACGCACTTCGGCGCTGGGATCGGCCTTCAACGTGCGGCAAATAGACCCAAGGGCCGGTTCAGTGGGTGATCGAGAGCCTTGCCGGAGGGCCTTTGAGAGCAAAAAAAGTGCGTTTGAATTTCCTATCCTCCATTTACGCCGGGCTACAAGCCAGCTGAAGGCATTGCGCGCTACCTGTGCGGCACGCCGCCGGTGCTGTCGATGGCGGCGCTGGAATGTGGTGTCGACACCGTGCTGGCCGCTGCCAGCCTGGGTGGCATGGCCGCACTGCGCCGCAAGTCGCTGGCGCTGACGCGGCTGTTTGCCGAGCAGGTAGCCGCCACTTGCCCGCAGCTGCAGCTGGTTTCACCCCAAAGTGACGAACAGCGCGGCAGCCAGGTCTGCTTTGCGCACCCCGAGATCGGCTACCCGGTGATGCAGGCCTTGATCGCCCGCGGCGTGATCGGCGACTTCCGCGCCGGCGACAAGTCGTACCCAGCGGGCGCGCTGGACATCCTGCGCTTCGGCTTCACGCCACTGTACCTGCGCTTCGTGGACGCCTGGGACGCCGCCGAACACCTACGTGCCGTGCTGGCCAGCGGCGAATGGCAGCGGCCCGAATTCAACCGTCGCCACGCTGTCACCTGAGGACTTCAACCATGAGCGGATGCCCAGTGCACGGCGATGGCCACCCCGAGGGCGCGCAACTCGACTTCAGCGCCAGCATGAGCTATGGCGACTACCTGCAGCTCGACGCCGTACTCAACGCGCAGAAGCCCCTGAGCCCGGCGCACGACGAGATGCTGTTCATCGTGCAGCACCAGACCAGTGAACTGTGGATGAAGCTGCTGCTGCACGAACTGCGCGCTGCGATGGACGCGGTGGCGGCAGACCAGTTGCAGCCGGCCTTCAAGATGCTGGCCCGCGTCTCGAAAATCATGGAACAACTGGTGCACGCCTGGGACGTGCTGGCCACCATGACGCCGCCCGAATACAGCGCCGTGCGCACCTATCTGGCCAACAGCAGTGGTTTCCAAAGTTGGCAATATCGCTGCATCGAATTCAGCCTGGGCAACAAGAACGCGCTGATGCTCAAGCCTCATGCGCACCGGCCCGACTTGCTGGCGCATGTGCAAGCCGCGTACCAGGCGCCGTCGCTGTACGACGAAGCCTTGCGCCTGTTGGCGAGACGCGGCCTGCCCGTGCCAGCCAGCCATGTCGAACGCGATTGGACCCAGCCCTATGTTGCCGACGATGGCGTCGAGGCCGCCTGGCTACAGGTGTACCGCGCGCCCGAAACCTACTGGGACCTGTACCAGCTGGGCGAAGAACTTACCGACCTGGAAGACGCCTTTCGCCTGTGGCGCTTTCGCCATGTGACGACGGTTGAACGCGTGATCGGCTTCAAGCGCGGCACCGGCGGCACCGGCGGCGTCAGCTATCTGCGCAAGATGCTGGACGTGGTGCTGTTTCCTGAGATCTGGCGCCTGCGCACCGATCTTTGAACCTCAGCCCGCCCGCCGTCGGCCAAAGCCCCACAGTGCCACCAGGCCCAGAGCCCACAGCGCATAGGTCGCGGGCTCGGGCACGACGGTGGTGATCAGTGGCGTCATCGTGCCGTTGAAACTGCCACTGGTCAGGAAGCTGACGCCGGTGGTGAAACCGCCAGTCAACGGGTCGGGGCCGGCCTCGGGTTCGATACCGGTAATGCGGAAGCGGTCCACCCCGGTGGCCGGCAGCAGGAATTCGGCCCCGCCCTGCAGCTGGCTGCCGGTGTCGACCCAGGCGCTGCCGTTCCAGAGCCACAGGCCGAACTGACCGTCTCCAACACCGGTCGGCAGGGTGACGGACCGAAAGAGCGGGTCACCCGCAGCGACCTGGTAGTCGAAGCCGATAGCGACTTCGGGGTCGATCAACACCGTCTGGCCAGCCTGAACCGGCACCCCCTGGAAGTTGTAGACCGGGCTGCCGCCGGAGATGTCGATGATGGGCAGGTACTGCGGCGCCGGGTTGGCGTTCGCGGACAGCGAAAAGCCCAGGTAGGTGCGCGACTGGCTCAGCACGTTGGAAAACGCGCCGTTGGGCGTGTTGTCACGTGTGTCCTGAAGTTGAATCTCCAGCGCGTATTGACGACCTAGCGACAACGAAAAGCCAGGCACAAAACCCGCGCTGCCTGGCAGTACGGTGAACGCCGTGGCACCCGCAGGCAGGTTGCTACGGTAAATGATGCTGGAAATGCCATTTCGCACGTCGGTGACGTCGCGAATCACGGCCGTTGTGGCGTTGACCGACGCGCCGCCAGCAGCCGGCAGCGCCCACGAAAACGTGGGCGACAGACCGCTTTGCTGGATGGCGCCAGCCTGCGCAAAGCCCAACACCACGGCGTTTACCAAGGCCGGCGTCTGCGCTACAGCCTGGTTGGGGCCGTTGGTGGCAGTCAGTGTCCAGTTGCCGTCAGGCAGGACATCCGGCGCACCCGTGTAAGCCCAGTGGTTCGAGTTCAGGGCCGACGCCACATAAGACAGCGACACCGAAACATTGCCCTGCAGCGCGCTGATGGCCGTACCGGCCGCGTTGACCGCGTTCTGCGGCCCGCAAGGGTTGCCGATCAGCACGACGCAGGTGGAACCGAACTGCTGGCGGGTGCCCGCCGATATGCCCACCACATTGGGCGAGACGTTATCCAGGAATTGGTACGTCTGCTCAACCTTGATGGGCGCCGCGGCTGCCGTGGACAAGCAACTGGCGCCGGCGATCAAGACACCGACCCACTGAAAGCCGCTTTGTCGGGTCTGTGCCATGTACCTACTCCTCATGCTCATTAATGCGCCGAAGTTCAGCATAGACGGTCCAGCAGCAGGAAGAGGTGCAACCCCACCCCCCCCCCGCAGCTGAGGGGTCGAGACAGGACCCGCGGCCGGGGTCAGAGCAAGGCGTTCAGCGCACGCTCGAAGCTGGCCACCGTGCGGTCCACGTTTTTCAGCTTGTCCAGACCGAACAGGCCGATACGGAAGGCCCGGTAGTCGGCAGGTTCGTCGCAGGCCAGCGGCACGCCGGCAGCGATCTGCAAGCCCTGGGCGACAAAGGCCTGGGTGTTGGCCCAGTCGACATGGTCGGTGTAGCTGACCACCACGCCCGGGGCCTGGAAGCCCGGTGCGGCCACGCTCGGGATGCCCTTGCTGGCCATCAACGCACGGATACGTGAGCCCAACTCTTCCTGGGCTGCGCGGGCGTTGGCGAAGCCGAAGGCCTCGGTTTCCTTCATCACGTCGCGCAACTGCGCCAGGCCGTCGGTGGGCAGGGTGGCGTGGTAGGCGTTGACGCCTTTTTCGTGGCCTTCCATGATGGCCAGCCACTTGCGCAGGTCCAGCGAATAGCTGCTGCTGGTGGTCGACTCCATGACGCTGCGCGCATGCTCGCTCAGCATCACCAGACCGGCGCAGGGCGTGCTGCTCCAGCCCTTTTGCGGCGCGGTGACGATGACGTCCACGCCCGTGGCCGCCATGTCGACCCAGATGGCGCCGCTGGCCACGCAGTCCAGCACGAACAAGCCGCCGTGTTCATGCACGGCCGCGGCCACGGCCGACAGGTAGCTGTCGGGCAGCATCATGCCGGCCGAGGTTTCCACGTGCGGGGCGAACACCACGTCGGGCTTGCCGGCGCGGATGGCGGCCACCACTTCGTCGATGGGTGCGGGCGCAAACGGCGACTTCGGTGCCTGCGCCACGCGGCGTGCCTTCAACACGGTGATGTCGCTGGCGACGCCGGCCATTTCGAAGATCTGGCTCCAGCGGTAGCTGAACCAGCCATTGCGCACCACCATCACTTTCTTGCCACCGGCGAACTGCCGCGCCACCGCTTCCATGCCGAAGGTACCGCTACCGGGCACCACGATGGCCGCGCGCGCGGCATAAACATGCTTGAGCGTGCGCGAGATGTCCTGCATCACGCCATGGAAACGCTTGGCCATGTGGTTAAGCGCGCGGTCGGTGTAGACGACCAAATATTCGAGCAGACCGTCAGGGTCGACGTGGGGCAGAAGTCCGGGCATGACAGCCTCCGGTTGGGGGTCTTGAAAGGGCTTGAAAGGGCTTGAAACCAGCCGGACGCAGCTTATTGATTCGGCCCAATGAAATATGAACTTTTTGATGATTCCTTGGTCAGAAGACCATGGAAAAAGAGAACGCCAGAAATCAAACGCTTGAGCAACTGCATGAACGACGAAAGCAAGTTGTAAGGCTGCACAAGAAGGGCATCAAGATCATGCAGATCGTAGCGATGACGGGGCTGAGTTACCCACCCGTTCGTTCAGCCATTGATTTGTTTGAAGCGGGTGGCTGGACCGCCATCAAGCCCGCGTTGCGTGGACGAAGCCGCGGCGATGGGCGCGTACTCAGTGCGGTGCAGGAAGAAGCCATTCAGCGCCTGATCATTGACAAGCGACCCGAGCAACTGAAGATGGATTTCAGCCTATGGAGTCGCGCTGCCGTAGGTCAACTCATCGAGCAGGAATTCGGCATCAAGTTGCAAGTGCGCAGCATCGGCAAGTACCTCACGCGCTGGGGATTCACTCCGCAAAAGCCTATCAAGCGTGCCTACGAGCAAAGCCCTGAGGCGGTGCAGAACTGGCTGCATGGTGAGTACCCTGCGATCAAACGGCGCGCCCGAGCTGAAGGGGCGGAGATTCATTGGGGTGATGAGACCGCCTTGGTCAACACGGACGTGCGTGGCAGGAGTTACGCGCCGGCTGGCAAGACCCCTGTGGCGATGGCCATTGGCGGCACCCGCCAAAAGCTTTCGATGATTGCGACTGTGACCAACCAAGGCAAGACACGCTGGATGATCATTGACGACGCATTTGATGCGGACAAGCTCATTGAATTCTTGCGAGCCTTGATCAAGGACGCGGGCAAGAAAGTGTTCTTGATCCTAGACAACTTGCGTGTGCACCACAGCAAACTTGTTAAGTCTTGGGTGGGCGAAAGAGCGGATCAGATTGAGCTGTTCTACCTGCCCAGCTACAGCCCGCAACTCAATCCAGAGGAAAGGCTCAATGCCGATTTGAAACAGGAGATGGGGAAGCGCGTGCCCGTCAGAACGAAGGAAAAACTACGAGCTGCCGCCAACGAACATATGACGATGCTGGAGCAAGCTCCGGAACGCGTCATTGGCTACTTCCAGGATCGCCGCGTGCGCTATGCGGCTTGATACTTCACAGGGCCGAAGCAATAG
>JBBQXN010000142.1:0-5108 GCA_038209585.1 Burkholderiales bacterium
GGTCTTCAGCAACCTGCCCATGCGGGTGCTGGGCTTCACCAGCAAGCCCGAGATCATCCAGGCCGCCATCCAGGCCGGCAACATCGGTCGTGGCTTGTCCGAGACCAACATCGCGCGGGCGCTGCAGTCGGCGCTGGCCTACTTCGAGGACCGGCCCTACACCGGCTCGCGCATCGTGCTGCTGGTGTCCGACGGCGGCGACAAGCTCGACATCAACGCCCGCAACAGCATCACCGAGCAGGCGCGCAAGCACCGCGTGGGCATCACCTGGATCTATATCCGTTCGCCGCGCAGCCCGGGGCTGATGCGCGAGATCGCCGTCGACATCCTTCAGCCCTCGGCGCATGAAGAACTGGCGCCGGAACAGTTTCTCGACCGCTTCTTCCAGGGCCTGCAAGTGCCTTACCGCGCCTACGAGGCCGACGACCCGGACAGCCTGCAGCGCGCCATTGCCGACCTGGACCGGTTGGAGAACCTGCCCATCACCTACCTCGACACGGTGCCGCGGCGCGACCTCTCGGGCTGGGCCTTCGGACTGGCGCTGGCCTCGCTGCTGCTGCTGTTGCTGGCGCGGCGGCTGGAGATCCGGCCATGAAGAATCCCCGGGTGCTGCCCCTGACCCGCTGGCTTCTGGCCGCCGCGGCGGTGCTGGTGCTGGCCGCAGCGGCTGACGGCGCGCTGTGGTGGCGTGACGCCGGGCGCAACGCCCTCATCGCCAGCGGCCAGGCTCCGGCGGACAGCCCCGTGCCCGAATTGCAGTTCGCGCACGCGCAGGCCCTGACAGCGGCCATCGGCCCCGGCGGCAACGCAGACCCCGGCCAGCTTGATGTGGCCCTGAACGCCTGGCGGGCCCTGCAGTCGCACGCGACGCTGGGCACGGCGGCGCGTTTCAACAGCGCCAACCTGCTGCTGCGCCAGGCCAGCGCGCTGGGCGTCGGCATTCAGGCAGGACAAACCGAACAGACGGGACAGGCAGGCCAGGCAGGCCAGGCGCTGCCGTTGATCGAACTGGCGAAAGAACAGTACCGCGGACTGCTGCGCCGCGACCCGGGTTTCTGGGACGCCCGTTACAACCTCGAACGTGCCCAGCGCCTGCTGCCCGACCCGGTGGACAGCGACCTGGAACCCACCGCGGCCCAGCGCGAGCGTGAACGCTCCGCGACCACCATGCGCGCGCAGTCGCTCGGGCTGCCGTGAAGGGGCGGTGGGCGGCCGTGTGGCAACGCCACGGCGACACGCTGTTGCTGGCCGGCGCCGCGCTGGCACTGGCCGTGGGTTTCTTGCGGCCGGTGCTGCCCTGGAAGCGAGCCCTGGTCGACCAGGTCGTGGTCATCGACATCACGCAGAGCATGAACGTGCCCGACCAGCGCCTGAACGGCCAGCCGATCTCGCGGCTGGCCTTCGCCAAGTACCAGCTGCGGCAAACGCTGAGTGAATTGCCCTGCGGCTCGAAAGTGGGCTGGGCGCTGTTCACCGAACACCGCAGCTTCCTGCTCTTTGCGCCGGTCGAGGTCTGTGCCCACCTCGACGAACTTCGCAGCGCGCTGGACGGCATCGACAACCGCATGGCCTGGATCGGCGCCAGCGAAGTGGCCAAGGGCTTGTACAGCGGCCTGTCCATCGCCCGACAGTTGCCGGGCAAGCCGGCCCTGGTGTTCGTCACCGACGGCCACGAATCGCCGCCGCTGAACCTGCGCCACCGCCCCCGCTTCGACCTGAAGCCGGGTGAAGTGGCTGGCCTGGTGGTGGGCGTGGGCGGGCTGGTGCCCACGGCGATTCCCAAAACCGACCCGCTGGGCCGGTCCCTGGGCCCGTGGACGGAAACAGACGTGCTCCAGATCGACCCGCGCAGCCAGGGCCGAGGTGGCAGCGTCGACAGCGAACGCATGGTCGAGCAAGGTGATGAGGCGGCCGCGCCCGGGACTGCGACTGCGCGTGCGATCGCGCTGGGCGCCACGCCGGGCAGCGAGCACCTGTCGTCGCTGCGCGAAAGCTATCTGGAATTGCTGGCTGGCGAAGCCGGTCTCAGCTATCACCGGCTGTTGGACACGGCGGGGCTGGCCGCAGCGATGCAAACGACGGCGCTCACACGAGCCGTTCCCGTGCGGGCAGATCTGCGGGTGCCGCTGGCGGCGCTGGCTGTCTTGCTGCTGCTGATGCGGCAGGTCCGACAAGGGCTGTTACGGGCGGCCTGGCAGCACTGGCGGGCGGCCCGCGCCCGCCCGGCGTGAGTCACAGGGATGGTGCGAAAAAGGCTCGGCCCACTGCGCGTGCAGCACTTCGGCCAAGGACCCGGTCTCGATGTTTCTGGCCATGCTCTGCATGTGCCAACGTGGCGTGCCGGCCTCGGTGTTTGCACGGGTCCACGCACGGCGGGAAGAATTCCCGCTGGGAATGCCAGGATCATGGTGTGCACCCTGCAGTCACGAGACGCCTCACCGCCATGAAAGTCCAGCTCTTGAATATCGCCACCACAGCCACAGCCACAGCCGCCGCCCTCAGCGGACTCTTCCTCTCGGTAAGCGTCGGCGCCCAGACCGCAGCGCCCGTTCGTGTCGAGATCATCGGGGTCAGCCCGCTGCCCGGCCTGGGGGTGCCGCTGAACCAGGTGCCTGGCAACGTGCAGACATTGCGCGCGGCCGATATCGACGCCAGCCATGCGCTGGACCTGAGCAGTCTCATGGGCCGTCGGCTGGGCAGCGTCCACCTGAACGAGATCCAGAACAACCCCTTCCAGCCCGACCTGAACTTCCGCGGCTATACCGCTTCGCCCCTGCTCGGCACGCAGCAGGGGCTGTCGATCTACCTGGATGGCGTGCGCCTGAACCAGCCGTTTGGCGATGTCGTCAGCTGGGACCTCATCCCGAAGGCTGCGATCGCCGGCGTCACGCTGATGCCGGGTTCGAACCCGCTCTTCGGTCTGAACACGCTGGGCGGTGCCCTGGCCATCCAGACCAAGGACGGGCTCAGTCACCCCGGCACGTCGGTGCAGCTGCTGGCCGGCGAGAACGGTCGCGTGGCGGCCGAGTTCGAGACCGGCGGCAGCCAAGCCGGCGGCTGGCACTGGTTCGTCACCGGGCAGAAGTTCAAGGAAGACGGCTGGCGCGACGATTCGCCTTCCGACGTGGCCCAGCTGTTCGCGAAGATCGGCCTCAAACGCGGCGACACCCGGCTGGCTCTCACCGCCGCCGCTGCCGACACCGACCTGAACGGCAACGGCCTGCAGGAACAGCGCTTCCTGGCCCGCGACCGCGCCAGCGTCTACACCAAGCCCGACAACACCGGCAACCGTGCCGCTCTCGTGAACCTGAGCCTGACCCAAGGTCTGGGCGCGAACCTCAGCTTCAGCGGCAACACCTTTGTCCGCCAGATACGCACCCGCACCTACAACGGCGACATCAACGACGATTCATTTGACCAGTCGCAGTACCAGCCCAATGCCAACGAACGTGCGGCCCTGACGGCAGGTGGTTTTGTCGGCTTCCCGGTCGCGGGTGAATCGGCGGCCAACACACCGTTTCCGAAGTGGCGATGCATCGCCAATGCCTTGTTGCGCGACGAGCCGGGCGAAAAGTGCAATGGCGTCATCAACCAGACCCTCACGCGCCAGAGCCAGCAGGGGCTGGCCGGGCAGCTGGTCTACGACGCGCCGATCTTCGGCCTGCCCAGCCAGCTGCTGGGCGGATTGGCGCTGGAGGCCAGCCGCAGCCACTTCACACAGGCGTCGGAACTGGGCTACTTGAACCCCGACCGCAGCATCACCGGCGTCGGCGCTTTCGGCGATGGCGTCACCGGCGGTGATGTCGACGGAGAACCCTACGACACACGCGTCGACCTGCGTGGGCGCAACCGCACCTGGAGCGCCTACGTCAGCCAGGTGCTGACGCTGCAACCCGGAATGCAATTGACGCTGGCGGGCCGATACAACCGCACCGAGGTGCAGAACCGCGACGCCATCCAGCCTGGGGGCGGCAGGGGTTCGCTCGACGGCGACCATCGCTACAGCCGTTTCAACCCGGCTGTGGGGCTGACGGTCTCACCCAGCGCCGGCTTCAACCTCTACCTCGGCGCCAATCAGGGCAGCCGCGTGCCATCGTCCATCGAGCTGGGCTGCGCCGACCCCGAAAGTCCCTGCAAGCTGCCGAACGCCTTTGCCGGCGACCCGCCTTTGAAGCAGGTAGTGACGACGACGATGGAGGCCGGCATGCGTGGCGGTCTGGCCGGCGGCTTCAGCTGGAACGCGGGTGTCTTTCGCAGCGACAACAAGGACGACCTGTTGTTCGTGGTCGCCAACAGCGCCGGCTTTGGCTACTTCCGCAATTTCGGCAAGACGCGCCGCCAGGGCCTGGAGCTGGGCGCCGCCTGGCAGGCGAGCCCGGCGCTGAACATAGGCGCCAACTTGAGCCTGCTCGACGCCACCTACCGCAGCCCCGAAGCCGTGGGCGGCTCGTCGAACAGCAGCAACGAATCGGCCGAGGACGGGTTTCCCGGCGTCGAAGGCGAGATCGACATCCGCCCCGGCGACCGCATCCCGCTGTTGCCCAGGCGCATGCTCAAGCTCTTCGCCGACTGGCGCATCGCGCAGAACTTCAGCCTGAACGTGGACATCCAGGCCGTTGGCAGCAGTTTGGCGCGTGGCAACGAAAACGGCCAGCATCAACCCGATGGGGTCTACTACCTTGGCAGCGGGCGCAGTCCCGGCTACGCGGTCACCAACCTGGGGGTCGAGTGGCGGCCGATGCCGGCGCTGAAGCTGTTTGCCCAGGCCAACAACTTGTTCGACCGCCACTACAGCACCGCCGCGCAACTGGGCCCGACCGGCTTCAACAGTGCCGGCAACTTCGAAGCCCGGCCCTTCGCCGCCAATGCCAATGGCGACCGGCCGGTGCGCCACGCCACCTTCTACGCGCCAGGTGCGCCGCGCACGGTGTGGGTGGGGCTGAAGCTGAGTCTGTAGGCGGCACAGGCTGTCGGCGCTGGCGCGCCAGCCGTGGTTTCCAGAGGTCGCGCCGGCCATCGCCCTTCAGACCGAAGCCCAGCGCGCTGAGCACGTGACCGCACCAGGTCGCACGGCCTGTAGGGTCTGTTCGGCGGCTTATGTCGGTGCT
>JBBQXN010000143.1:0-5064 GCA_038209585.1 Burkholderiales bacterium
GCAGTTTCAGCACGGTTACACCGTGTTTTTCTACTCCCACCGAAAGCCCGCCATGCCTCTCGTCTCGATGCGCCAACTGCTGGACCATGCCGCCGAACACGGCTACGGCATCCCGGCCTTCAACGTCAACAACCTGGAGCAGGTGCAGGCCGTGATGCAGGCTGCGGCCGAGGTGAATGCACCGGTGATCCTGCAAGCCAGCGCAGGTGCGCGCAAGTACGCAGGCGAGCCCTTCATCAAGCATTTGATCCAGGCTGCTGTCGAGGCCTTTCCGCAGATTCCCCTGGTGATGCACCAGGACCACGGCACCAGCCCCAAGATCTGCGAGGGCGCCATTGCGCTGGGCTTTGGCTCGGTGATGATGGACGGCTCTTTGCATGAAGACGGAAAGACGCCGGCTTCTTTCGACTACAACGTTGAAGTTACCCGCAAAGTCGTCGATATGGCCCATGCCGTCGGTGTCACGGTGGAAGGTGAACTGGGCTGCCTGGGCAACCTGGAAACCGGCGAAGCGGGCGAGGAAGACGGCGTGGGCGCCGAAGGCAAGCTGGACCACAGCCAGATGCTGACCGACCCCGAAGAAGCGGCCGTGTTCGTGAAGGCCACGCAGCTGGACGCGCTGGCGATTGCCATCGGCACCAGCCACGGCGCCTATAAATTCAGTCGCAAGCCCACGGGCGACATCCTGGCCATCAGCCGGGTGAAAGAGATTCACCGCCGCATCCCGAATACGCACCTGGTGATGCACGGCAGTTCCAGCGTCCCGCCCGAATTGCTGGCCATCATCAACCAGTACGGCGGCCAGATGCGCGAGACCTATGGCGTGCCGGTCAGCGAAATCCAGGAAGCCATCAAGTTCGGCGTGCGCAAGATCAACATCGATACCGACGTGCGCCTGGCGATGACGGGTGCCGTGCGCAAATTCCTGGCCGAGAACCCCGAGAAGTTCGACGCCCGCGAATGGCTCAAACCCGCACGTGAAGCGGCCTACAAGGTGTGCAAGCAGCGCTACCTGGAATTCGGCTGCGAAGGCCAGGGCACCAAGATCAAGGCGATGCCGCTGGCTGAAGTGGCCAAGCGCTACGCCAGCGGCGAACTCAGCCAGGTCGTGGCCTGATGTTCTGACACAGACACAGACACAGGGGCCGGCCGGCCCCTGTCAGCGTTCAGATACCTTCGAGCACGCCGTGCAGGCTGTGGTTCTGCGGGCCCTTGCTGGCGATCTTCAACGCGCCCAGGCGGTTGCCCAGGGTGCAGCAGCGCGCCAGGTCCCAGCCTTTTTCCAGACCGTAGAGCAGCGCTGCGCGGAAAGCATCGCCGCAGCCCGTGGGGTCCAGCAGTTCGGCGGCTGGCAAGCCGGGCACGCGCGTGCATTCGCCGCGTACCCAGACATCGCAGCCATGTTCGGCCAGTGTCACCACCACGCCCTGGATGTTGGGGCGGCGCGAGAGGGTCTGCGCGTCTTCGCCTGTTCGCTCTTCCAGCATCTTGGCTTCGTAGTCGTTCACCGCCACCCAGGTGGCCAGGCTCAGGATTTCCTGGTGCTCTTCGCCGTTGAACTGCGGCAATTGCTGGCCCGGGTCGAAGATGAAAGGAATGTGCTGCGCGTGCATCTGGTGCGCGTGCTGCCACATCGCGTCGCGGCCATCGGGCGCGATGATGCCGATGGCCAGATCGCTGCGAACGCCCTTGGCCGGCACCTCGATGTGGTGGGCGTGGCTCATGGCGCCGGGGTGAAAGGCGGCGATCTGGTTGTTGTCGCGGTCAGTGGTGATGTGGCACTGCGCGGTGTGCAGTTCAGCGTCGCGGTAGATCAGCGAGATGTCGGAGCCCCAGGCCTGCACGCGGGCCAGGTATTCGCCGCCGTCCACGCCCAGTGCGGCCATGATCACCGGCTCGCCGCCGATGGCCTGCAGGTTGTAGGCGATGTTGCCGGCGCAGCCGCCCCATTCGCGGCGCAGCGTGGGCACGAGGAAACTGACGTTCAGGATGTGCACTTGCTCGGGCAGGATCTGCTCGGCAAAGCGCCCGGGAAACGTGGTGATGGTGTCAAAAGCAAGAGATCCGCAGATCAGCGCGGGCATGGCAGCTCCGTTGGTGCAGGTGGGTGGGAACGAGACCCCGCCACGGTGTGAACCGGGCTAGGGATAGAAAAGTTCGATGGTATAGCCCACCACCGCCGCGGCGCCGTCTGCGCCACTGCTATTCGTGGCGCCTTGGGCATCGACGGTCATTTGCAATGTGGCTTGCAAAGACAGATCGCGGCCTGCAGCCACGCTGGTTTGCGTCAGGCCGAATTCGGCAGCGCGCAGCACGCGGCGCGACAACAGCCGCCCTTGCGCGTCGGTGACCGAAAGCTCCAGCGCCGGCATGGCCAAGTCCTGTGTGGCGCGGTTGCGCACGGCCACCGTCAGCTGGTACAGATCGCTGCGTTCGACGCGCACCAGCGCGCTGTTTTCCACGGTGAGCGCCTCGATGGCGCGCGCCGGGCCCACGTCGCAGCCCAGCGGTTCGCAGGCTGCCACCAGCCAGGGCCGCAAGGCTGGCCAGCGCGTGGCGACCAGGTCGCGGTAGACCAGGGTGACCTGGGCGGCCAGCAACAGCGTGCCGCCCAGCAGGCCTGCGAACAACGCGGCGCGCACCCGTGGTTGCCGCCAACGCGCAGCGCGGTCGGCGCGGCGGACGAACGAGGGCATGGGGCTGGGCAGCGAGGCAGGTGCATCGGCCGGTGCCGTGGGCTCCAGGGCGTGCGGCGGTTCGGAGTCGGATGGCGCCAGCGCGGGCTCGATCGGCTGTGCAGCTGTGGGTTCTGCGGCAGGTTCAGCTGCAGGTTCGGCTTCAGACCCGGGTTCCAGTGAAGCCGGTGCTGGTGCGACGACTGCTGGCAGCGGCTGAGCTGGCGCGGCTCCGGGCGCAGATGCAGATGCAGATGCAGGCGCAGGCGCAGGAGCAGGTGCAGGTGCAGGTGCAGGCGGAGGTGCAGGCGAAGACGGTAATTCCCGCGCCGGCGGCGGCTGTGCCGGCGCCGGTGGCGCTACTGGCGCTACTGGCGCTACTGGCGCTACTGGCGCCAGCTCGGCCCATCCCAGTCGTCGCGGTGCACCCGTCTCCAGGTCGATCAGATTTTCGGCGGCATTGAAGACATGTGCACACCTGCCGCAGCGCACCCAGCCGCCGGACACCCGCAGCTGGTCGGGCACGACACGGAACACCGTGCTGCAAGCCGTGCAGCGCGCGGCCAGCGCGGTGCTGCCCGAGCTGTCCATGCTCAGGCCGCGCTGGGTCGCACGGCGCCCATCAGCACCCAGCCATCTTCTTCGTCCAGCACTTGCAGGGCCAGCCAGGGCGCGTAAGCCGCCTGCAGCTCGTCCACCTGGCGCGCCAGGATGCCGGCCAGCAGCAATTGCGCGCCGCTGGCCAAGTGGGCGCACAAAAGCGGCGCCAACAGCTTGAGCGGTGTGGCCAGAATGTTGGCCAGCACCAGGCCGTACTGGCCTGATGCGGCATCGGGCAGGCCCGCGTGCAGCACCACAGCGTTGTCGCGGGCGTTGTCTGCGGTGGCCTGCACGGCAACCGGGTCGATGTCCACGGCGTCGGTTTGCTCTGCGCCATGCATCACCGCAGCGATGGCCAGGATGCCCGAGCCACAGCCGTAGTCCAGCGTGCGCCGGCCCTGCACCCGTGCAGCGTGAGTGGCCAGCCAGCGCAGACACATGCGTGTGGTCGGGTGGGTGCCGGTGCCGAAAGCCAGGCCCGGGTCCAGACGAATGAAGCGCGCTGCGGCGGCGGGGACTTCATGCCAGCTGGGCACGACCCAGAAATCCGGCGTGATCTCCACCGGCGCAAACTGCGATTGCGTGATGCGCACCCAGTCCTGCTCTGGCACCGGGTTCAGCGACTGCACCGTCAGCCCCGCAGTCCAGTCTTGTGCCATCAGCAAGGCGGCAGCGGCCTCGGCTTGGGCTTCGGTTTCGAACAAGGCGCGCAAAGTCGAACGGTCCCAGCCCGGCGCAGGTGGCGGCATGCCGGGCTCGCCGAACAAGGCCCGCTCCGCGTCGTTGCCGGCATCGGCGTCTTCGACCGACACCGACAACGCATCCAGTTCTTCGGACAGCGCATCGCTGACTGATTCAACCAGCGCTTGCGGCGCGCGCAATGTCAGCTCAAACAAGAGTCAGCTCTAACAAGAAAGTGTCCTGAACATGGGCCACGCGCGGAACCGGCGCCGCCCAGCCGCGGCACTTGGTCCCCCTGGGGCCCCAAATTCCATCAGCGTTTATGTTGCCCGAGCCAGCCTTCCAGGTAATGGATGCTGGTACCGCCCTCAACGAATTTGGCATCCACCATCAGCTCGCGGTGCAGCGGGATATTGGTCTGAATGCCTTCGATCACGGTTTCGGACAGCGCCGTGCGCATGCGCGCCAGCGCCTGCTCGCGCGTGTCGCCGTGGCAGATGATCTTGCCGATCATCGAGTCGTAATTCGGCGGCACGTAGTAGTTGGTGTACGCATGCGAATCCACGCGCACGCCGGGCCCGCCCGGCGCGTGCCACAGCGTGATGCGGCCCGGCGACGGCGTGAACTTGTACGGATCCTCGGCATTCACCCGGCATTCGATGGCATGGCCGCGCATTTCGATGGCGCGCTGGTTGAAAGGCAGCTTTTCGCCCGCGGCCACGCGAATCTGCATCTGCACGATGTCCACGCCCGTGACCATCTCCGTCACCGGGTGTTCCACCTGCACGCGCGTGTTCATCTCGATGAAGAAGAACTCGCCGTTCTCATACAGAAACTCGAACGTGCCGGCGCCGCGATAGCCGATCTTCTTGCACGCCGCCACGCAGCGGTCGCCGATGCGTTCGATGATGCGCCGGGCAATGCCTGGGGCCGGTGCTTCTTCGATGATCTTCTGGTGCCGGCGCTGCATGCTGCAGTCGCGCTCGCCCAACCAGACGACGTTCTTGTGCTGGTCGGCCAGGATCTGGATCTCGATGTGCCTGGGGTTTTCGAGGAATTTCTCCATGTACACCGACGGGTTGCCGAAAGCCGCACCCGCTTCGCTGCG
>JBBQXN010000144.1:0-5020 GCA_038209585.1 Burkholderiales bacterium
AGTAAAGGCGAGGCCGTTACCGGCAACAGGCAGAACAACCAACAACCGCTTTTGAAAAAGGGCGTCGGTTCACGCCCGGTCGCAGATGCGGCGCAGCACGCCGCCTTCGTAGTAGAACGCATGCGGAAAATCAAGAGCGCGATCATCGCCTTGCATCGGCCATCCGCCGCGCTAGACGAGGATGCAAAGGCCCAGATCGGACGGGATGTGGAGGCCGTACTTGGGCAGCAACCGGCGCGCGACTGGTTGAGCCAGAAGCCCAGCGGAACCACCCGCCACGTGCAACCAGCGACGACGTTTGAACAACGCGACAGGCTGGCCGGAATCGCGCGCCGCGCCGGCAAGCTGTCGCGGACGTGCCGCAAGTTGGCATCAGGCGCCGCGATTGACGCAGCGCCGAAGTCTGCGGCGAGCGGGGCCGCACCGTGATGCCCAGCTTCTCCCGTGAAAAGAGGTGAGACCATGAAGAACGCACGTAAGGGCCCGCTGCACATCCAGCTGCTTGGCCGCACCCGGAACGACCAGCCGTGCGGCATTCGCGCAGCCCTGCCGCACCTGCCTGTGGACCTGTGGCGCCTGCCAGGCGAGACAGTCGACCAGATGGCACACCGTGCCCTTCAGATGGCCACCGGCCAGGGCCTGGTGGTGGCGCTGCTGATCTACCCCGACAGCCCGCCATTGATCGAGCCGGCTGCACCCCTGCCACCCGCTGCGGGTCCCCCTGCAGCCTGCCACGTACGGCTACGAAACGATCGCGGAATTGCGCTAGTGGGTGCTTGTCTACTTTCGCAACTGAGCAAGGATGCAATAGAGGTGGGCAATGACTGAACTGCGTAAGGACCTGGCCAAGGCGCTGGGCGTGTCGGCCGCCACCGTAACCCGTGACGCCACCGCCGGCATGCCGACAGACAGCCTGGAGACCGCACGCGATTGGCGGGAACAGCACCGCCGGCCACGGGCCACGCCGGGCGCTGCAGCGCCTGCATCAACGCAAGCGGCCCGCAGCGCCGACCAGTTGGACTATCGCGCCGCCCGCACCCTGCGAGAGAGCAATGAAGCCGCCCTTTCAGGGCTTCGGCTGGCCGAGCAGCGAGGCGATCTGGTGCGCGTCGCCGATGTGCGCGCGTCGCTGGCCCGCCGGGCTGCAGCCTTTCGTGAGGGTCTCCTGGCCATCCCTGCACGCCTCGCAGCCGTGTTGGCTGCCGAGACTGAAGTGGCTGTGGTGCATGCCGAGCTAGACCGCGAGATTCGCGCCACACTCACCCACTTGGTAGACGCGGTATGAGGCCCCGGACGTTACCGCCAGCCTCTGCACGACGGGCCGAGGCGAAGGCGGCTGAAGCCCTTGTTGACTTGGACGCGCTGGACGATCAGCTGCGCCAGCTGTGCGTGTCCTGCGTCGACCACCCACACCTACAGAACCTGGCCAGGGCGCGTGGCCTGGCCCAGCGGGCCCGCGACAAGACGGTGGATATCCTGCGCATGCTGCGGGTGGCACCGGCAGCACTGCGGCCAGGGGATGAGGAAGTAGCCAGCCTGCTGCTCCCCGCTTGGTACTCAACCATTGGACCGGCCCCGGTTCGCACTGTCGACCTGCGCGCCCAGCACGCCGACACCGCTCTGGCGAAGTTTCTTCAAAAGTTCGACGCAAGGGTTGAGGGTGACGAGGCGCGCGCCAGTCTGCACCTGGGTCTGATCGTCGGCCGCCTGGCCGGAGGCCACCACACGGTCGCTGGCCTCGCTGTTCACCGCCGAGGCTCAATCGGAAACGTGGCAGTTTGGGAGTGTTCCCCCCTACACGGGGCTGGTGATGAATTGACACCCCCCTAAGCCCCCCAAGGTCTGGATCATTCGCTGAGCCTGCCGCATGATATGAGCGTCTTTCCTTCACGCTCAAGCGGCACCCCATGCACCCCCTTTCATTTCAGACCCGGACAGCCGACCAGCGGCGGGCCGAACAGACGTTTCACAATTACAGCCTGTCCAAGGTGCTTCGCCACGCAATGTCAGGCGAAAGACTGGACGGCTTCGAGGCCGAGGTCGAGAAGCAGTTCGGTGGCAGCGTGGGGACGCAGAGCCGCCACGGCCCGACCATCACGGTGCCGTGGGGCGTGCTGGCTGGCCAGCGCGATCTGAACATCGCCTCACCCACTGCGGGCGGCTATCTGGTGGGCAGCAGCATGGGGCCAGCCGCCGACGTACTGCGACCCTACAACGTGGCCACCCGCGCCGGCATGTCGGTGTTGTCGGGGCTGCGGACCGATATTTTCATTCCAGGCGTGCTGGACGAGGTTCAGTTCGGTTGGATGCTGGATGAAACCAGCCCAGGCCCCAGTCTCACACCTGCCACGGGCCTGGTGCAAATGAGACCGCACGTGGCTTGCGGTGTGATTACCTACCACGGCCGCCTGGTGCGAGGCATGCCCCCTGGCATGCTGGACCTGTTCGTGCGGCGCCGGCTGTTGCAGGCTGCAGGCGCGCTGATAGATCGGGTGGTGCTGGATGGCCGATCGAACCGTGGCACCGCGACGGCCGACGATATGGCCGAGCCGCTGGGCCTGTGCAACATCACGGGCGTGCAGAGATTCAGTGCTGCAGGCGTGGCCGCCAATTTGCTGAGCGCGGCGGTGAATCCTTCAATGGCTGCGGTGGCAAACAGGGCCGGCAGCGACGAGGGCAGTTCCTTTGTCCTGAGCCCCGGCATGCGCGCGCTGTTGCTTCCCACCTCGCCGACCGAGCGCGGAGCCATCGACAGCACCGGCCGCCTTCAGTCCAAGGCGACCCACTGCACCGCCGGCATGGCCGCCATTACAGGCGCCTACGGCGAGTGGTCCAACGCGGTGTTGGGCCTGTGGGGCGACGGCATCGAGATCGCCATTGACCCGTTCACCGGCTTCAAGAACGACACCGTGACCATGCGTTGCATGGTGGCGATGGACGTCGCCTTTAACAACCCAGCCGCTTTTTCCGTCTTCACTCTCGCCTGACCGGCACAAGGCCCAACCCATGATTCATTTCGCTCAAAGCGCCGTCACCGTTGCGGTGGTGGTGTCAGCCTCCCAGGCTTCAACCGTCACCTCTGCCGCTGTCGATCTGCTGCAGTACGAAGGCCGCATGCTGCTGTTGCAGAACAAGGGCACCGGCACCGGCACGTTGGCCGGCAAGCTGCAGCACTCAGCCGATGGCAGCACCGGCTGGACCGATGCAGGCCCGGCATTCGCGCTGGCCGCCACGACGGCCAACCTGCAGCCGCTGGACTTCGACCCGAATGGCCTGCAGCGGTGGGTGCGCTATGTCGGCACCATCGTGACTGGCCCGCACTTGCTGGGTGTCACGCTCAGCGGCACCCGGAAGTACGCACCGTGAGCGGCGCCACCATGAGCGCCAGAACTGTGCGTATGCGCTGCCTGCGGCCGTTCTGGCTGCATGGCCGCAGCGTGCAAATCGACGAGATTGTCGACGCGCCGCACCTGGCGGCCCTGGACATCATCAACGCTCAGCGCGGCCAGGTAGTTGACCCCGAGGCCCTGGCCGAGATCCAGCGCGCGGTGGACCTAGAGAACCTGCTCCACGCGGCTGAAGCCCGGTCCACCCGGTCCAGCCATCGCAACTGAACGCTCAGCACTGCTGGGCCTGGAGATTCGAATGCGGAAAGTCTTGATGCGTGGCACTGTGCTGGCGGTGGCGCCCTACCAGTTTGGCGTGGAGGCCTGGGTTGACGAGCTGGAAGCGGCGGCACTTGGCGGCACTGGCGAACTGCTGTATTCGCGTGGCGCCACGCCTGCGGCCCAGCTGGCATTGCTGAGGTCCGCGCGCCGGCAGGCTGCGGTGCAGTCCTGGGCCAACCTGCGGGGGTCGCAGGACATGACGATAGCCCCGGTGGAGTTGCTGCCGCCAGCGGCGAGCGTGCCGCGCATTGACGCGCACGCGGTGGAGCGGGCTGAGGCGCTGCGTTATGGCTGACCGCGTCGGCTGACCACCAGCGGCACCCATGCGCAAGCGGTGCAGGCGCCGCGCCATTGACCCCAGCGCACACCACATGCTGCAGCCCACTGGCCCCATCGACCGGCGCGACCTGCTGGGTGTGCAGGTGCGCGAACACATGGCACTGGCAGCCCTGACCACCAGCCGGGCCACCCGTGCGGACGTGCGCGATATCTTGGTCTCTGCCGCGCTGGCGCGTGAGCTGGTCCGCGTCGGGTATGGCCGGGACGATCTGCAAATGCTGGGGGCCGTTGACCGCGTGCTGGCTGGGTGCAAGGCCCAGCTCAAGCTGTGCGACTGCGCCGGTGTCACCAGCCCCGGTGCCAACGTGCTGCGTTGGCTGCTGCAGTTCCACCAAGCTCAGCGCGAGGCGGCGACTGTGCGCGACTATCGCCTGGCGCTGGTGCACGTGGCGCGTGACCCGGCACGGTATGGCGCCTGGATGGCCTGACGGCTGGCCCGCAGGCCCTGGTGCGCCTGGTCGAAGCCACCAGCACCATCGTTCTGGCCGGGACAGCCGGCGCCACTGCGCGCCCGCCAGCGGCGCTGACCACCTCCTTGGTTCGCACCCATGCGGGCGATGCCGGAACTACTGGCGGACAAACTGGCGGACTGGACGGCGACAGCCGGGAAAACCAGCACTGGCGCGGTGCTTGACTTTCTTTCTCTCCGCCAGGTCGCACTTCGAAGAGGCCCCGCAAGGGGCCTTTTTCATGGGTGGCACGAGAGAAAACGTGATTCAGCCTCGCAGAGCGTGTCTCGCAGCGTGGTGTCGGTCCGTGATCCCGGGAGGGCCAGGATGCGCGGTAGCCAGCGCCGCACAGCGCCTCATCAAGAACGCGCGCTGCCCAGTGCCGGCAAGCGGTTCGGATTGCGCGCCGCGAGCAGCGGGCGAACCATGCGCGCGAACCGCGTGGCCTCTTCATCGTGCAGATAGCCCGACAGGCAGAACGAATCGCAACCGATGTCGATGAACTGCTGCAGGGTGTCGGCACACTGCTGCGGATTGCCCACCACCACGATGCCTGCGCCCGGC
>JBBQXN010000145.1:0-4885 GCA_038209585.1 Burkholderiales bacterium
GGTAGCGCTTGACAGTCGAGTAGCTGCCCCCGCCGATGGCAGCCTGGACGGACAAGATGCCCGGTTCCTCGCCACGTGCTGTGAGCATGTCGGCGACCTCGAACACTCGATCTTGCGTGACCAGCGCTTTTGCCATTCAGAGCTCCAAAGGCTTAAAATTACGATAATTATCGTATTATATATTACGGAGGCCGAGGAAAAAATATCGATGAAGTTCCCCTGGCACCCACGGAGCGCCCATCAAACCTTCAATGAGTGGCAGCAATCGAGTCTGAACTGCGCTCGGCACGCCGCTGGGCCACGGCGCCGGCCACGGTCCGTTTTTGCCGACGTGCGTGCCGATGACAGCGAGATCGTCATGACGTTTGCGGACGCGAGTAACCCCCTGGATCCCTGCACAGACGAAGCTCGTGGTGGTGAGATTGGCCTTGAACACCAGCGGGGGTGTTCGCCGCGGTTTGATCCCTCGGGGCTTGTGCGACACCTGGCCCTCGGGTCCTCGCTGCTCGCCGCTGTGCCGTGCGCGCCGGGCAGGGATCCCACAACTCTAAACATTGCTGCCCGCCACGGTTTTGGCGAGGGACGACCGCTATAACTTGAAAGTTAACATCGACCGGCATCCAGGTGCGGCGACGTAAGTTAGGGAGCTGTCGTGCGACGTGGCTTGCCGCCCTTTGACATCAGGTTCCGGCGGAACGACTGCTGCTCAGGGGCTCGAACTGGCACTGTCGACCCATAGGAGCCGGCGGCGGTTTTCGCGACGGCCGACCGCTGTACCTCGAAAGCTGACATCGACCGACATCCAGGCGCGGCGACGAAATTTTGGGAGCTGTCGTTCGACGCGGCTTGCCGCCGCTTGACCTCAGGTGCCAGCTGAACGACTGCTGCTTAGCGACTCGAACTGGCGCTGACGACCCATTGCAGCCTACCGCACTGCGCCAAAGCCGTCGCTCGTGAAGCCCCGATTCGCTTACCGCGCCCCCCGCGCCGCCCATAGCGCCACGATGTCGCGGTGTTCGGGGATGTTGCTCAGGAACATCTGGCGCAGCGCGGGGTCAGTGATGCGGTCGGCTTCTGCCATCAGTGCACTGTGCGCGCGCTGCAGCCAGGCGGCGGCGCGCGGGTCGCCGGCGGCAGCGAAGACGCGGTGCACGGTCAGCTCGATCAGGCGGTTACATGCTCTTTCGAAAGCCGTGCTGGCAGGGGCGGTGGCTTCAGCGGCCGCCGCGTCCTCGACTGGCAGGGCTGCATCGCCGGCTCCGTCCGCTTCGGCCGGTGTGCCGGACACGGCATCTTGCAGCAGGGTTTCGACCTGCTGCATGGCGCCCGCCACATCGCCCCGGGCCAGGCCCAGCCGCGCCAGGCCCGCGCCCGCATCGAAGCGCTTTTTGTATCCGATTTCCTGTCCAACCACCCCCGCCCGGCGGTAGGCCTGAGCGGCCGGCGCCTCCCGGCCCAACGCGGCTTCGGCGTTGCCCAGTGCCACCAAGGCTTCGACTTCCCAGTCACGCGCCTGTGTCTCCACCGCGGTGTCCAGCGCCGTGCGGGCCAAGCTCAGCGCGCGGGCATCGTCGCCGTGCCACAACGCCAAGGCCGACAAGTTGCACAGCGGCCCACATTGCACCGTCCGGTCGCCGTTCTGGCGTACCAGCCGCAGCCCTTCTTCCAGGTCACTGCGTGCGGCGGTCAGATGGCCCAGGTTGAGCCAGCCAATCCCGACGTTGACCAGCCCAACGGCCTCGTTTCGCCGGTCGCCGACTTGTCGCATGATGACCAAAAATTGGCGGTACAGATCGATCGCCAGCACCCAGTCGCCCCACCCCTCAGCCAGTATCGCCAGCACGCTCAAACAAAGCGCCTGCGGCTTGGGCAGCCCCCGCACCCGTGCCTCCTCCAAAGTCTGGACCAGTAGCGTTTGGGCCGCATCCGGCTGGCCCTGGTAGAGCAGAGCCAAGCCCACCAGTCGCTGGGCGAGCAGCCGCTGCTCAAGCAGGCGAACACTTTCTTCCGAAGGCGGCGCGGCATGGACCGCCCGGCGGGCCAGTTCGCGGTCACACATCGCCACCGCCTGCCGCGCCGACGCTTTGCACACTGTCCAGTCCGCCATGCGCACGGCACGAGCACCCCGACGGTAGGCTGCATCGGCTCGCCGGGCGTCATCGTCGAGCACCTCAGCCAGTGCGGCCAGCGTGCCGATGTCGGCACCTTGTGGCGCGCGTTCACCCTGAGTATCCAGAGTCCGCTCACGCACGCTCAACAGCCGCCAGCGCAGCAGGGCTTGGGTCTGATCACCGGCCTGAGTCACTGCGGCCCAACCCCCCGTGCTGCCAGCGCCCTGGCTCAACGCACCGTCCAGCAGCGCCAGCGCCTGCTGCACATGGTCAAGCACCGCCCTGTGCGACAGCCGCGTGGCCGCGTGTTCGGCCGCCCGCCCATGGAACTCTGCCGCGTTGGCCGCGTCGCCCGCCTCGGTGTAGTGCAGCGCCGTCAGCGCCAAGAAGTCGCCCGCACGGGCGCTGTCGCCCCGGCTCTGGGCAGCCAGCCAGTCGGCCAGCTGGGCGTGCAGCAGCTTCTTGTGGCGCTTGAGCACGGTGCCATAGGTCACTTGGTGCAGGATGGCGTGCTTGAAGGCGTATTCGCACAGGCCGTCGGGCAGGCTGCTTGCCGCATCCGGCCGCAGCAGCGCCAGTTCACGCTGCACCAGCTTGGGCAGGGTGGCTTCGCTCTGCGCGTTTAGCGCCAGCAGCGCGCGGTCCCAGAACACCTGGCCGATGACGCTGGCTTGTTGCAGCGTGCACCGCTCTTCAGGCGGCAGGCCGTCCAGACGCGCCTGTAGCACGCCGGTCAGTGTGCTGGGCACATGGGTGGCCAGCAGCCGTTCCGCGTTCAGCCGCCAGTGTTCGCCCCTGGTGTTGATGGCACCCTGGTCGATCAGCATGCGCACCAGCTCTTCCATGTAGAAGGGGTTGCCCTCGGCGCCGCCAATGACCAGCTCTCTGAGGGCAGCGGGAATCTCAGGCAGCTTCTTCAGCAGCTCGTCCACAAGTTGACGGCTGTCGGTCTTGTCCAGCGGGTACAGGTCGATGCGGTCGTGGCGGCTGTCTGCGGTCTCGGTGTTGCGCCAATCAGGCCGCCGCTCGAACAGCGTGGGCCGCGTGAAAGCCAGCACCCACAGCGGCATGTCGTGATTCACTTCGCCCAGGTAGCGAAAGAAGTCCAGGCTCTCATCGTCGGCCCAGTGCAGATCTTCCAGTTGCAGGATGACCGGCGAGCCGTCTTGCGCACTGACCCGGCGGAACATCTGCGCCGCCGCATGCTGGGCGCGGTTGCGGATCTGCCGCGGGTCGTCCAGCATGCCGCGCAGGTGCGGGCTGTCCTTCCAGTCCAGGCCAATCAAGTGGCCCAGCGAATGGGCGTGGCATTGCGCAAACTCGGGCTCGTCGGCAAACAGCGGAATCAGCCCGGCTTCGATCTTGGCCTTGGCCTGGCTCAGCGTGTCGTCGTCGCTGAGTTGCAGCCGCCAAGCCACGATGTCGCGTAGCAAACCAAAGGGCCGGCCTTGGGTCTGCGGTGTGGCGCGGCCACGGAACAGGTACACGCTCTCGGGCCGGTCTTCGGTCCAGGCCTGGAACTCGTCGAGCAGCCGGCTCTTGCCGATGCCGGCCTCGGCCACCACGCTGACGGTGAGCAGCTGGCGTTCGGCAAACAGCCGGTAAAAACTAGCCTGCAGCGCTTCGAACTCGGCGTCGCGGCCGATCATCTTCGTGGCCACACCCTCGATGCCGCGGCTGGCGATGCGGAAAGCGCGCGGCTTGGCCTTGTGCACCAGGTAACTGACGATGGGTTCGCTGATTCCTTTGACCAATAGCGGCTCGGGCGCAGACACATCGAACAACCCACGCACTAGCGAGTAACTGTCGTGGCTGATGCGCAAGCCACCGGCGGGGGCCGTCTGCTCCATGCGTGCCGCGATGTTCACCGCCTGGCCGCGAATCGCACCGTCTTCGTCCACACCCCCGCCCAGCAACACGCCACCGGTGTGGATGCCCACGCGCACGTCCAGCCCGGCGTGGCCGTGCGCGGCCTGCACCTCTGAACCCACGGTCTTGCCCAGGGCCAGCAATGCCAGGCCACAACGTACGGCACGTTCGGCGTCGTCTTCGGCCACTTCGTCGGCACCAAAGGCGGCCAGGATGTTGTCGCCGGCGTACTGCAGCACGCGACCGCCGTGCGCTTCAACGAGGGCCGTGCCGCGTGACAAGGCGCCGTCCATCACCGCGCTGACCTCTTCCGGGTCCAGGCGTTGGGCCAGCGTGGTGGAGCCCACCACGTCCAGAAATAGGACGCTGACTTGCTTGAGGGCTTGGGTGGGTTCTGGCGGTGGCGATGCCGTCGTGCCCAGCAGGGCTACGAGCTTGGCCTTGAGCGGGGCAACCGCCATGTCGACCATCGCATCGCCAAGGAGTGTGCGCTGGCCTTCCAAGGCCGCAATGGCGTATTCGAGTTGTTGCTGTTCCGTCGACATCGGGCCGCAGGATACCAAGGACGTTAGAGCCGGCTGCAGATTCAGTTATGGCTGCGGTAGGGCCGCCTAGCTGCGACCAACGACAGCTTCGTGTGTTGGAGGCGGCCGACGGCTCATGGCCGGGACCGGTAGGCTAAAAGGGCACCAGGAAGTTGACCTTCGACGCGCGTGCTAACCATGCCAAGGTCAGCTACCAGGCTGCCTAAGCTAAAGCCGGTTCCGGCCAATTGCTGCCGCTGGAGGCGGGCTGCTCTCCGGCGTCCCACTTTTCGGCATGGTTGCCCTTAGGCTTGGTTTTGCTGCAAATTTGCGTCGAACGGGAGTTGATCAGGCGGTTAGTCGGCAGGGCATTCAGCGGAC
>JBBQXN010000146.1:0-4776 GCA_038209585.1 Burkholderiales bacterium
GTTGCCCACCCCGGCCAGGCCACGAAAGCGGTCTGCCAAGTCGTCTTCGGCCAGGCGCGAGATGGTGGCGAAGTCTTGCGTGCTGGAAGACAGCGCCAGCTGCATGATGGGCTGCGCAGCGGGGTCCAGGCGCGTCAGCACGGGCTCGCGAATCTCGACTGGCAGCATGTAACGCACCGTGCCGATGGCGTTGCGCACCTCGTCGGCGGCCTCGATCATGTTCTTGTCGAAATTGAAGAACATCACCATCCTGGCATTGCTCTCGCTGGCCGTGCCCTGCACGCGGTCCACGCCCGAGATGCCCTGCACGGCTTTCTGAATGCGGTTGAGCACTTCGCGTTCCACCGTTTCCGGGCTGGCGCCCGGGTAGGTGATGCTGACCACCAGCACCGGCTGCTCGATGTCGGGAAACTGGTTCACCCGCAGCTTGCTCAAGGCCAGAAGGCCCATGGCCATCAGCGCGATGAGCAGCACCACAGTGGCCACCGGGCGCTTGACGCTGAAGTCGGATAGGAACATGTCGGCCTTCTGTTTTTTGTCTGTTGTCAGCGCGAAGCGGTGGCGGCAGCTGCAGCAGATGGGGCAGCGGATGGCGCAGCAGAAATCGCAGGTGCGGCGCGGGCCGGAGCCACGGCAAGCTCCAGGCGCTGGCCGTCCACCAGGCCACGGTCTGCCTTGCGCAACACGCGGTCGCCGGCTGCCAGGCCCGTGAGCACCGGAAATTCGCCACGGCGCGCGTCGCGTTCGCCCAGCTTCACAGCCACTTGCCTGATCTGCTGGCCTTCGATGCGCCAGACCGAGGCGCTGTCGCCTTCCCGCATCAGTGCTGCGTCGGGCAGCATCAGCGCTTCGCTGCTGCCCGATTCGATTCGCCCTTCCGCAAACAAGCCCGCCACGCGTGGCGCTGCTGCGGGGTCGGCAAAGTTGACCACCACTGCCACTTGACGCGTGGTGGCATTGGCCATCGCGTCTATGCGGTCTACGCGGCCCAGGAAATCACTGTCGGGAAACCCGTTCACACGAAAGTGAACGTTCTGGCCGGTCTTGATTTCCTGCATGCGGTCGGCCGAGACCAGGCCCTCAAAGCGCATGCTGGAAGGTGCGATGACCTTCAACAGCTCCTTGCCCACGGCGGCCGTGTCGCCTGCAGACACCTTGCGCTCGGCCACCACGCCGTCGAAAGGCGCGCGCACTTCAGTGCGGCGCAGTTGCTGGCGCGCGGTGACGGCCCGGGCGCGCGCCGAGACGAGATCGCTTTGCGCATTGTTGCGGCGCACTTCGGCATCTTCCAGCGCTTGCATCGACGTCATGCCTTGCGCCTGCAACGTCTTTTGGCGCTGCACTTGGCGCTCGGTCTGATCGAAGGCCTGCGCAACGGCACGCACCGATTCTTCGGCGCTGTTGACGCTGTCGCGGATGGAGGTGTCGTCCAGACGCACCAGCAAGTCGCCGCGTTTTACCGGCTCGCCGTTGTCTTTCAGCACCTGCAGCACCACGGCAGAAATTTCACTGCGCAGGTCGGCCTTGCGCTCGGGCTGCAGCGACCCGCTGATGACCGGTCCGCCGGCCAGCAGGCTGGGCTGCAGGATGCGCACGTCTTCAGGCGAAATAAGCAAGACTGGCGCTGATGCGGCAACTGCTGCGGCAACTGCTGCCGCAACTGAGGAAGCGGCTGCGGCAGATTGCGCCGCACTGTTTGCAGCACTGCTCGCGGCGGGCTCTTTGCCGCAACCGGCTAATGAGCCCAAAGTTACAGTGAAAAGGAAGGCGGCGAAGGCATGATGCATGCTCGGGGGGACGCTCAGGCACGGGGCCTGAACGCATTAAGGGGTTCGAAGAACGATAGCCTACGTTGCTGCGAGCTGTGGCCAACAGCCGATGCGACGAACGGCGAGCCGGCGGGCGGGATTCGTCATCACAGGGTCGCCAATGCAAGCCAACGTGACCCGATGCGCGCCCATCCGCCCCCAGCAACCTGTGCAGGCCAGGGGAACTCGGCCTACGCACCACAATCGCACGGAGCATGAAACTGCATTTGATCAAAACCAGCGGCCCCAGCCCTTCGTCCCGCCCCCCAGGGCCTGGCGGCGTTTGGCGACGCATCGTGCGCGGCGTGCTGGCGCTGGGCGTGGCCATGGTGGCCTTAGGACTGGTCGTTCTGGCGCTGCTGACCACCCTGCTGGTCGGCTCGGCCGTTCTCGTCTGGGCGCTGATCAGAGGTCGGCGCCCCGCCGTGGGCGTGTTCAACGAGGTGTACCGAAGACGCCGGCGCCAGCAGGGGAAGGTCGTCGATGTCGAGGTGCGCGAGGTCGTTGAACGGCAAGCCAAATAGAGCGCGCGGCTTGACGCCTGCTTGATGCCCGCTTGACACCTGATTGACGCCTGTTTGACGCTGTTTTGACGCTTGTTTGGCGGCTGCATAAAACCTTGTCATGCGCGAAACCCTGATGGCACTCTTCGACGACTGGTCTGCACCGCTGGCCGCGGTCGCCATCGCCATCGTCTTGGCCGAAGTAGTGTTTCAAGCGGGCTCGCGCGTGGTCTTGCGTGCGGTGACCAGCACGCCCGTGGCATTGGCGGTGGCACGGGCGGTTCGTTCACCGGCACACTTGCTTTTGCCCACCATTGCCGTGCAATTGGTGTGGCACAGCGCCGCAGAAGATTTGCCGGGTCTGGGCACGGTGCAGCGCCTGACCAGCATGCTGGTGGTGGGCCTGCTGACCTGGCTGCTCGTGCGCGCCGTTCAGGGCTACGGCCGGGGCGTGATGGGCGCTTACCCCATCACGGCGGGCAACAACCTCGAAGCCCGGCGCATTCACACGCAAACACGGGTGTTGACGCGCACGCTCAGCAGCCTGATCGCGCTGGCCGGCCTGGCCCTGATGCTGATGGCGATCCCGGCGGTGCGACAGATCGGTGCCAGCCTGCTGGCATCAGCCGGCGTCATTGGCCTGATCGCCGGTTTTGCAGCGCGGCCCGTGCTGGGCAACATGATCGCCGGGCTGCAGATTGGGCTGACACAGCCCATCCGAATCGACGACGTGGTGATCGTCGAAAACGAATGGGGCACGATCGAAGAGATCACCAGCGCCTTCGTCGTCGTGCGCATCTGGGACGACAGGCGACTGGTTGTGCCCTTGCAGTACTGGGTGGAAAAGCCGTTTCAAAACTGGACACGCAAGAGCGCTGAACTGACCGGCGTGGTGACGATGTGGGTGGACTACCGGCAGCCGCTGGAACCCGTTCGAGCAGCCCTGCGGCGGGCCTGTGAGTCTTCAAAGGACTGGGACGGCCGCACCTGCTTGATGCAGGTCACCGAAGCGGGCGAACACTCGATGCAACTGCGCGCCCTGGTCACCGCAGCCAGCGCCCCGCAAGCCTGGGACCTGCGCTGCCATGTGCGCGAACAGCTCATCGACTTCGTGCAACGCGAATACCCACAGCACCTGCCGCAGTTGCGGGTGTACGCGGAAAGCCTCGGCGAAAGCTGAAGCACCCTCGCCCTCCCCCTCGACCTCGCCCGCACCAGCACCAGCACCCGCGGCTGCACCCGCGTTCAGAGGCCCTGTGCCCCTCAGCACCCTCAGGATCTTGCTGCCAGGGCCGCACCTTCCCGCATTTTGTCCTTCTTGCTCTTGCGCTTGCCCTTGACGCCCCCGTTGGCATCCACCACCCGCGCCGGCAGCACGGCTGCAGGCTCGAAACCCGCCACCTGCTCACGCAGCACGCGCTGCGCCTGGCGTTTTTCGATCAGCCTGAAATGCGCTTCGCTGCCGGGCGCATCAGCGCAGACGAAGCTGACCGCCACGCCCGGCAAGCCGGCGCGCCCGGTACGGCCAATGCGGTGCGTGTAGTCCACTGCCGAGCGCGGCAGGTCGTAGTTCACCACCGCAGGCAACTCTTTGACGTCGATGCCGCGTGATGCCAGGTCGGTGGCCACCAGCACAGCCAGCTTGCCGGCTGCAAAGTCAGCCAGTACCTGGCTGCGTCTGCCCTGGCTCAATTCGCCATGCAAGGGTGCGGCGCTGATGCTTTGCTGGCGCAGTTTGTCGGCCACATGCTCGGCGCTGTGCTGCGTGCCCACGAACACCAGCGCACGTGGCCAGGCTTCGGTGCGCAGCAAGTGGCGCAGCAAGGCAGTGCGGCGCGGTGTGTCGACTTCAATCGCGCGCTGGGTGATGTCGGGTGGCGCTTCGGAATGGGCTTGATCGGTGTCGTACAGCTTCAGCGCGTTGCGTTGCACGGCCTCCGTCCATGCCAGCACGGCGGCGGGCAGCGTGGCGCTGAACAGCAGCGTTTGCCGCTGCGGCGGCAGCAGCGACAGCACTTGCCGGGTTTCTTCGGCAAAACCAGCGTCCAGCAGGCGGTCGGCTTCGTCGAGTACCACCGTCTGCAGGCTAGCCAGTTGCACCGCGTTCTGGCGGACCAGGTCCAGCAAACGGCCAGGCGTGGCCACCAGCAGGTGGGCGCCACCGCGCAAGGCCATCATCTGCGGGTTGATGGACAAGCCACCTACCGTGACCACCGTTTTCAACTGCGGTGCCAGCGCTTGCGCCGCAGCAGCGGTTTGCACCGCCAATTCGCGCGTGGGGGCCAGCACCAGCACGCGCAAGCGGCGCGGGTGTTCTTCCGCCAGCCCAGGTGTGTCTAGCAAGCGCTGCAACAGCGGCAGCAGAAAAGCGCCGGTTTTGCCCGAGCCGGTGGGCGCCTGGCCCAGCACGTCGCGGCCCTGCAACACGGCCGGGATGGCTGCTGCCTGCAGGCCGCGTGGCGTGG
>JBBQXN010000147.1:0-4709 GCA_038209585.1 Burkholderiales bacterium
CCATCGGCATGGTGGGCGTGGTGATCGATGTGCTGATCCGACGCCTTGAACGCTGGCTCCTCAAGCACCGCAACGCCTGAACGCGCACAGCCGAATCCGAAAGCAGATCTCACATGGCCACCATCCAGTTCACTGACGTCACCCGGGTTTTTCAGCGCGACGGCAAGGGATTTCTCACGCTCGACGGCATCAACCTCACCGTGCAGGACGAAGAGTTCGTGGCCATCGTCGGCCCGTCCGGCTGCGGCAAGACCACTTGCATGCGCATGGCCGCCGGGTTGGAGTTCCCCAGCACCGGTACGGTCAAGGTGAACAACGAGGTGGTGACCGAGCCGGGGCCGGATCGCGCGGTGGTGTTTCAGGCGTTTGCCCTGTTCCCCTGGAAGTCGGTGCACGAAAATATCGACTTCGGTTTGCGCAGCAAAGGTTTGCCCAAGGACGAGCGCGAGAAGCTGATCGCCCACTACATCGACCTGATGAACCTCAAGGGCTACGAGAGTGCCTACCCCCACCAGCTCTCGGGCGGCATGCAGCAGCGCGTGGCCATTGCACGCGCCTACGCGCTCAACCCCCAGGTGTTGCTGATGGACGAGCCGTTTGGCGCGCTCGATGCGCAAACCCGCGTGGTGATGCAGGAAGAGCTGGTGAAGCTGGCGCGCAAGAACCCACGCACCGTGCTCTTCATCACCCACGCGGTGGAAGAGGCGGTTTACCTCGCTGATCGGGTGGTGGTGATGACCAGCCGCCCCGGCAAGATCAAAGAAATTCTTGATGTGAAGTCCATCCGGGAAGCCGAGCAATGGGACAGTCACAACAAGATAGAAGACGTGATGGACTTGGAAAGCTTTGTCCATCTTCGTACCCGCATCTGGAAGTCGCTGCGTGAAGAACACGCGGGCACAGATCATTGAATCGCAACCCGAAGGAGACAACGACATGAAGAAGACCACCCTGGTAGCCGCCTTGGGCTTGAGCCTTGTTTTTGGAGCGGCCACTGTGGCGCAGGCCCAGGCGCTCACCCCCATCAAGATCAGTTACCAGCCTTCGCTTTACTGGGCACTGCCGTTTCACATTGCCACTGAAAAGGGCTGGTGGAAAGAGGTGGGGCTGGCGCCCGAGTTCTCGACCTTCCCGGCCGGTGTGCCGCAGATCGCAGCATCGGCTGCGGGCTCCTGGGATGTGGGCGGCACGGGCTCGGTACCTGCCGTGCTGGGCCATGTGCGCTTCGGCATCAAGACCATCGGCGTGACCAACGACGAATCGGCCGCCAACGGTCTGGTGGGCAGCGCCAAGGCGGCTGCCGACTTTGCAAAAGACCCTGCTGCCGCACTGCGCGGCAAGACCATCACGCTGACTCAAAACTCCACCGCCGACTTCGCCGTGCAGGCCTGCTTGAAGAAGTACGGGCTGAAGAAGTCAGACGTGATGATGAAGAACATGGGGCAGGCAGAAATCATCTCAGCCGTGTCTTCCAACAACTCTGACCTGGCAGGCATGTGGGCGCCCAACACCTACACGGTGGAAGAGAAGGCAGGCGCCAAGATGCTTTGCAGCGGCAAGGACAGCGGCGCCTTCGTGCCCGGGGCCTTGATCGCACGCGGTGACTACGCCAAGCAGAACCCGGAAAACGTGGCCAGGTTCCTGGCCGTTTACCTGCGCGCCTGGAGCTGGATGAGCGTCAACCGCCCTGAAGCCATTCGCATGATGAAAGACTTCTACGCCAAGGGCGGCGTCAGCATCAGCGAAGCGGCGATGAACAAAGAGTTTGAAACCCGGCCCACCTTCACCCTGGCGCAACAGCTGAAGAACATGGAACGTACGGGCAATGCGGCCAATTCGCAGATGGACGGCTGGTTTGCCGAGCTGTCGGGCTTCATGCGCGAAACCGGTGCCGTGCAGCAGGTGCCCAACGTGGCCGACTTCGTGACCGACGAATACATGAAGCTGGTGCAGGCAGATCCCAAGCTGCGTGACATGGCCAATTCCACCAAGTAAGTTTTCACACCCTGTTCGCGCTGCGCGGCGCGCAGGGTGGTTTCTTAAGCGCCGACGCATCACCCTCAATTCTGGAGATCGACGTGGCCATCACGTATTTGAAGAAAGCCGACAAGACACCCGAGACCGAGACGGCCACTGCCCAACAGGTCGTCAACACCATGCTGGCCGAAATCCAGACCCAGGGTGAAGCGGCGGTGCGCAAGTACGCGGCCGATCTGGACAAGTGGAACGGCGACATGATCGTCAGCGCCGAGCAGATTGCCGCCAATGCGCGCGACGTGCCGGCGCAGGTGCAGGCCGACATCGATTTCGCTATTCAGCAGGTATACGACTTCGCGCTGGCACAGCGGCATTCGCTGTCGGACTTTCAAGTCGAATTGCATGCTGGCGTGACGGCGGGCCAGCGCGTGCTGCCGGTCAACGTGGCGGGTTGCTATGCGCCCGCCGGGCGCTATGCACACATCGCCAGCGCCTACATGGGCGTGGCCACGGCCAAGGCGGCGGGTGTGCAGACCATCATCGCCTGCTCCGGCCCGTTCCGTGGCGGGCCTATGCACCCGTATCTGCTGTATGCCTTCAACAAGGCAGGTGCCGACATCATCCTCACGCTGGGCGGCGTGCAGGCGATTGCCACCATGGCCTACGGGCTGTTCACGGGCAAGCCGGCCGACGTCATCGTGGGCCCGGGCAACAAATTCGTGGCCGAGGCCAAGCGCACCTTGTTCGGCAAGGTGGGCATCGACGTGTTCGCCGGCCCTTCCGAGATCGGCATCATTGCCGACGAGACAGCGGACCCCGCCATCGTCGCCAGCGATCTGGTGGGGCAGGCGGAACATGGCCACGAATCACCGGCCTGGTTGTTCACCACCAGCCAGACGCTGGCCGAAGAGGTGATGCGGCAGGTGCCGCTGCTGATCGCCGCCCTGCCGCCCACGGCGCGCGACGCGGCCGGCGCAGCCTGGCGCGACTACGGCGAGGTGATGCTGTGCGAAACGCGCGACGAAGTGGTGGAGATTTCCGACCGCTACGCCAGCGAACACCTGGAAGTGCATGCAACCGACCTGGACTGGTGGCTCGAGACCCTCACCTGCTACGGCTCCTTGTTCCTGGGCGAAGAAACCACCGTGGCCTATGGCGACAAAGCCAGCGGGCCCAACCATGTGCTGCCGACAAAAGGCGCGGCGCGCTATTCGGGCGGCTTGTCGGTACACAAGTTCCTGAAGACCTTCACCTGGCAGAAGATGAACCGGGAAGCTGCGCGCGACATCGGCCTGGTGACGGCGCGCATCTCCAGGCTGGAAGGCATGGAGGCCCATGCACGCACAGCAGACGATCGCCTGGCCAAGTACTTCCCCGGCCAGAGCTTCGAGCGTGGCGAGCCGGTGAAGGTGTGACCGTGGTGGGCTGCTGCGCCACGCCTTGTGCCGGAATCAAACTGTGAGCGCCATCACTGCGTTGTTCGACCTGACCGGGCGCACCGCGGTGGTAACGGGCGGCAGTTCTGGCCTGGGCGAAGCCATGGCGCAGGCGCTGGGGCTGTCGGGCGCGCGCGTGGTGCTGATGGCGCGGCGCGCCGACATGCTGGCCGCAGCGGTCCAGCGTTTGCGGGCGCAGGGCATTCAGGCAGACATCGTGTCGTGTGACCTGGCCCACCCGGAAGCCGCGCAGCAAGGTGCACGCGATGCGCTGGCTTTGGGCGCCGTCGACATCCTCGTCAATGCGGCCGGCGTGAACCTGCGCGAGCCGTTTGCTGATGTCACGCCGGCCAGCTGGATGACGCAGATTCATCTGCACCTGAGTGCGCCGTTCTTTCTGACGCAATCGCTGGCGCCAGCGATGAAGCAGCGCGGCTGGGGCCGCATCATCAACATCGCCAGCCTGCAAAGCCAGCGCGCATTTCCCAACAGCGCACCTTACGGCGCAGGCAAAGGCGGCATCCTGCAGTTGACGCGCGCCATCGCTGTCGAATGGGGGCCGCACGGCATCACCTGCAATGCCATCGGCCCGGGCTTCTTCCCCACCGCGCTGACTGCGCCCGTGTTCGAAAACAACGAATTGGCAGCCCGCCACGCAGCCCAGACCTGCCTGGGCCGCAATGGCGCGCTGCAAGACGTGAACGGCCTGACCGTGTTTCTGGCCAGCGAGGCTTCTGCCTACGTCACCGGCCAGACCATCATGCTCGACGGCGGCTACACCGCGAAATAAAGGCTTGTATGAACACACCGGACCTGGACGCTTTCTGGATGCCGTTCACGCCCAACCGGCAGTTCAAGGCCACGCCACGCATGGTGGTCTCGGCCGAGGGCATCGCCTACCGCACAGCAGACGGGCGCGAGGTGCTGGACGGCACTTCGGGCCTGTGGTGCGTGGGTGCAGGGCACCGCCACCCGCGTATCGCTGCAGCGATGAAAGCGCAGATCGACACGCTGGATTACGCGTCCAATTTCCAGGTCGGCCACCCAGGGGCTTTTGCGCTGGCCGAACGCATTGCCGACCTCGCGCCCGCCGGCATGGACCGGGTGTTTCTGGTCAACAGCGGGTCCGAGGCCTGCGACACGGCGATGAAGATCGCGCTGGCCTACTGGCAGGCCATGGGGCAAGGCCAGCGCGCGATGTTCGTGGGGCGAGAGCGCGCGTTTCACGGCGTGGGCTTCGGCGGCATCTCCGTGGGCGGCATGACCAACAACCGCCGCGCCTTCGGCAGCGCCATG
>JBBQXN010000148.1:0-4653 GCA_038209585.1 Burkholderiales bacterium
GGGTGCAGACACGGTCAAGCACGGCAACCTGATCATGGTCACCAGCGCCTTGCCCGGTGAGGGCAAGAGCTTCACCTCGGTCAACCTGGCCATGAGCATTGCCGCCGAACTCGACCACACCGTGATGCTGGTCGACGCCGACGTGGCGCGCCCTTCGGTGCTGCGCATGCTGGGCCTGCCGGCCGGGCCGGGTTTGCTGGACCTGCTGGAAGGCAAGGCCGACATGGCCGACGTGCTGATGCGCACCAACGTCGACAAGCTCACCCTGTTGCCCAGCGGAACGCCGCACTCGCGCGCCACCGAGCTGCTGGCCAGCGAGGCCATGAACCAGCTGCTGGACGACATGGCCACGCGCTACCCCGACCGCATCATCATCTTCGACTCGCCGCCCTTGCTGCTGACCACCGAAGCCCGCGTTCTGGCCACCCACATGGGGCAGATCGTCATGGTGGTGTCTGCCGGGCGCACGCTGCAGGCCTCAGTCCAGCAGGCGCTGGCCACCATTGAAAGCTGCCCCGTCAAGATGATGGTGCTGAACAAGGCCGAAGCGCGCATTGCCGGGGGTTACGGTTATGGCTATGCCGGTTACGGCAGCGGTTATGGCTACGGCTATGGCCAGGGCGGCGAAACCAAGCCTGCCGAAGCAGCCGGCAGCGCCTGACATGTCGCATCGACCCGCCACCGGGCGTCATGCGCGACTGACGCCAGTGGCTGCTGCTGCGTGGCTGTTGTGGGCCATCGCGCCCGCCGCTTTCGCCCAGGCCTCGTCGAACTTCACGCCCAGCGTGTCGGCCACCACCACCTACAGCAACACCGAAGGCCGCGGCGCCGGCAGTTCGGGCAACCGCGACAACCAGTTCATCACCACGCTTTCGCCCGGCATCGCCTGGTCCAGCAGCCGGGGCCGCGTGCAGGGCAGCGTCAACTACGCCTTGTCGGCCACGCATTACTCGCAGGAATCCGAGGCCAAGACGCTGCGCAATTCGCTGGCGGGCAGCCTGCGGGCCGAAGCCATCGAAGGCTGGGCCTATGTCGACGCTTCCGCGTCGATCGGGCAGACCTTGATTTCGCCATTCGGCGTGCGGGCCGTGGGCGACGGCTTCCAGGCCGCTGGCAACCAGGCTGAATCGCGCTCGGCCACCGTTTCCCCCTACCTGCGCGGCAGTCTCAGCGGCTTTGCCGGCTACGAACTGCGCCACACCGCCACCATCACATCCACCCCCGACGCGCCGCTGTCGGATTCCACATCCCAGGAAACCTCGTTCAGGCTCAGCTCGCCCAGCGGCGGCAGCCTGTTCGGCTGGGGTTTCCTTGCCAGCAGCCAAATTGTCAAATTCGACTTTACCGACAGCCAGCGCACCGACCGCGTCAACGTCTCTCTGACGTACCGGCCCTTGCCCGATCTGCAGCTCGGTGTGTCGGGGGGTCAGGAATCGGTCGCCATTCAAGGTCTGCAGAGCCGTTCCTACGACAACTGGGGCTGGTCGGCCAACTGGCAGCCCACACCGCGCACCAACCTGAACCTGAACAGCAACCGCCGTTATTTCGGCAATGCGCACAGCTTCAGTTTCAGCCACCGCATGCGCCGCTCGACCTGGACCTACACCGACACCCGTGGCACCACGGGCGCCGGCAACGCCAGCGGCGTCGGTCAGCCCATCACCCTGTTCGCGCTGTTCGACTCGCTTCTTACCGCCCAACAGCCCGACCCCGGCCTGCGCCGCCAGCTGGTGCTGGACTTCATCCGCAGCCTGGGCCGCGACCCGGGCGAACTGGTGGCCGGCGGCTTCCTGCCTACCGCCAACGCGCTGCAGCGCAGGCAAGACCTGGCGTTTGCCATCAACGGCATCCGCACCAGCTTCAGCGTGCAGGCCTTTCGCAGCCGCACGGGCGGCCTGGGCATTCCCACCAGCAGCGTGCCCAGCGCCAACCCCGACATCGATGTGCAGCTGACCGGCTTCAACGCCTCTTTGTCACGCCGCCTGACGCCGCGCGATTCGCTCAGCCTCACCGCCACCCAGCAGTCCACCAAAGCCGCAGGCACACAGCCCGGCAACGATCTGTCGTCGCTGGGCCTGACCTATTCCAGCCAGGTCAGCCGCCTGGCCAATGCGTCGTTGACTGCCCGCTACGCGATTTTCGACAGCGCCATCAACGCCTACCGCGAGGCGTCTGTCAGCGCTTCGCTCAGCATGCGGTTTTGACCGCACAGCCCGCCATGTACGAAGCCTTCTACGGTCTCAGCAGCAAGCCTTTTCAGCTGAATCCCGACCCTGCGTTCTATTACGCCAGCAAGCAGCACCGGCGCGCCAAGGCGTATCTGGAATACGGCGTTTCGCGCAACGAAGGCTTCATCGTCATCACCGGCGAGATCGGTGCCGGCAAGACCATGGTGCTGCGTTCGCTCATCGAGATGTTGAACGGCAGCAATGTCGTCATCGGCAACCTCGTCACCACACAGCTGGGCGCCGAAGACACACTGCGCATGGTGGGTGCGGCTTTTGGTTTCCGCGTCAAGGACATTCCCAAGTCGGAACTGCTGGTCACGCTGGAAGCTTTTTTGCTCAGCCAGACCAGCAAAGGCAAGCGCTGCCTGCTGGTGGTCGACGAAGTGCAGAACCTCAGCCCGCGGGCGGTGGAAGAACTGCGCATGCTCAGCAACTCCCAGTTCGGCAACCAGGCGCTGCTGCAGAGCTTTCTGGTCGGCCAGCCGGAATTTCGGGAAATCCTGCAGCGGCCCGAGATGGAGCAGTTTCGCCAGCGCGTGGCCGCCACCTGCCACATCGGCCCGCTCACGGCCGAAGAAACCGCCGGCTACATCGAACACCGGCTGAAATGCGCCGGCTCCACCGGCAAGCCCAGCTTCGAGCCTGCGGCCTTCGACGGCATCTTCAAGGCCACGCAAGGCATTCCGCGCCGCGTCAATTCCTTGTGCGACCGCTTGCTACTGGCCGGCTTTCTGGGCGGCAAGACCCACCTCACAGCCGCCGACGTGGCCACGGTGGTCGAAGAATTTGCGCTCGAATCCAAGGTGCCTTCACGCCAGCACGCACTGGCCTATGCGGCCGATCCGTCCATGCCCGGCAGCCAGGCCAGCGCGGCCATGGACGTCGACCTCGATCTGGACCTGGACCTGTCTCAAAGCAAGCTCGGCGCGGCCCAGGTCGAAGACATGACCCGGCAGATCGCGTCGCTCACTGCCGACCAGCGCGGCGACCAGTTGCAGCGCCTGGAACGCAGCATGCTGCGCCTGGAGCGCATCAACGTGCAAACGCTGGGCATGCTGCAAAAGCTGGTTCAGGCCCTGAAGAAACCTGACGAGAACAACCCATGACGAAGCACGACGCGCAGCCCGGCCAGGCGTTGACGGGACCCGTCATGTGCATCGTCGGCGCGCGCCCGAATTTCATGAAGATGGCGCCCATCCTGCGCGCGCTGGCTGCGCATGTGCCGCCGCTGCCGGCGCTGCTGGTGCACACCGGCCAGCATTACGACGCCAGCATGAGCGACCAGTTGTTCGCCGACCTGCGCCTGCCCCGGCCCGACCTGAACCTGGAAGTGGGCTCGGGCAGCCACGCCCAGCAGACGGCTGAGGTGATGAAGCGCTTCGAGCCGGCGCTGGACGCGCACCGCCCCGCTTGCGTCCTGGTGGTAGGCGACGTCAATTCCACGCTGGCCTGCACCCTGGTGGCAGTGAAGAAGGGCGTTCCCGTTGTTCATGTCGAAGCCGGCTTGCGCAGCTATGACCGCAAGATGCCCGAAGAAATCAACCGCGTGCTCACCGACCAGGTGGCCGACCGGCTGTACACCACCGAACGCAGCGCCGCGGCCAACCTGCAGCGCGAAGGCATCAGTGCCGAGCGCATCTGTTTCGCCGGCAACGTGATGATCGATTCGCTGTTGAGCAACCGCGCGCTGGCGCGGCCCGCTGCTGACACCCTGCGCGCGCACGGCCTGGCCCCGGCCCTGCTGCAGCGCGCGCAAGGCTATGGCGTCGTCACCCTGCACCGCCCCAGCAATGTGGATGAAGCCGACACATTGCGCCCGCTGCTGCAGGTGCTGGCCGAGATCGCGCACGACCTGCCGCTGGTGTTTGCGCTGCACCCGCGCACGCGCGCCAACATCGAACGTTTCGGCCTGGCCGACCTGCTGAACCCGGCGCATGTGGCCCTGCTGCCGCCGCAGGGTTACCTGGAAATGGTCGGCCTGATGACGGGCGCGACTGTGGTGTTGACCGATTCTGGCGGCCTGCAGGAAGAAACCACCGCGCTCGGCATTCCCTGCCTGACCCTGCGCGAGAACACCGAGCGCCCGATCACGGTGGACCAAGGCACCAACACCCTGGTGGGCCGCGACGTGCAGGCCATCCGCCAAGGCGTGGCGCAGATCCTGGCCGGCCAGGGCAAGCGCGGCCGTGCACCCGAATATTGGGACGGCCATGCCGCAGAGCGCATTGCCGCCGACCTGTTCCAGTGGTTGCGCGCAGGCGCACCCTGAGCCTGATAACGAGAACGCGATGCTTGCTCCCACCCACGCCCCGGCGCCCTTTTCAGCCATCACCAACGCCCTGACCATCGACGTGGAAGACTACTTCCAGGTTTCGGCCTTCGCGCCCTACATCCGCCGCGACGAATGGGAAGCGCGCGAATGCCG
>JBBQXN010000149.1:0-4559 GCA_038209585.1 Burkholderiales bacterium
GAAGGATGTGTGGGCTGGGTCATGGCAGGTCTCCGCGTTGAGAGTGCGCCCCAGGCCTGGCCCGGGGTCATGCCACAGGCTCCACCAGCGCGCGGCCCACGTCTGTAGGACACGCACCTTTGTGCGCCAGCCGCGTCGGCCAGGTCAGCCGGGTCGGCCGTCTCAGTTGCGGTCGGCGCGTGCTTGTCGCTGCGGCCGGTTGTCTTCTCCAGGCGCAGACAGGTCGCCTCTGCCGGCTGCACCGCTGTTTTGCGCAGCCATCTCTGTACCCCTGCTCGCGCCGCTGCGGTTGGACGCCAGCGCTTGGCGCATCGCGGCAGCCGCAGCCGGAACGTTTTGCACGCGACCGGACAAGATCGACTGCGCATTCGCTTGCGGTCCGTAAAACGCACGGTTCTCCTCGTTGTCGACGAAGACGTCGCTGACGCCCACGCTGGCACCAGCAAAAAGCCCCGAGGTGTCAGACCATACGATCACGTCCTCGCCCTTCCCCATCGAGCCCTGCGCACGCGCTGACCAGTTGACGACCGACAAACCAGCGTCGGCGTTCAGAGAAAAGTTGTTGGTCGAGTCGAATGCTTGTCTGGCTGTGTCCGTCATCAGCAGAAATGCCATCTGCCCGGCAGAAGCACCAGCAGACAGGCCTACGCTGACGCCACCCATGTTGTAGAAAGCGGGCGGGCTCCAGCTGCCGTCGGGCAGGCGCGACAACACCACGCCTTCACCGCCTTTGGCAACGATGCCCACGCCGCCGCGGGCAAAATTCGGCACTACAAACACGCCCTTCGCGCTTTGCAGCTGGCGTGCAAGTGTGGGGTCGGCCTGCATGCGCTGCACCACTTTGCGCGCCTCCTGCAGGGTGTCGCGGGCTTCGCTGGTCTGGCTGTTGCCGGCACGCAGCGGGTCGCGGTCGGTGGTCTGGGCCGTGGCAGGCAACAGCGCCAAGCCCAGCATCAAGCCCAGTGATGCGGCCATCGCCAGAGACAAGGCTGTTTTCTTGGCGGTGTTCGTGGGGGTGGTTCTGGTCAGTGCGGTAGTTCGTGCGGTCATGTCGGCTCCTGGTGACAATCAAGACCCACTCCGGGCAAACCGCGCTCCCACTCAGGCGGCGTTGCCCGCCGTACCCGGCTGTCGCTTGCCGACAGCATCGCTGTAAAACCAGAACTGCCCGCGGCCGCCCTTCTTCGATGCGTACATGGCCGCGTCTGCGTTGGCAATGAGCCCTTCCGCGTCCTGACCGTCGTCCGGGAAGACGGCGATGCCGATGCTGGCCGAAATTCCTGATAGGGCCGATACGCCCGGCGCAGATGCCGCGGCCGCGCCACCCACTTCACCCGCTTCACCCGGCTCGGTCAGCGCCAGCAGCATCTTGGCGGCAATCAACGCGGCATCGTCAGGATGGGAAATTTCGGCCAGCAGCACCAGGAATTCGTCGCCACCGTGGCGGCTGACGGTGTCCGAATCGCGAATCACCGATTCCAGCCGCCGAGCGACACGGCACAGCACTGCATCGCCCACAGGGTGGCCCTGCGTATCGTTGACCTGCTTGAAATTGTCCAGGTCGACAAAGAGCAGCGCGCAACGCGTACCGCGCCGTCGCGCCAGACTCATCGCGCCTTCCAGGCGGTCCAGCATCAACGCGCGATTGGGTGTGCCGGTGAGCGCATCACGCTGCGTGCTGCCCATCAGCTCCACCAGCTCGCCCATGGTCGATTTAGCCACCTCGTCTGCATGCAGGGCAGACAGGACCAGCGCCGCGTTCGCCTCGACCAGCACGGCGGCTCGCCCGTCGTCAGCGGCGCGCTCGGAAACCGCCAGCGCCTGAATGAGCCCCAGCACACGCTGACGCAGAGACTCCACCCGCCCGCGCAGATGGGCGATCGTTTGCGCGTCCAGCAGCATCCGCTGGCTGTCCGCCTGGTTCAGGGGGACAGCCTGGGCTGGTTGCTCTGCTGTTGGTTGTGCTGGTTGTTGTGCTGGTTGTTCGGCTTGCTGCGCTGCAGGTTGTTCGGCTTGCTCCTGGGCTGGGGCGCTGAGCGGCAGTGACGGATGTGCGCTTTCTTCCTGCGGCCCGTCATTAGCGCGCATCGCCGTGTCGATGATGCGCAGCAGCAGATCGGGATTGGCGGGCTTCACCACATGATGGTCGTAGCCGGCCACGACCGCGCGTTGGCGATCGTCCTCGTTGCCGTAGCCCGTGAGAGCCACCATCAACGGCCGGTTGACGCGGCGGCGTTCACGGATGCGGACGGCGACCTCGTAACCGTCCGGGTCGGGCAACCCGATGTCGCACAGCACGACTTGCGGGTTGAAGCCATCGAACACATCCAGCCCCTCCTGGCCGTCGCGCGCCACGGCCACCTGGTGACCGGACTGACGCAGCAATTCGGCCAGCGTTTCGCCAGCGTCCACGTTGTCTTCAACCAACAAGATGCGCGCCGGCACGGGTACCAGCGGGCCGCCTGCACGCGGCGCGATCTCTGCGCTGCCCTCATGCTCCAGGCGCGGCAACGTGACCACGAACTGGCTGCCCATGCCGCTGCCTTGGCTGAAGGCTTCGACGCTGCCCTGGTGCAATTCGACCATGCTGCGCACAACAGTGAGCCCGATGCCCAGGCCGCCCTGGCTGCGGGCGGTCGCTCGTTCATCTTGAGAGAACAACTCGAAGACATGGGGCAGGGTCTGGGCCGAGATGCCCATGCCGTTGTCGATGACGCGGATGACGACCGATTCACCGCTGCACTCTGCGCGAACGATGATCGAGCCGCCGACCTGGGTGTACTTCGAGGCGTTCTGCAGCAGATTGCAGAAAATCTGACTCAGGCGCACCTCGTCGCCGTCGACATGCAGCCGCACGGCGGGCAATTCCAGCGTCAACTGTTGCGCCCGGTTCTTCACCAGTTCGCTGGTGGCTTCGACTGCCTGCTGGATGAACTCGTTGATCTCGGTAGGCCGCCGCAGCAAAGTCACCTTGCCTTGCGTCACGCGCGACACATCCAGCAGGTCGTCGAGCAGGCGCACCATCTGCTGGATCTGGCGCCGAATGATGTCCAGCACGGATGGCGGAACAGGCTTGCCATCCAGCCGCGCCAGGATTTCCACGGCATTGCGGATAGGGCCCAGCGGGTTGCGCAGCTCGTGCGACAGCATGGCCAGAAACTCATCCTGGCGCCGGCGCGCGTTTTGCGCGGCCTCGCGCAGTTCCTGCGCCTCGATCGTGGCCAGAACCAGATGCTCGTTGGCCAGCAGCAGCTCGCTGTTCTGCGCGGTGACTGCGGTGGTCTTTTCACCCTCCGCGCGCTGCACTTCTTCACGCGCCCAGGCACTGTCCGTCCAGTCGCTGGCGATCAGTTCGCGCTCGTGTACTGCCGATTCGCGTTCGCCCACCGCGACTTCACGCCGGTCCATCGCCACCTCACGCCGGTCCATGGCGCGCGTCTTCGCGCCCTGGCCACGCTCAGGTGGTTCTAGCTCGTCTTGGGAGCTCATCTGGGCATGCCTAGCTGGAGGCCGGTGCTGAAGTTGGCCGTGGATGGCCGGTCAGCAGCGCGTCAATCTCGGGGCGGGGTTCGCCGATGACGTAACCTGCATCGGTGATCTCGTACAGCCGCAGGGCGTGACTGTGCGGGCTGTTGCGCACCTTCACCACGGCCATGACGCGCTTGAGTTCGCCTTCCAGCTCGACGTAACGCTGCACGATGATGGCGTCGGTGAGGAAGGCCGCGCCGTAGGGGCTGAAGCGCAGGTCGACGTAGCGGTCTTCCAGTTCGCACACCATCACCACGGTGGCGCCCAAAGCCGTCAGCACCGCCACCATGCGGTGCAAGGATTCGCGGAAGTCCTCGCGGAATGCGGGCGCCAGCGCCAGTTCGAAGCCGGAAAGCGAATCGATGACGACCCGCGTGGCGCCGGTGGCCTGGACCATCTCGGTCAGCGCATAAAGCGTCTCGTCGATCGACAAGTCCAGCGCCCGCGTATCGATCACACCCACGTGGCCGCCGGCGATCATTTCTTCCAGGCGCGGACTGTGCGTCTGGCCCGGCCCCATTTCGAAAGCCGCCACCACACCCTTCTCGCCGCAACGCGCACCTTCGGCCAAGAAGGCCGTGGACAGCAGCGACTTGCCGGAACCGGACGGCCCGGCGATCAGCAGCGAATAACCGGCGGGTAGACCACCACCCATCATCTCGTCGAGCACCGGAACACCCATCGAAAGCGCGGGCCGCTTGGCCGCCTTGGGAACATGCGCCGCACGATCGTGGGCGCCGACCGGCAGCGTTCGCGGAAAGATCTGAACCCCGTCGCTGCTGATGCGAAAGGTGTGCAGCCCGGCAATGGTGGCCTGGCCCCGCATTTTCGAGACCTGGATCTTTCGCACCACTGAGTTCTGGTTGAGGCTCTGTTGCAGCATCAAGATGCCGTCGGCGATGGTGAACACGGGGTGCGCCTCGCTATCGAGCAGGTTGTATTCACCGATGAGGAAAGTGGTGGCCTGCCAACTCGTCATCATGATGCCGAGTTGCTGCACAAAGCTCTGCAGCGCGCTGTGCTGCCCATGG
>JBBQXN010000150.1:0-4470 GCA_038209585.1 Burkholderiales bacterium
TGACGACTTGCGGCGATACGGTGTGGGCAGCGGAATGGGGGGCGGGACGGTTGGCAGGCATGAGCGCTCCTGAGGTCGTGACCAGGTGATCGCGTCCGGCGGGACTGCCGGGGGATCGAGGCTGCTGGTCAGAGACGAAGCCTCGCGGTCGGCGTGGCCAAAAGCGGCTCGACGCGCAACCGGCAGGCGCTGGAGATGTTCCTGGCACCGCTGGCAATGCTGCCGTTCGACGACGCTGCCGTGTGGGCCTACGGCGCGCTGCGCGCCGAACTTGAACGCCGCGGCACGCCCATCGGCGCGCTCGACACCCTCATCGCCGCGCACGCCCTCAGCCAACAGGTGCAGCTCGTGACGAACGACACGCGCGGGTTCGCGCAGGTGCCTGGACTGCAGTTGGCCGACTGGACCACCACGACAGGCTTCACGAACTAGCGCCGGATCGCCTGCTGCTGCCTTTCAGGCGGGTCAGTTTCCTGGTCAGAAGGAGATACATCATGCACTCTTGGTCTTTACGGGATGCGAAGGCCCTGTTCAGCGAGTTCCTGGAAAGATGCCTGGCTGAAGGCCATCAGCTGGTGACGAAGCGCGGCGCCGAAGCCGCAGTCCCGGTGCCTGCCAAAGAGTGGCGCCGACTTCAGGCGGCCGTTCGGCCTTCGCGCAAGGAATTGCTGATGGCGAACGAAGCTCGAACCGACGCGCTTGTTCCCACGAGCGGACGAGCTCGCAGGCGTGCTCCCACGATGCTGGGGTGAACGGGCCTGGCAAGCGCCGTCCACTCACGCGCTTGGTGGATAACGCTTCCGTTGCAGCGGCCCCGCTTACGGCGCGTCCGCGGCAACGGTTTGTTCAGCGGCTTCCTTATAGAGGAACTCTGGCGAAAGATCAGCACCGTTCGGCCACATGACCGTGTGTAGCTCGGGATGCACTGCGGCCCTTTCGAAAAGCGCCTGGTCCTTGAGCGGTTCGAACATGGGCCCCCAAAGCTCGGCGCTGAGATCTACAGTGCCTGTCGTGCCGTCCCGGAAACGGAGCCAGAGTTTGCAGCCGTCCAGAGCCTTGACCTCGATGACTTGCGGGATCATGGATTACTCCAACGGTTCATTCTTGTGCAGGGGCTGCCGAGAACCGGGTTACCGCAAAGCCTCGTTAGCCAACGATCTTGTCGTACTCACCATGCGTCCCGATCCAGAACCAATGTACGCCTTCTTCGACAGGCAGGCCGAGTGCTCTGTAATGGAGACCGACCCGGGCGCTATAGAACTTCCCATTGCACACGGCCTTGAACTGCAACGATGGATGCGAGGGGTCGACCTTCAGTTGAGCAAAGTTCTTCTGGGCAAGCGCTTGTATCCCAGACGGCATTGCCCCCAAGCAATCCCAGAACCGCGATGAGGCGGTATGTCTCAAAGCTCGCGGTCGGGACCAGACCTGAAGTCGGCAAGTGCTTCAGCCGCCAGCGCGTCCAGCTTTCCAGAACCGGCGTCTTGCTCGATCTGTTGATCCCAGGCCGCTGCGTCGAACTCTGCGAACCAGCGTCGGAATTCGGCCAAGTCCGACGGAGGTAACGATTCCACTGCTTTTTCGATCGACTTCACGTTGCCCATGTTCGTGCTCCAGGTGTGCCGTACCACTGGCTCGTATGCCATAGCTTATCAAGCGCTGGCCTGAAGCGTCGGTCCTATGCCGCTTCCGCGTGCAGCCTTACCCAAGCGTGGACTTGTCGCCTCCGCCGCGGCTGTACCTTGCGCCAACTACTTGCCCGCTGCCGCGAGAATGGCCTTCGGGTTCGTGTTGGCGATCGCGAGCAAGGTGCGTGCTGCCCCGCTCGGTTGCTTGCGACCTTGCTCCCATCCCTGAAGCGTGCGGACTGAAACACCAAGAAGAACTGCGAACTGTGATTGGGACAGACCGGTCTTCCTGCGTGCCTCGACGACAGGCGACGTAATGACGCTGACCTGCCCAGCCTTCATCTCGCGAACGGACTGCAACAAGTCAGCCGCCAGGTCGCGCTGTTTCTCATAAGCAATGAGTTCGCGTGGTGTCAGGGGTTTACTGTTCGAGGGCACGCCGAATCTCCCGCACCTTTGCGAGCCCAGCAGACTTTACGAATGCCGCCGGAATCGGGGACCACGACGCCCCGATGGCGGGGCGTTCGCGATGAAGGCGGCGAACTCACCGCGCTCTTCTTCGGTCCGGTAGAGCGGCCACTGGCGCTGAAAAAGAAAAGTTTTGACAACGGTGAGCCTACATGACCATACGCCCCAGGCGCATAGCTGTCGACAGCATCAATACACTGTTGCCGCTCGAGCAATGGCTGGAACGCGTTGCTGGTGCTTTCAATGTGATTCCGATGGACGCAGCCACATTCAGGACGTGGGCGCGCCTGATGCACCGAAGGTCCGACACGCTGTATGAAGATGCGATGATTGCTGCCACTGCCAAGGCACACCAACTCACCGTGGTGACCCGGAACCTCGCGGATTTCAAGCAATTCGGTGTGAGCGTTTTGAACCCGTTCGCCACGGCTCGTAAGTGATGTTCGGCGGATGGGGTTACGCGATCAGGCGGTATGTCTCGAAGCTCGCGTTGACCTCGATGTGCTCCACCTGGCTCGCAGGCGGCGGCACGGCAATGCCAGCGTCGCGCATGCGCTCGACGTGAAAGACAATGGCATCGCTGATTTCCGCTTCGACTGCTTCGACCGTCGAATCCGTAGCGACGCAGCCAGGAAGTTCTGGCTCGCGCGCAGAGTAGTTACCTGCAGCCCTCTCGATAACGACGGCGCAGCGCAGGGAAACTTACTTGACACCAGCTTGCTTGAGAATGCTGTTCAACGGGCCGGGCGCAAGGTTGTCGCTCAGCATTCAAGCAACAGTCACCCCTCTGGGCTTGCCCGGAGGGGTGAACGACCGGTAACTTCCGTACGTGGCCAGCGTCGGCAGACTCCTGACCGCCGCCCCTGCTTTCCTTTCAGCCACGCGCAGCTCGTAGAGCTTCTCCAGATTCAACCAGAATTCGGCGCTGGTGCCGAAGAAATGCGCCAGGCGAAGCGCAGTGTCTCCAGTAATCGCACGCTGGCCGTTCAGAATTCCAGTGATTCGGTTGGTCGGCACCTTGAGCTGGCGGCCAAGCTCGGCAGCGCTCATGCCGAGTTCCTTGAGCTGGTCGGCAAGGTGTTCGCCAGGATGGATAGCGGTGCGTGCCATGCTTTTTTCTCTCAGTGATATTCCACGATCTCGGCGTTGACCGGCCCGGGCGACCCGCTGGGCCATTCGAAGCAGATTCGCCACTGGTCATTGATGCGAATGCTGTACTGCCCCTTCCGATCGCCCTTCAAAACCTCGAGCCGGTTTCCGGGTAGAACCGCAACATCCCGGACCGAAGTCGCCGCTTCGAGTTGATCGAGTTTCATCTCCGCCTGCCGCGAGAACCCCGAGAACGCCTTTACAAGCTTGCCTTCGGCAAAGTCGCGGGTGCGCTTGTCTCGGAAGCTTGCGATCATCGAAAGAAGCATAGACCGCAGTCAGTCGTTACGTCAAGCATAACGACCGGACGTCGAGAACGAAACTGCGGCGGTATCCAGGCCTCGGGCTCATGCAGACTGTACGCAGCGCGCGATGGAAACACCCAGGTCGTTCCGCGCTCACAACCCGGTCGCACAACCCATGAGCTGCGTGCCGATCTGCACGACGCAGGCGTGCGGGTAGCCAGGAGCGACGTGCCCCCGCCGTTTCGACCCTCACATCGATCCCCCGCGCCAGCCCGCGCCCCCCCTCACCGCGCCCCCTCAGCGCGCCGCCTCGATCGTCGCTCCCACCGGCCGCACCGGCCGCGCCGGCACCCCCGCCTCCTGCACCCCCTCCGGCACCGCCGCCGGTGGCAGCGCCAGCTTGCAGCGTTTGACGATCGCGGCCTGCTGCACGGCTTCATACTGGCCGCGCAGCATCGCGTACTCCGCTTCCTGCGGCCGGGTGCCGCCCAGGAAGAACAGCGCCGGCCAGAACAGGATGACGCCCACCGTGGTCAGCGCCGCGTCGTTGGACGCTGCCTGATCGAGCCGACCGCCGAGCACGGTGACGCGGGTGCCCAGACGCGCGAGTTCGGCGCCCAGCTGATCGCACTCGTACGCCTGGTATTGCAGCGGAGAGACCGAGAGCGGCGCGATGTCCTTGGAAGCGGTGGAACAACCGGCGACGGCGATGGCGACACAGACGGCGAGCGGAAGCGCGGACGAAGGCGACTTGCTAGGCATGGATGACTCCCTGGTGAGTTCGGCATCGAAGGACCCGCGCAGCGCAGAGCGAATGCGCCACATGGGCCCGACAACGTAGACGGCGCCAGGCTCACTGGATGAGACTGCCGGGCGAGAGGCTCCGCGCACGCCGACCGATGCACCCACACGATCACCATGTCTGAAGCATGACGCTCGGCGCCCTGCCACCTCGCTCACCGCACATGCGCCGTTCCCTC
>JBBQXN010000151.1:0-4469 GCA_038209585.1 Burkholderiales bacterium
AACACCATGAACCAGCTCATCGAAGTGATGTCTGCGGTCGCAGCCCTGGTCGGCAGCGGCGTGCTATTCGCCGGCTTGAAGGTGCGAGGCAGTTCGGTGCTGCTGCACCACGCCACGCACGGCCTGGGCTTTGCCAACAAACGGCTCAATCGCCTGGCGGGCGAGTGGGCGGGCATCGTGATCCTGAGCGGTGCCGGATTTGACGAGTACCGCCGCGTCCACAACCGCCATCACGCGCACGCCAGTTTCGCGCAGCGTGGGCTCGATGAAGAGGCGGAAGGTCTGTTCGACCTGGGCTTTCAACCCGGGCGCAGCCAACGTGCGCTGTGGCGCACCTTCTGGCTGACGCAGGTGAACCCGGTGTGGCATGCGCAGCAGTCCTGGGCGCGACTGCGGAGCAATTTCTTCGACGGGCCGATGCTGCGTTGGGTTGCCGCCTGGGCGCTGTGGGGTGGCGCCGGCACTGCTGCCGCTGCCGCTGGCTGGCTGCCGGGCTTCTTGGGTGGGGTGGTCGCGCCACTTCTGCTGGTGGGCAACATAGCGTCTTACTGGGAGTTGACGTCGCGTCACATCTGGATGGTCACATCCGCGCACGAAGGCGGTGCGCGGCAACTCGATCTGTCGCACGGGCGGCTGATGGCGCCGATGCCCCCGGCGCATTGGGGTTTGAAGTCCACCTTCAACTTTATTGCCAGCGTGGCGGCCAAGGCGGTGGCGCGCTGGGCGGTGGTTCCCGCAGACCTGGCTTTTCATTTTGCCCACCACGCCGGCTGGGATCGACGCCCCCACGGCGCCCCACCGGCCTGGGCTGACGCCGCACTGGCCTACAGCGACCAACTGCGCGCAGACCCCGAGACTGCGACACAGATCCATACGTCGTTGCGTGGAGCCCTGGGCGCCTGGTTTGCGCGGCTGGAGAAAGAGGCACCCGTGCCGGCAGGTGCGCGGCTTGGCTGACTAATGGCTGCCAGGACCCCGGGGGTTTGATGCCGTAGCGATCTCAGCGGCATCGACCTCCGCATTGGATGGCCTCTGACACATCAAAGAACTGATCATGTCTGACCCTCAGCCTTCAGCACGACAAGATCCCGTTCATTTGCTTTGGGGCTTGCTCGCCGTCCATGCCTCCAGGTCTGAAAAGCGCCAGGCAACAACGCTATTGGTCAAACGAACCGGCAAAGGAAACCTTTCGGATGCGATCAACCTGTAAATCGTCGACTTGCCCAAGCCGGTGACTTGCATAACGGCCTTCATCCGCAGCAGAAGGGGTTTTGCTGCCACGGCATAGCGGTCGACACTGGCGGTGACTTCAGCTTGCATCTGTCCCTCTCTGTTGAAGGCGTCGATAGCAATCTACGACAAGCTGTCCACATCGCGTTCAATGGAAACCGGCCAAAATCCATCTTGGGAGATGAATTTCATTAAACCATCGCTGGCCGGATCAAGCCAGGCAGAATCGGTGACAACGACATATTTCATCAGGGGATAGGTAAGGGGTACCAGATAGAAACCACCCGAATAGCGCCGTCTTTCCTGCATCCTGGTATGACACCGCTTCCGCCAGTACTGCCTATGAAACCTGGGTCGGATTTGATGGCTACCCATCATCCAATCCACTTTAGGTAAAACGCACCCCCGAGCGCATGAAAGAAGGAGCTTTGCGCGGGCCATCTGTTGTCGCCTAACTCACGTACCGAGCTGACGGCCTGCCAGCATTCCTGCCATGCTCATCGTCACACCCCCGCACAGCCGATGCAACCACGGCAGCGGGCTATCGCTGCAGGCAGCGCCGCCAAATGGGTAGGTTTTCTGGCAACGTGAAGTCGGCACCGATGACGAACCCGGCTCACCTCCTACCGGACGCGGCGGCGGCGCCATCGTTCGTCCTACCAAAGTGGCCTAACGCCCCAGGGCAGACAGCAGCGCGACTAGATCGGCAGTGATGGCCTCATCGGCGGCGGCAACTGGACGATCAAACATCGTTGCCATTCGCGCCGACAGCGCATCGGCCACAGCCGCCGCCTGGGCTGGCGCCAGCCCGTGTCAGGCCCCTCGACTTCGCTGTGGCTGGCGTCGATTCGGCGAAGCGTCCAGCCTCGGTTTTTTTCGCTGAGCCAACTCCGGCCCAGGCTGAGGCAAACTCTTTTTGTGTTTTGCGGGTCAGCTGTTGACTGCTGCATCACTCAAACCAACAAGCCTCCTGCTAGCACGCGACGGTTCAACCTGCATTCCCTTAACCAACCTCGACTTCAACCCCACCACGACCAGCACCATTGAAGAGTTGCGACGCGTGCACGGCCTGATGCAACCTGAGCAAAAAAAGAAGATCTCGCGCAAGCTCATTGCTGCGGGCTTTCTCGGCATGGCCCAGGCTCTGGGCCAGAGCCCCTTGCTGGCACGCGCGCTGGCTTTGGCTGGGGCGATCTTCCTGGCGGTCTGCGGCTGGCGATCCCTGCTGCGCGCGCGGCACGCAAATCAGCTGATATCGGCCAAGGGCGGCGCAGTTCTGGGACGAGGCGCCGTGCTGGCGCAGGCGGCGGCCTTCACGCTGCTCAACCCGCATGTCTACCTGGCTACCGTGCTGCTGGTGGGAAGCATCGGCGCGCAGCAACCGGCGGCGCTGCGCGGCTGGTTCATCGCCGGCGCCAGCAGCGCCAGCCTGCTCTGGTTTGCGCTGCTCGGATTCGGCGCCCGGTGGCTGGCACCTTGGTTCGCGAGGCCCCGGGCCTGGCAGGTGATGGACGGCTTGATCGCCCTGAGCATGTTCGTGCTGTCCGCGCTGCTGCTGCGCCACGTCGTCAGCGGAACATGAGGCGCGCCTCATGTTCCAGCTGCGCGCCTTGACAGTGACGAAGCGCCGGGACTGACGGCAACGATGTTTTCGGAGAGCCCCTGCGCGCCCGCGTGCGACTCAGGGGCAGCAGCTTGATCACACTTTGCGTCTGACTTTGCGACGGCACCGACAGCCGCGGCGGCGACTCATGCCGGGTCTGCACGGGCTGAGGCGCTGCCTGCGGCAAATGAAGCGGCCCTTGGCACTCAAGTTCCCAACTTGAGGACCGATAAAACCAGAAACCCCTGATCTGAACACCGCTGCCGGTACTGCCGGGACGCGGTGTTCGCACCTCCATCACACGAGGCTTCGCGCAGGTCGCACAAGAGTCTTTCCGGCCGCACCCGGACCGCTGGCTTCACGCTCATCGAACTGATGATCGCCGTGGCCGTCGTGGCCATCCTGGCGGCGGTGGCGCTGCCGTCCTACCAGCAGTACGTGATGCGCTCGAACCGCGCCTAAGCGCAATCTTTCATGATGGCGGTAATGGTGCGTCAGCAGCAGTTTCTGGTCGACACCCGCAGCTACGCCGCCACCGTCACCGCCACAGGCGTGCCGGTGCCGTCCGCGGTTGACGCCAGTTACACAGTTGCGCTGCCGGCGCCGGGCACGAATCCGCCCGGCTTCACCCTCACACTGACCCCCAAGAGCAGACAGGCCACTGACGCCTGTGGTGCGCTGGTCCTCACCCACACAGGCGCCCGGACGGCAGCCACTGCGAACTGCTGGTGATGCACCCACTGCGCCTGCCGCGCATGCCCCGCCTGGCGCGCGGCTTCACCCTGATCGAGCTGATGGTCGTTGTCTCGATGCTGGCGCTGCTTTCCGCGCTGGCCGGGCCGGGCCTGCGCCAGCTGGTCGATGGTCAGCGCGTGAAGTCGGCCGCCTTCGACCTCACGACTGATCTGTTGCTCGCCCGCAGCGAGACGCTCAAGCGCAATCGCATCGTTGTCTTCGCGCCGCGCGGCGGTGACTGGCGCCAGGGTTGGACGGCGACCGCCAACGGGATCGAACTCGTCAACCGCAGCCCGCTGTCGGCGAACCTGAACTTCGGCAACGCCCCGGTCTCGATCAGCTTCAACGCCTTCGGCCGCGTCGACGTGCCGGCGAACGCTGTCCGCGTCAATCTCGCGGCTACGGACACGTCGAACAGGACCCAGCGCTGTATCGAACTGGACTTCTCGGGCCGCGCCAGTTCGCGCGTGGGAAGTTGCACATGAAGCGGCTGCTGCTGCGCCCCCGGCCACGCCACCCCCGCGGCGCCCTGTTGCTGGAAGTGCTGGTCGCGATCCTGCTGTGCACCTTCGGGTTGCTGGGTTTTGCCGCGCTGCAGGCGCGCGCATCCAGTGCCGAACTCGAGGCCCTGCAGCGCAGCCAGGCGCTGTTGCTGGTTCAGGACATGGTCAGTCGCATCAGCGCCAACCGGGCGCGTGCCGGAGACTATGTCCGCGCCGGCCTGGTCGGCGGTGATGCGCTGCAGAACTGTGCCGGCCTGGATGTGGCAGCGACCGACGTGTGCGAATGGGGCAATATGCTGCGCGGGGCCAGTGAAACCCGCGCCGGCGTGAATGTCGGCGCGATGTTCGGTGCGCGCGGCTGTATCAGCCGCGCGGCTGGCACCAGCGCCAACTACCAG
>JBBQXN010000152.1:0-4202 GCA_038209585.1 Burkholderiales bacterium
GGCGGGGTCGCCATACACCTCGCTGGTGCTGGCCTGGAGGATGCGCGCCTTCACGCGTTTGGCCAGCCCCAGCATGTTGATGGCCCCGTGCACGCTGGTCTTGGTGGTCTGCACAGGGTCGTGCTGGTAATGCACCGGGGAAGCCGGGCAGGCCAGGTTGTAGATCTGGCCCACCTCGACATACAGCGGGAAGGTCACGTCATGGCGCTGGAACTCGAAGTACTCGCTGTTCAGCAAGTGGCGGATGTTGTTGCGGCTGCCCGTGAACAGGTTGTCCAGGCACAGCACATCGCGCTTATCGGCGACAAGCCGGTCGCACAGGTGCGAGCCCAGGAAGCCGGCGCCGCCGGTGACCATGATGGTGTCGTTCAAGGCAGTTCTCTCAAGTGGTTGCGGGTGCGCTGAACGTGCAAGCGTAGCCACTCAATATGGCGTGAATGCGTCAGTCCGGATGGTCCTTGCGTCATTGATGCTGCCCCTGTCCCTGCAGCAGCAGCGCCAACTCGACCGCCTGTTGCCAAGAACAATGCCGCTGGTACCAGCGCTGCGCGGCCTGCGCCACGGCCTGGCGTGTCGCCGGCTCGCGCAGCCAGCGAGATTGTTCCGAGGCCGCAGTGGGCAGGTTGAGGTAGTGCTGGCCGGCCTGCAGCGCGTCGGCGTCATGGTCGAAGGGGCGTGTGTTCAGCACCGGCACGCCATGTGCCGCCAGCGCCGCGAAGACGCTGCTCTTGGCCAGCAGCGAAGCCGGGTAATCGATGAGCCCGGCGTGGCAGCGCTGCAGCAGGGCATGCAGCGCCGGCGTGTCCAGGCGGCCCAGGAAGCGCAGCGGCAGGCCTGCACCTGCCGGCCCGGCGGCGCTGGCGCCAGTGCCTACTTCAACCACGCTCTGAATGCCGTGTTGCTGCAGCAGTGCCGCGTGGCGCGCGCACGCCTGCAGCGCCCGCGCCCGCGTGGCGGCAGCGCCGAAGACCACCGCCACCGGCTCGCGCGCGGGCGCGTCCTCACCCTGGCCCCTGCCCTTGCCCTGCAGGGCTGGGCCAGGCTCGCCGATAGTCGCAAATACCGGCCTCACCCGAACGGCCGCTGCATGGCCGGCGCAGGCTGGGGCCAACCAGGCGGCGTGCGCGATGGTGTTGGTGCACACCGCGTCTGACTGTTGCGCCACTTGGCGGCCAATGCGGCTTTGCAGGCCCTGCAACCAGAAGGCCGAACGCCACGGCAGGCTGGAGGAAAAACTCTCGTGGAAGTAGCTCACCAGGCGCAGGTCCTGGCCCCACTCCTGGCGCAGTTTTTTGATCTGCCGCAGCAGCGCCAGCGGCAGGCCGCGCTTCTGGAAGCCGTAGCCCGAGTAATGCAGCAGCAGCGCCAGCCGGCCTGGCCGGCGCTGCAAGCCCGCCAGCGGCTGGGCACGCGGGTCCAGGGCCTGCAACTCGCTGTGCAGGCCGTTTTCGCGCCAACGCATTTGCAGCAGCTCGGCGAAGTCGCGCACGCCGCCTGTGCCTGGGGGCACCAGCTGCAGCACCGCCGCGGGCGCTGGCCCTTCAGCGTAGGGCGGCCAAGCCTTCGGCGACGCGACGCGAATGTTCAATCTGGCATCCTTCATGCAAGTGGGAAACGCTATCGAAGAAACAGCTCAGTTCGTACTGCGACTGCCCCGGTAACACCAGAAACTGCTGGCCATTGGTGGTGAACACGCGCTGCAGATGGTCCACGGTGGCCGCCGGCACGGGGCGGCCCGTCGGTACCGTGGGCAGGCCGCCCACTACTCGTACGCCGCGCTGGTGCTGCGCTTGCAGGAAGCGCCCGAGCACGGCCTGCACATGGGGCGTGGCCATGATGTCCAGCGGCGTGGGTTTTGCCGTCGCCACGAAGGCGCGATAGGCCAGCGCCGCTTCGGCCGTGTGCTGGCTCTCATCGCCCTGAGGCGTCAACGTGTCCAGGCTGGTGCGGCGCTGAAAGCCGGTGCGCGCCAGACCCATCTCGATGACGCCATGCACCAGGAAACTGAGGTCGAAAGTGCCGTAGGCGCGGGCGATGGCCGGCCAGGGTGAGGCCCACAGCTGCGCCGGCAGGTGATGCACCAGCACCGCGTTCTGAGCGCCGGCTTCCATCTCTTCGCGGTCCACCGTGTATTGGCCATACTCCAGCGGCATGTAGACCACGTCGCCCGGGCGCAGCATCTGCGCCAGTTGGTCCAGCATGAAGTCCAGGCCCACGCCGACGGCAATGCTCATGTTCACGCAGGGCAGGCCCAGCGGCTCGGTCATCGTTGTGCAGCGGTGGCTGTAGCGGCCATTGCTGCCGGCGAAGATGACCAAGCGCGGCGAAGGCAGCGTCTCGGCGTAATGCAGCTTGTATTCAAGCTGGCGCGGGATGTCGCCCAGGGTCAGTGGCCGCTGCACCAGCGAAAAAATGCCGAGATACAACGCCAGTGAAGCAGCGAGCACGGCAGCGAGCGTCAGCAACGGCCGCATAGTCGTCAGAACTGGAAGTAAAGGAATTCACTGGCGCGGCCGTACAACACCTGCTGAAAGGCCAGCGCGGCACAGGGCAGCAGCAACCAGGTGCGCGTGCGTGGGCGCAGTTCGTGCATGGCCGGGCACAGCGTCACCAAGGCCAGGCCCAGGGCCAGCATCAGCGCCAGTTCTACCGCGCCCATCACGGTGCCGTCGCTCAGCAGCGGCACCTTGCCCACGCCTTGCGCGACATGGCCCAGTACAGGCACGAAGCTGATGATCTGCTCGGGCAGCTGGGCGCCATTAAGGCCGGCCATGCCGTGCAGGATGGCCAGCGCCGCAGGCAGGTCGGCCGCCCGGAATATTACCCAGCCCACCACCACCGCGAAGAACGTGAGCAGCCAGCCGGCGAGGCTAAAGGCTCGTGCGCCGGCCCGGTGCAGCAGGCCGGGCCGGGTGACAACCGGCAGCAGCACAACCGCGCTGCGCCACAGCCCGTGCAACACCAGCAGTGCGCCGTGCAGCGCACCCCAGGCGACGAAGGTCCAGCCCGCGCCGTGCCACAAGCCGCCCAGCAACATGGTCAGCATGAGGTTGGTGTAGCGGCGCAATGGGCCGCGCCGGTTGCCGCCCAGCGGGATGTAGAGATAGTCGCGCAGGAAGCGCGACAGCGTCATGTGCCAGCGGTGCCAGAACTCGGTGATGCTGCGTGCCTTGTAAGGCGAATGGAAATTCAGTGGCAACTGCATTCCGATCATCAGGGCCAGGCCGATGGCCATGTCGGAGTAGCCCGAGAAGTCGAAGTAGAGCTGCAGCGTGTATGACAAAGCCGCACCCCAGGCCTCAAAAAAGCCAATCGGCTGATCGCCTGCCGCAGCAGCGGTAAAGGTGTTGTGGGCGAGGCCCGCAAAGCGGTCGGCGAGCACCGTTTTCTTGAACAGGCCCAGCACGAAGATCGTGATGCCCGCTGCCAGCCAAGCGGGGTTGAAGCGGAAAATCTCGGGCCGCTCGAACTGCGGCATCATTTCCCGGTGGTGCAGGATGGGCCCGGCGATGAGGTGCGGGTAGTAGGTGACGAAGAGGCCGTAGCGCACCGGGTTGAAGTCGGCCGCCTTGCGCTGGTGAACGTCCACCAGGAAGGCGATCTGCGTGAAGGTGAAGAACGAAATGCCTAACGGTAGGTCGGGCAATGCAGGCGCCGATGCGGCAGGCGCGCCGCCCTCCAGCGCCAGCATCAAGGTGTAGTGAAAAAAACCGGCGTATTTGTAGTGCGTCAGCAGCGCCAGGTTGACGCCGATGCCCAGCCACAGCCAGCGCCGCTGTGGCGCGCTGGCCAAGGCCCGGCCTACGGTGAAGTTGAAGGCCATGGACGCCAGCAGCAGCGGCAGCCACGCCGGGTTCCACCAGCCGTAGAAAAACAGTGATGCCGCCGTCAACCAGCCCAGCGCCACGGCGCGGCTGAAGCGCGCGAGCAAGAAAAACCCCAGCAATACCGCTGGCACGAAGCCGAAAATGAACTCGACTGAATTGAAGAGCATCGTGTGGACGTCCGACCATTACCCAGGGGCCCTTGGGGGCCGGGGTGTGGCTCAGGGCTGGCGCGTTGTGAAGCGCAAGCTGTTGGCCGTGGCGGGGTCGAAAGTGAAGACGCGGGTGCCGCTGGCCTGCACCACGCCGTTGATCGACCGTGCCGCAAAGCCCGCCGCCGGTGACGTGGGCCCGGACACGGTGTTGGCGAAGACGAAG
>JBBQXN010000153.1:0-4181 GCA_038209585.1 Burkholderiales bacterium
AGGTTGCGGTAGTCCCACCAACTCCAGGCTTTGGGCGCTTGCTCGAACAGTCGAAACGCATCCACCAGACCCAGGCCCAGCAACCCCTGGAAGTGGCCGCGCTCTTCGGGCGTGCAATGAATCTGCCCGGCCCAGGCCACGGGATCAAAGACATCGCGGTCTTCAGGCGCGATGTTGAAGTCGCCCATCAGCACGAGTTGCGGGTGACGTCTGAGTTCATCGGCGACCCAGGCGCGCAAGGCGTCCAGCCAGCGCATCTTGTAGATGAATTTGTCGCTGTCAGGTGCCTGGCCATTGGGGAAGTAGCCACCGATGACGCGTATGCCGCCCACCGTGCCGGTGATGACACGCGCCATGTCGTCTTCAAAACCCGGGATGTTCTTCACCACCTCGGTAGCCGGCTGGCGCGTCAGCAAGGCCACGCCGTTGTAAGTCTTCTGCCCGAACCACTGCACGCAGTAGCCAGCGGCTTCAATCTCAGCCTGCGGAAACTTCTCATCGGTGAGCTTGGTCTCCTGCAGCACCAAAGCGTCCACCGGGTTGGCGGCCAGCCAGTCCAGCACTTGCGGCAGGCGCACGGTCAGGGAGTTGACGTTCCAGGTGGCGAGTTTCAAAGTGGTCCTGAGATACTGTTTATATTGAACTTTATTCTCTGTGTTTCGGTCGGTAGCCCTGCGCACACCCCCCAAAACTTTTGCTGCTGACTGCGGCTGACGCCAATGGGCGGCAGCCATTTGTCGCCATCCTACAAGCGGCCTTCAGCGCGCGCTCTTGGATGTCTCGGCGGGGCACCGTTGCGCCAGCGCCTGGCGATCATTGACGCCGCAGCAAGCTCGAAAAAACGCACCAGCGCCGCTTGCGGAGGCCGGTTCAGGCGGGCGCGAAGCGGGCGCGCAGGTGGGCAATGATTGCGGTCGAGTCATACAGCCACTGGGTTTTGCCTTCTGCATCGGTGATCTTCAGGCAGGGCACCTTGGCCGCACCGCCGCCCTCCAGCAGCGCGTTGCGGTTGGTGGCGTTTTTCTGGGCATCGCGCCGCTCGATGGGCAGCGACAGGCGTCGCATTTCCTGACGTACCTTGATGCAGAACGGGCAGGTGGTGTATTGATACAGCGCGAGGTCGGCGCATTGCCGATCCACCAGGGTTTGCGCGGCAGGCTCGCGCACCAGACCGCGTGGTTTGCGCAGCCATTCCAACAACAGCACAAACGGGCCCAGCACCAGGCGCAGGGTTTTGAAGAAGGCTCGGACGATGGTTTTCATGGACATGTCGGACGTAGAAATAAACGGGTTTTCAAGCAGCAGTCAGATTGTGGATGGCGGGGGCAGACACAGGCCAATGTCGGCCGACGAGCATACCCAGCGGTGACAACCGCCTTGCTATGCAGTTCAGACGAGCTTCGTCCTTGGCGACCGTTTCAGGGTTGTTCCGGGCAATGTGGCGCCAAACCTCGGCTGCGATATCCGCAGACCTGCTTGTGTCCCCGCCATGGTGACACGTTAGGGTGTCTCGGTGCATAGGCGCTCCGGCCAGTGAGGTGGCGGTTAGTAGTCGCGCTGGTTCTGCGATGTTGTTGATCGAGGCGATCCGCCTCGTTCATCGACAGGCGCAGGACCATGGATACCTTGACTCCCACCATCTCGCCGTTGCGTCAGTGCATGCTCGACGACCTGCGCATACGCAAGATGGCCGAGCACACCTAGGGCCGGCGGCCCACAGTCCTTGCAGCGGCCATACAGCGGGAAGCAGTGCTCTTCCACCGTGAAGCCATGAGGTGCCAGACCTGACAGGTCGCCGGGACAGGCGTGCACGTCGAACACGCGCTCGCATTTGCGGCACTGAAAGTGGTGGTGCTGGTACTGATGCCCCATCAGTTCGAAGCTCGCCTTTCTCCACCAGCACTTTGAGGTGGCGGTAGCCGGTGGCAACGCCCGGCCCCGGCACCGCTTGTTGCGCGGCGTCCAGCACTTCCTGTGGCAACAGCGGGCGCTCGGCCTGTGCAATGGCATCGCGGATGTCACTCCGGCGGATGTTCCGTTCCATGCCTGCAGGCTACCGGAAACAGAACGCCTTACCTGATACTGCTTTATCATTACGAACAGGAGCTGCCGCCGATCACTTGCACGAAGCCCCACTGACATGCGCCCACCACGATTGCCCGTCACCGCCCTGTCCGGCTTCGTTGGCGCAGGCAAGACCACGTTGCTCAACCCCATCCTGGCCAATGGCGAAGGCCTGCGAGTCGCAGTGATCGCCAACGACATGAGCGATGTGAACATCGACCCGCAGGTGATCGAGCGCAGCGTTGACGCCGCCGGAGCGGCGCTGTCGCGTTCCGACGAAAAGCTGGTGGAAATGAGCAACGGCTGCATCTGCTGCACCTTGCGCGAAGACCTGCTGCTGCAGGTCAGGCGCCTGGCTGCAGAGGGACACGCCCGAGCGGAAGAAAATCGACGCACGCTGGAAAGAGCCTTATGGCGACCGACTCAACGAAGTCGTTTTCATCGGCCGCGACATGGACCGCGCCGCCATCGAGCCAGCCCGGAAGGCCATGCACCTGAACCACACCGAATCGCGCAAGGGCGAGCGCGGCGTGAAGGGCTGGGCTGGGCTGCCGGACCCGTTCCCGCAGTGGCAGCGCACAGGTGAGGCCTTAGCGGCATGAACTCGACACCACGGCTTGAAGCGCGCGACATGCGTGGCAGCAACAAGACCTCGAGCTTGCGCGTGATGGCGATGCTGATCTGTGGGGCTTGGCTGCCGTGGTGGGCTGCTGCCACGCCATCAATGCAACCTGGCTTCAACCGGACGGTGCCTGTCACAGGCAGCGGTTTGCAAATCGCGCCCCTATCGAACGGCTTGCCAGCATATGCCGGCGGGCCGGCCAGGCTGCGCATTCTTCTGCATGGCCAGCCGGCAGCAGGTGCCTATGTATGGGTCGAGAACGCCGCTGGCCGCAGTGCGAAAGCCGAGGTGGCCGACCACGAAGGGGTGGTCACGGTGCAGGTGCCCCACACCGGGTTGAGCACGGTGCGCGCAGTGGTGCCATCTTCGTCCGCCGACCCCAGCCGGACGCGCACCGACGCAGCGGCAATGGGCAGCTTGTCGATCTTTTTAGCCCTGCCAACCGAGTAAAAAAAATCATGAAGCCGAGCGAGAAACCAGCGAGGTCGTCCATTCAATGCCGTCCAACGCGAGTCATCACCGCGTTTTTCTTACCTCTCGCTTTGCCGACCTTGTCTGCTGCTGCGGCTGCCCAGCAGTTTGCCGTGACGTGGATTGAGGGGTTGGCCCATGCGGGCGGCGCATTCAAGGTGATGGCGCCGCTGAGCAGCGGCGCTCGTTCGCCGCTGAATGACATGCCGGTCAAGTCCCGACACGTCGCAGCATGAAAACCCCCGGCATCCCGCTGGAGCCGAATTTCATCCAGGCACGGCTGTCAGTGCTGCGCGACCCGGCCAACGACGAGACACGTCGCTTTGCGTCTCTTTATGGCCAAGCCCACGCGCGCAACGTGCTGGCTTGGTTCGAGCAAGCGCAGACCGCAGTGGCCTGAGCCCCATCAACCTCAACGAGCTGAAGACCCCACCATGAACCAGATCCCCGTCACCATCCTCACCGGCTTCCTCGGCAGCGGCAAGACCACGCTGCTGAACCGTGTGCGCGCCGACCTCAACCCCTACGCCCACGTCAGCCCGCATCCGCGCCGGGCCCGCCCGTCAGAGCGCGACGCCCGCGTGCAGCCGGTGGTCGCCTTCGCTCATGGCGCTTACCCGAGTGCGCGCACCCAGGCCACCCTGGTGTGGGCCGAGGTGGTGGGCGAACTGCACCCGGACGTGCTGGCCAGCCTGCAGGCCCATGCCGCACGCAGCGCCTGGCTGCGTGTGGTCGGAGGCGTGCATTACCCCACCGACCTGGAGGGCGGCCGCCGCGTGGCGCGCGCCTTCCTGGCCCGGCTGCGCGCGAGTGCCGCCTACCGGGCCGAACGCGACGCCTTGCGTTGATTCACCGTGCTGTTTGAACCCCCTCCAGGAGACCCCACCATGAACCAGATCCCCGTCACCATCCTCACCGGCTTCCTCGGCAGCGGCAAGACCACGCTGCTGAACCGCATCCTGCAGGAACAGCACGGCCACCGCATCGCCGTCATCGAGAACGAATTCGGCGAAGCCGGCATCGA
>JBBQXN010000154.1:0-3997 GCA_038209585.1 Burkholderiales bacterium
TCCAGGTAGTCGGGTGAGGCACATGCCACCACTTCAGAACGCGCCAGGCGCCGCGCGATGAAGTCGCCCTGCAAGGGCGTGCGCACGGCGATGATGCTCAGGTCGTAGGCATCGTCCACTGTTTCCACCGGCCCGGGTGAATGCAGTTCCAGGCTGACCTGCGGGTAGGCAGCCGAGAAACGCGCCAGGTGCTTGGCCAGCTGGTGCACGGCCACGGCAGGCGGGCACAAAACACGCAAATGCCCGCGCACTTCGCGCGTGCCTTCGTCGGCCAGGGCTTCGCTTTCCTCGACGTCCACCAGGATGCTGCGCACCTTGTCCAGATAGGTTTCACCCACCTCGGTGAGCGCGATGCTGCGCGTGGTGCGGTTGAGCAAACGCGCATGCAGATGCGATTCGAGCTCGGCCACGATGCGCGTGACCACGGGCGGCGCCAGGTCCAGCGCGCGCGCGGCCTTGGCAAAACCGCCTTCGTCGACGACGCGGGCAAAAACGCGCATGGCGCGCAGCAGGTCCATGGTTCAGCTTGGGGTGCGGCAGGGCGCTGTGTGCGGAACGAGCGCATGTTGCCACCCCGCAGCGACAATCGAACGCTATGCCACCGCATTCCAGAATCTTCAGCTTCTTCGAAAGCCGCACCCGCCCCACCGCCCAGCCCGGCAGCACGCCGCCGCCTGGCCTGATGGCCTTCTACTGGCACTTCATCGGCCAGGCGCGCGGCTTGTTCGCCGCCATGTTCGTCACCGGGCTGGCCGTGGCCCTGATCGACACGCTGATCCCCGTTTTCATCGGCCATCTGGTCCGCATGATGGAAAGGCCGGATCGCGCTGCCACCGTGGCAGCAGAACTGCCCCTGCTCATCGGCATGGGCCTGCTGGTGCTGCTGGGCCGGCCAGCGGCGATGTTGCTGGACAGCCTGGTACGCAACAACGCCGTGGCCCCGGGTGTCACGGCCTTGATCCGCTGGCAAAGCCACTGGCATGTGGTGCGCCAGGGCTGGCCTTTCTTTCAGAACGACTTTGCCGGGCGCATCGCCAACCGCGTGATGAACACCAGCCACGCCGTGCGCGAAAGCGCGGTGAGCTGTGTACGAGCCATCTGGTACATCGTTGTCTACGGCGTCAGCGCCCTGATGCTGATGGGCAGCGCAGACTGGCGGCTGGCCGTTCCCACCGTGCTGTGGTTTGCCGGCTATCTGTTCTTCCTGAGCTACTTCGTGCCCAAGATGCGCGACCGTTCGCGCGTCAGCAGCGAACTGCGCAGCCTGGTGATGGGCCGGGTGGTGGACAGCTACACCAACATATTGACCGTCAAATTGTTTGCTCGCGCCCGCGATGAAGACGCGCATGTGCGCGAAGCCATCGACGACCACACCGGTGCCATTGCCGCCCACATGCGCTTGATCACGTTGTTCATGGGCACGCTGTCGACCTTGAACGCACTCTTGCTGGTGGGCACGGCCGCCATCGGCATCACGCTGTGGGGCCAGGGCAGCATCGACGCCGGCACCGTGGCCACTGCCGTGCCGCTGGCCTGGACGATTGCCAACGTCGCCGGCTGGGTGAGCTGGGAAGTCACCGGCATCTTCGAGAACATCGGCGTGGTGCAGGAAGGCATGGAAACCATCGCCGTGCCGCACACCATGACCGACGCGCCCGATGCGCGCGAGCTGGTGGTGGCGGCCGCACCCGCAGGCGGCGAAATCCGTTTCGAGCATGTGACGTTCACTTACGGCCGCAGCGACGGCAAGAAGGTGCTGGACGACCTGAACCTCGTCATCCGCCCTGGCGAACGCGTGGGGCTGGTCGGCCGATCGGGTGCGGGCAAGAGCACGCTGGTGAACCTGCTGCTGCGATTCCACGATCTGGAGCAAGGCACGCTGCGTGTAGACGGGCACGACGTGCGCGGCCTGTCGCAGGAAAGCCTGCGCGGTGCCATCGGCATGGTCACGCAGGACACCTCGCTGCTGCACCGGTCGATTGCCGACAACATCCGCTACGGCCGGCCGCGGGCCAGCATGGAAGACATCATGGCCGCAGCGCAGAAAGCACAGGCGCATGAATTCATCCTGAGCCTGCAGGACTGGAAAGGCCGTACCGGCTACGACGCCCATGTGGGCGAACGCGGCGTCAAACTCAGTGGCGGCCAGCGCCAGCGCGTGGCGATTGCCCGCGTGGTGTTGAAAGACGCGCCCATCCTGGTGCTGGACGAGGCTACCAGCGCACTGGACAGCGAAGTCGAAATCGCCATCCAGGGCCAGTTGCTGGGCTTGATGGAAGGCAAGACGGTGATCGCCATCGCCCACCGCCTGTCCACCATCGCGCGCATGGACAGGCTCATCGTGCTGGAACAGGGCCGCATCGTCGAACAAGGCAGCCATGCAGAACTGCTGGCCCAGCACGGCCACTACGCCAAGCTGTGGGCGCACCAGAGCGGCGGGTTCCTGCAGGAAAACATCAGCGATGCAGAAATGAGTGCAGAACAAAGCCCCAGGCTCGGCCAATCAGCATGATCGACTTCACGCCATCGGCAGGCGTGTCGGGCCGCGCGTGTTCGGCTGGTCACAGTCGCGCTGGTTCAATCGCCAGGCTTTCAACCAGATGCACGGCTTTTACGAATGCTACGGCGGCGCTACTGTGATCGCTGCGCGCTTCATGCCATTCCTGCGCACTTTCGCGCCGTTCGTGGCCGGTGTGGCGACCATGTCCTACCGCAAGTTCACGGTATTCGATGTGCTGGGTGGCGTGCTGTGAGTGGGCAGCATCACCACGGCAGGCTACCTGTTCGGCAACCTGCCATGGGTGAAAGAGCACCCGAGCCACATCATCTGGACGATGCTGGCCATTCCAGGGGTGCTCATCCTCTTTGGCGCCTGGAAAGCGCGATCAGTTCAAGGGCAGGCCGCAATCACCTGAGCAACAGCAGCAGTCAGCCGCTTGCCGTAAGGCACATGCAGAAATTCGTTCGGCCCATGGGCATTGCTCTTGGGTCCCAGCACGCCGCACACCATCATCTGCGCGGCCGGGAAGCCCTTTTGCAGCATGCTCATCAGCGGAATCGTGCCGCCCTGGCCGATGTAGCCCACAGGCGCACCAAAGTGCGCATTCGACGCGTCGTTCAAGGCCCCTTCCAGCCAAGGCGCCAGATCGGGCGCGTTCCAGCCTGTGGCGCCCAGCGCGCCTGCCCGTCCGTCGGGGTGAAACGTGACCCTGGCGTTGTAGGGCGCGTTGTCTTCCAACAGCGTTTTCAGCTTCAGCGACGCCTCGTGCCCGTCCACCAGCGGCGGCAAGCGCAGCGACAGCTTGAAGGCGGTGTAGGGCCGCAGCACGTTGCCGGCGCTCTTCATTTCAGGGAATCCTTCGACGCCCGTGATGCTGAGCGTGGGCCGCCAGGTACGGTTCAACAGCGCCTGCACCGGGTCGGTGGTGGTGGGCAGCACGTTGCCGCCGTCGGCGCCGCAGGCCCAGGGGAAACGCTTCCAGACTTCATCTTGCAGGATGGCTGCGGTCTCGCGCGTTTGCTGCAGGCGTGAAGCCGGCAATTCGCAGTGAAAGCTCTCGGGCAGCAGGTTGCCGGTCCTGGAATCCTCCAGCCGGTCGAGCACCTGGCGCATGACGCGAAAGCTGCTGGGCACGACACCGCTGCTGTCGCCGCTGTGGATGCCTTCGGTCAGCACTTCCACCTTCAGGACACCGCTGACCATACCGCGCAGGCTGGTCGTCAGCCAGAGCTGGTCGTAATTGCCAGCGCCGCTGTCCAGGCAGACCACCAGACCGACATTGCCCAGCCGCGGCTTGAGAGCTTCGATGTAGGCGGGCAAGTCGTGGCTGCCGCTTTCTTCGCAGCTTTCGATCAGGCCCACGCAGCGCGGGTGGGAGATGCCCTGGGCATGTAGTGATTCGATGGCAGTCACCGCGGCATAGGCGGCGTAGCCATCGTCAGCGCCACCGCGGCCGTAGAGCAGGCCGTTTTCATACTTCGGCGTCCACGGGCCCAG
>JBBQXN010000155.1:0-3971 GCA_038209585.1 Burkholderiales bacterium
TAGCCCTTTTGCAGCACGCTGACCACCGTGTTGGCGTCTTGTTCTGCCGGTACCACGCTGATTGCCTGGTGCTGATGGGGGTCGAACTTGGTACCTGCTGGTGGCGCAATGGCCATCACCTTATTGCGTTCCAGCGCCGCAGTCAGCTGGCGCAATGTGGCGTGCGTGCCTTCCAGCAATTGCTCCTCGGTGGCGTTCGGCAACGCGATGGCCGCTTCCAGGCTGTCCTTGACCGGAAGCAGGCTGTCGGCGAAAGACTCGATGGCGAATTTGCGCGCCTTGCTCATGTCTTCTTCAGCGCGGCGCCGGATGTTTTCTGCTTCAGCCTTGGCACGCAGGAAGGCGTCGTTCAGCGCGTCGTGCTGGGTCTGAAGTTCAGCCAGCCGCGCAGTCAAGCCGGCTGGTGAGCTTGCGTCGGCTGAGGCAGCTGCCGAAGTGTCTGCAGCTGCCGTGGGCAATGCAGGGCTGTCGTGATCTGTGTGTGAGGTGTCGGGGTTCATGGCGTTGTCTTCTTTGGACGATGCAGACTTGGGGCCGCTGCCCTGGACTTCAAGAGGGCTTCTGTCATGGCGTGCCGAAGACAGCAGGTGCGTCGGTGCAAATCAGCCCAGATCGTCGCTGCTGGCGCTCCAGCGTTGCCAGTCGGCCAGTTCTCTGCGGTTGCGTTTGGTCGGCCTGCCGTGCACCAGGCTGTCCGCTGGCTCCACGCCTTGGCGTTTACGGTCGGCTGCTGCCTGGCGAGCGGCCAGGCTTTCGGCAGTCTCGGCATACAGGGCCTGCGCCACGGGTGCCGGGCCGCGCGTGGCGTTCAGGCCCAGCACTCGGAATTCACGCGCCACAGGGCCCTGGCGAAGTCGCAGCATGTCTCCAGCCTTGACTTCGCGCGCCGGCTTGGCCGCCAGGCCGTTGACCTGCACGCGGCCCAGGCCCACTTCTTCTGCGGCCAGTGCGCGTGTTTTGAAAATGCGCGCGGCCCACAGCCACTTGTCCAGGCGCATGCCGGTCAGAGCTGGCTTGTCGTTCATGCGCTAGCTCGGCCAGGCTTCACTTTGCTGATTCAGTCGGCCGCGCCCATGGCCAGCGCCTTGTCGCGCTGCAGTGCCAAGGTGGCGATGTCGGGTTGCTCGCGTGTGTCCCAGCCTTGCAAGTGGCGCTCAGCCAAGTTGGCCAGGGCGGTGATCCAGCTGGGCTGATCGTTCAGGCAGGCGATGTAGCGGAACTGCTGGCCACCGGCTTCGATGAAAGCCTCGTGCGCTTCCTGGGCAATCTCTTCCAGGGTTTCCAGGCAGTCGGCGACGAAGCCCGGGCACATCACGTCGACCGACTTCACTCCGGCTGCGGCCAGGGCTTTCAGCGTTGGCTCGGTGTAGGGCTCCAACCACTTGGCTTTGCCGAAACGGCTCTGGAACGTGAGCAGCAACTCATCTTTGGAAAGACCCAGGGACTGGGCCAGCAGGCGCCCGGTCTTGTGGCACTGGCAGTGGTAGGGGTCACCCAGTATCAAAGAGCGGTGCGGCACGCCATGAAAGCTGAGCACCAAACGTTCGGCGCGGCCATGCTCGGCCCAATGGCTGCGAACCTTCTCAGCCAACGCGGCGATGTAGCCCGCGTCGTCGGGGTATTCGTTGATGAAGCGCAATTCAGGCATGCGGCGAGCTTGCGTGGCCCACTGCAGCAGCTTGTCGGCGACGCTGGCCGTGGTGGCCGCCGCGTACTGCGGGTACAGCGGCAGTACCAGCACCCGCGTGACACCTTCCTTGCGCAGATCGTCCATGACCGCAGGAATCCCGGGATTGCCGTAGCGCATGGCGTGGCGTACCACCAGCGTATGGCCGCGATCGGCCAGGGCTCGCGCTACCGCCTCGGTCTGCCGCTGCGTCCACACCGCCAGGGGTGAGCCTTCGGGCATCCACACGCTGGCGTACTTGGCTGCCGAACGCGCGGGCCGCGTGCGCAAAATGATGCCGTGCAGGATCGGCATCCAGACCAGGCGCGGAATTTCCACCACGCGCGGGTCGCTCAGAAATTCCCCCAGATAACGGCGCAATGCTGCGGCTGTAGGTTGGTCAGGCGTGCCCAGATTGACCAGCAGCACTGCCGTGCGGGCGGACTGACCGTGACGAAATTTCGGTTCGGGCTGGAAACTCACGTAGAAGCTCGCGAAAACGCGCCGTTCTGGGTTTGACTGAGCTGGTTGCGGCGTGACAACTCGTCGATCACCGCTTGCAATTCGACGGGTTTGGTCCAGCAGCAATCGAAGCCTGCGGCCAAAGCGGGTGCCTGAACTGCAGCCGCTTCGTCGGCAGTGCAAAGTATGGCGGGCAACTGGGGTGAATCCATATGCTGGCGCAGAGCCGCCAACAAGCGGTAGCCGTCGGTATCGGGCAGATGCAGATCGATCACCAGTAATTCCGGCTGCCAGCCTTGCACCAAGTCCAGCGCTTCAGCGCCTGTCATGGCAGTTTCCAGTTCAACGCCACCAGCCAGCCGGCAGGTTTCGCTGAACAGCAAGGTGTTGACACGATCGTCGTCCACGTAAAGCACACGCATGTCAGTTTGCCTGCAGGGGGTCAGCGGAAATCGATACCGACTTGTTGCGGTTGGGTGTCGGCAAAACGCAGCACTTCAAAACTGATGCAAGCCGACGCAGGATCGGTGGGTGAGCCACCCAGACCGATGGCGCCGCTGCCATGCAGGGTGCAACTTCCGCGGCGCAGGCTGACGATCTCTCCGTCGTTGAAGCGAACATAAGTTCCGTTGTAACTGAGATCAGTGAGTTGGAAGCTGCCGCCATGCCAATCGACCCGTGCGTGAGAACGGGATACGCGGGAGTCGTCGACACAAAAGCTGGCTTGTGGGCTGCGGCCCAGCACCACCGGCATCTGTTCGTTGGCATAAACACGTTGCATCTCGTCCCACATCAGGCGCAAGCCATCGGGTTCGAGCACGGTGGAAACATCGCCGAACAGCGTGACGGCCTGGTCGCTGTAACGGCGGCCGCCCATGACATACACATGCACTGGCTCCACGCGGCCACGCAACACGAGCTTGTCAAGGTTGCGAAAACGCACGCTCAAATCCCCAGGAAGGTCTTGCAGCACTTCGGCAGTGATCAGCGTTTCGTTGTCGCTGGCGTGATCGAGCAGCCGCGCCGCGACATTGACCGCGTCGCCGTAGCAGTCGCCTGCCATCTCCACGACTTCACCGCGCGCCACCGCCACTTGCAAGCGCAGGGCACGCAAACCAGCAGACGCGCCACGCTCCTCGCTGCGTGAAGCAATGCCGTCGAGAACATCGTGCATCAGCATGGCACTGTTCACCGCGTTGGGCGGATTCTCGAACACCGCCATCAAGCCGTCACCCAGCGTCTTCACCACCTTGCCGCCATGGCCTGAGACCGGGGCACTGAGCGCGTTCACGCAGTGCGTGACCACGCTCGTCGCCTCAGCGTTGCCCAAAGTCTCGAACAATGCCGTGCTTCCGCGCAGGTCGGCGAACAAAACGGTGCGGTCGGAAATACGTGTCATGCCGGCCAAAGTTTAAAACGGCTGCGTGCTTGACTCGTATCCCGCCCGACCGTTCAGAGGTTATCGAGATAAGTGCGCAGCTTGTCAGACCGGCTGGGATGCTTGAGCTTGCGGATGGCCTTGGCCTCGATCTGGCGGATGCGCTCGCGCGTCACGTCGAACTGCTTGCCCACTTCTTCCAGGGTGTGGTCGCTGGTCATCTCGATGCCGAAGCGCATGCGCAGCACCTTGGCCTCGCGCGGGGTCAGGCTGTCCAGGATGTCCTTGACCACGTCCCGCAGGCCGGCCTGCATCGCGGCTTCCATGGGCGCGGTGTTGGCGCTGTCCTCGATGAAATCGCCCAGGTGGGAGTCGTCGTCGTCGCCGATCGGGGTTTCCATCGAGATCGGTTCCTTGGCGATCTTCATGATCTTGCGGATCTTGTCCTCGGGGATCTCCATCTTC
>JBBQXN010000156.1:0-3939 GCA_038209585.1 Burkholderiales bacterium
GCGCACTGCGCCAGCTACGCGCTGCACTTCCTCCAGCCCCATGCGCGTGTACAGCGGCAGGCTGACCATGCGTTCATAGGCATGCTGGCTGTGCGGAAACTGCGCTGGCAGCAATGCATACCGTTCGCGCCAGTAGGGGTGCAGGTGCAGCGGGATGTAGTGGACGCTGCAACCGATGCCGGCGTCGAACAGGCGCTCGATGAAGCGATCTCGTTCGATGCCGACGTCATCCGCCAGTCGCACCACGTACAGGTGCCAGGCATGCTGTTCACCTGCGGCTGCGCGCGGTGGCAGCAGCAGGGGCAGGCCGGACAGGGCCTGGTCGTAGGCAGCGGCCAATTCGACGCGCTTTTGTTGAAAAGCCTGCGCCCGCCGCAACTGATGAATCCCCATCGCCGCAGCGATGTCCGTCAAGTTGTACTTGAATCCTGGCGCCACCACTTCGTAGTACCAGCTGGGCACCTTGGCCGTAAAGCGGTCGAAGGCGTCGCGGTTCATGCCATGAAGACGCATGGTTTTGGCGCGTTGCGCCAGTGCCGCGTCGCGCGTCACCAGCATGCCACCTTCGCCTGTGGTGATGGTCTTGTTGGCGTAGAAGCTGAAGACCGTGGCGCTGCTGTCCAGCGTGCCGATCAACCTGCCTTCGCTGGTGGTGGGCAGGGCATGTGCCGCGTCTTCCACCACCTTCAGTCCATGGCGCCTGGCGATGTCCAGGATGGCTGACATGTCGGCCGCCAGTCCGGCAAAGTGCACCGGCATGATGGCCTTGGTGCGCGGTGTGATGGCGGCTTCGATGGCCTGGGGGTCGATGTTCAGTGTGGCCGGGTCGATGTCCACCAGCACCACATCGGCGCCCAGGTAGCGCACGACTTCGGCCGTGGATGTGAAGGTGTGTGTGGTGGTGATGACCTCGTCACCCGGGCCGATGCCCAGCGCTTCCAGTGCCAGGTGCAGGCCAGCCGTGGCGCTGTTGACCGCCACGCAATGCAGTTCTTCGCCGCGCGTGGCGTCGCCCAGAAAAGCCGCGAAATCGCCTTCGAACTGCCTTGTCTTGGGGCCGGTGGTGATCCAGCCGCTGCGCAAGGCGTCCACGACTTCGGCGATTTCTTCTTCGCCGATCTCGGGCAACGCAAATGGCAGAAAAGGCAGATCAGAGTGGGGCGGCGTGGTGCTCATGCAGGTTTCTCTAACCAGACCAACCGGTGCGTGCGCAGCAGCGGCAAAACGTTCAAGACGGGGTACAGCAGCGGGTGAATGCGACAAACGCGGCGCGCCAGCGGCGGGGCCAGGGTGACGCGGCGGCAAACCACCCGCGCTGCGGGGAACAGTTGCCGCACACGCGCCAGCGGCACGCCCCGCACATCCGGGTTACGCGGATTGTCCACTGCAAAGTCATACCAGACGACGGCACCGCCCGGCTTCAGCCAGGACCACATGGTGGTGGCCAGGCGCTGCTGAAAGGCATCGTCGAGCAGCGACGAAAACACCGTGCACTGCAGCACCAGGTCCTGGCTGGCTGCGGCAATGCGCACGACCTGGGGGTCGCAGGCATCGCCCAGCCACAGCGGCAGTATGGCGGGCAGACGTTCACGCGCCTGGGCATGGCGGGCCGGCAGCAGTTCCACACCTTGCAAGTGCTGCGGCGCGAAACCCAGCCGCAGCATTTCCAGCAGGTTGCCGCCACTGCCGCAGCCCGCTTCGGTCAGCCGCAGCGACGACAAGTCGGTGATGCCGGCGCGGCTGAACAGGCCCAGCAACACGCGCTGGCGTTCCTGCAGGGTCTGCCAGACGTCGGGCTTCAGCGGGCTGTAGCGGTCATCGCCTGGTGCTCGTCTGGCATAGCGTTCGGCCACCGCCCGGGTTTCTTCGTTCATGCCATCGCTTCGATGAAGCGCCGCGCCAACACGGGGTAGGTGTGGTGGGCCAGCACAAACGCGCGACCACGCTCACCCATGGCCTGGCGTGCTGCCAGCGGCAGCGCAGCCAGGTGCAGCAGGCCCTCGGCGCTGGCCGCCGCATCTTGCGGCACGACGGTGATGCCGCAGCCACTCTCGGCCACCGGGTCGTTGCCGGCTTGCACCGCATGCAGCACCGGGGCGCGGGCCATCATGTAGTCCATCAACTTGTTCGGCGCGATGCCGAAGCGGTAGATGGGCACGCGCTGCCAGCCGATGTAGGCGATGTCGATGGCGGCCAGAAACGCGGGCACTTGGGCTTTGGGGATAGGTGGCAACAGCTGCACATGTTGTAGCCCTTGCGCGGCGACGCGTGCCGCGAGCCGCACGCGCTCATGGCCGTCTCCCACCATGACGAAGGCCATGGGCGCATCGCGCAGCAGCGCTGCTGCGTCCAGCAGCACGTCCAGCGCGTTGGGCAGGCCCATGCTGCCGGCATAGCCCACGATGGTGCGGCCTGCGGTCCGCGCTGCAGCCAGCGCGGCAGCCACGTCGTCGCGCATCGGTGGTGCTGCGCCTTGCCACTCGTCGAACGTGATGCCGTTGGGCACGATGTGCAGCTTGCTCAAGTCCAGCCCGCGGCTGACCATATGCGCATGCACCTTGGGCAGCATGCTGATGACGACGTCGGCGTCGCGGTAAGCGGCGTCTTCAGCCGCCTGGCACAGCAGGGCAAACGGATGGCGCGGCGACATGCCCGACAGTTCGATAGGGCTCAGCGGCCACAGATCGTGCACCTCATAAACCAGCTTGGCACCCGCGCGGCGTGCCATGTGCCTGGCCGCCCAGATGTCCATCGGGTAGGTGCTGCTGGCAATGACGACATCGGGCCTGAAATCGCGTACCAACCTCGGTGTGTCGGCCACCACTGCGCGCAAGAAAGCGGCGATGTTGCGCACGCGGCCCAGGCCATTGCCCTGGTAAGCCGGCGTGCGACACCAGCGGTAGGCGATGCCGTCCAGCACTTCATCGCCAGGCACCGGCTGGCGCGCGCGCACATGCGAGAAATCGGCCGCCAGCATCTGCACTGCATGGCCAGCCCGCACCCATTCACGCGCCAGGTAGTAGGGCCGGTATTCCATGCCCAGCAGCGGGCTGCCGGCATAGTGGTTGATGTAGACGATCTTCATCGCCCGGCCTGCACCAGGCTGCCGTACAGCGCCAGCATCGTGCTCACGCAGCGTGGCCAGGCGTAACGTGCAGCCACCCAGCCGGGCCCGGCGGCGCCCAGGCGCACGCGCAGCGGCGCGTCGTCCAGCAGTCGGCCGATGGCACCGGCAAGCGCGGGCACGTCGTCGGGCTCCACCAGCACACCGGTGACGCCGTCTTCCACCACTTCAGGGAGGCCGCCCACGCGCGTGACCACCACGGGCAAACCGGCGGCTGAGGCTTCCAGCACGGCCACGCCGAAGCTTTCTTGCCGGCTCGCGGCGACGAACACATCGATGCGCTGCAGCTCAGCAGCCACTTGCGCATGCGGCACGGCCCCAACGAAGTCCACTTGCTCGGCGATGCCCAATTCGGTTGCCAGACGTTCAAGCTCAGCGCGTTGCGGCCCATCGCCCACCAGGCGCAGGCGCAGCGGTATGGCATCGTCGGGTCGCGCCTTTCGTATGCGCGCGAATGCGCGCAGCAGCAGGTCGATGCCGTACGCAGGTGCCAAGGTCTTCACGGTGCCCACGCACAAGGCCTGGCCCTTCTCAGAGTGCGCCGCAGGTACAGGCAACCAGTCCACCCCAAATGGCGTCAACGCCGTAGTGCAGCCAGGACCGATCAAATTGCGCACCCGCGTCTGCAGCGCCTGGCTGGTGCAGGCCACTGCATCAGCGCTGCGCAGCACCCAACGCAGCAGCGCGCGGTGCAGAAACGAGATCTCGGGAAACTCGAACACGTCGCTACCCCAGACCGAGACCAGACGCGGGCGGCAGCCGCTCAAACTGGCCAGCACGCCGTAGCCGCTGGCGTAATGCGCGTGCAGCAAGCC
>JBBQXN010000157.1:0-3872 GCA_038209585.1 Burkholderiales bacterium
CGGGATGTCGCGGGTGATTTCCTCGCTGCCCAGTTTGGTGTCGCGGGCCATCACCACCAGTTCCTCGATGTGGATCGAGGTGTAGCGGTCCTCGGCCACGATGCGTTCGCTGATGAGGATCGAGTCCTCGAAGTTGTAGCCATTCCACGGCATGAAGGCGACCAGCATGTTCTGGCCCAGGGCCAGTTCACCCAGGTCGGTACTGGCGCCGTCGGCGACCACGTCCTTCACAGCCACCTTGTCACCGCGCTTGACGATCGGGCGCTGGTGGATATTGGTGTTCTGGTTGGACCGCTGGTACTTGATCAGGTTGTAGATGTCCACGCCCACTTCACCAGCCACCGTTTCCGCGTCGTTGACGCGAATGACGATGCGGTTGGTGTCGACATAGTCGACGATGCCGCCGCGGCGTGCGGTGACGACGGTGCCCGAGTCGATGGCCGCCACGCGCTCGACGCCCGTGCCGACCAAGGCCTTCTCAGGACGCAGCACAGGCACGGCCTGCCGCTGCATGTTGGCACCCATCAAAGCGCGGTTGGCGTCGTCGTGCTCCAGGAAGGGCACGAGCGAGGCCGCCACAGAAACGATCTGTGTGGGCGCCACGTCCATGTACTGCACGCGCTCCGGCGACAGCAACACCGACTCGCCGTTCTCACGCGCACTCACCAGTTCATCAATCAGCTTGCCGTCGTCATCCAGGCCGGCATTGGCCTGGGCGATGACGTACTTGCCTTCTTCGATGGCCGACAGGTAGTCGATCTGCATCGTCACCTTGCCGTCGTTCACACGGCGGTAAGGTGTTTCCAGGAAGCCGTATTCGTTCAGCTGCGCATAGAGCGCCAGCGAATTGATCAGGCCGATGTTCGGGCCTTCCGGCGTTTCGATCGGGCAGACACGGCCGTAGTGGGTGGGGTGCACGTCGCGCACCTCGAAGCCCGCACGCTCACGCGTCAAGCCGCCCGGGCCCAGGGCCGAGACACGCCGCTTGTGCGTGATCTCGCTCAGCGGGTTGGTCTGGTCCATGAACTGGCTCAGCTGGCTGGCGCCGAAGAATTCCTTCAGGGCAGCACTGATCGGCTTGCTGTTGATCAGGTCATGCGGCATCAGGGCTTCGGTCTCGGCCTGGCCCAGACGCTCCTTGACGGCCTTCTCGATGCGCGCCAGGCCGCTGCGGTACTGGTTTTCGGCCAGCTCGCCCACGCAACGCACACGCCGGTTGCCCAGGTGGTCGATGTCGTCGACTTCGCCATTGCCGTTGCGCAGGTCCACGAGGATCTTGACGACGTCGAGGATGTCCTCGTTGGACAAGGTCATCGAGCCTTCGGGGGCGTTGCGGCCCACACGCGCATTGAACTTCATGCGGCCGACGCGGCTCAGGTCGTAGGTGTCGGCGCTGTAGAACAGCCGATTGAACAACGCCTCGACAGCGTCCTCGGTCGGCGGCTCGCCGGGGCGCATCATGCGGTAGATGGCCACGCGCGCGGCCAGCTGGTCGGCGGTCTCGTCAGAGGCCAGCGTCTGGCTGATGTAGGCGCCCTGGTTCAGCTCGTTGGTGAACAGGCACTGCACTTCCTTGATGCCTGCCACACGCAGCTTCTTCAACACGGCTTCGGTCAGCTCGTCGTTGGCCTTGGCCACGATCTCGCCGGTGTCCGGATCGACCTGGTTCTTCGACAGCATGCGGCCGACGAGGAAGTCTTCCGGCACGGCAACAAAGCCGGTGCCGGCTTGTTCCAGGGTACGCACATGCTTGGCGGTGATGCGCTTGTCTTTCTCGACCACGACCACGCCGTTCTTGTCGGTCAGGTCGAAACGCGCCACTTCGCCCTTCAGGCGCTCGGGCACGAATTCCATCTGCGCACCCGTGTCCATCAAGCGGAAGGTGTCGTTGACGAAGAAGTGCGCAAGGATGCTTTCCGGGTTCAGGCCGATGGCCTTGAGCAGGATCGTCACCGGCATCTTGCGGCGGCGGTCGACGCGAAAGTACAGGATGTCCTTCGGGTCGAACTCGAAGTCGAGCCAGGAGCCGCGATAAGGAATGATGCGCGCGCTGAACAGCAGCTTGCCGCTGCTGTGCGTCTTGCCCTTGTCGTGCTCGAAGAACACGCCCGGGCTGCGGTGCAGCTGCGAGACGATGACACGCTCGGTGCCGTTGACGATGAAGGAGCCGTAGTCGGTCATCAGGGGCACTTCGCCCATGTAGACCTCTTGCTCCTTGATTTCCTTGACTGCCTTGGCCGGATGCGATTCCCGGTCATAGATGATCATCTGCAGCTTCGCGCGCACGGCGGCGGCGAAGGTCAAACCGCGCTGCTGGCATTCGCGCACATCGAACGGCGGCTTGGCGATGTTGTATTCGATGAACTTCATCTCGACAAACTGGTTGTGCGAGACGATGGGGAACGCCGACAGAAAGGCTGCTTGCAACCCCTCTGGCTTGCGCTTTTGCGGCGCGACGTCTTTTTGCAGGAAGGCGACATAACTGTCGCTCTGCATGGTCAGAAGATAAGGAACGTTGAGAACACTCGCACGCTTGCCGAAGCTCTTGCGAATACGCTTGCGCTCGGTGTAGGTGTAGGGGGTTGCTTGCGCCATTGAACTCTCCGTATCGAGAACACCCGGCTGGCCTAGACGGGCATTCATCGGCGACTGTCTTCTCGAAGCTTGCGTTCGATGCTTGGTGACAGGCCACTACCTGCCGCTGGCGGACAACCCCGGCATTGCACCAGGGCCCGACCAAACCTGTTCTCTGCAGTCGGATCAAAGAACACTTGCAAAGGCGGCACGCCGCACTTGCAGGTGCCCCCGTGGTGCCAGAGCACCCCAGGGACGAACCAACTTACTTGATTTCCGCCTTGGCGCCGGCGTCCAGCAGCTTCTTCAGAGCGGCGTCAGCATCGGCCTTGGAAACGGCTTCCTTCACGGCCTTGGGAGCGCCGTCAACCATGTCCTTGGCTTCCTTCAGGCCCAGGCCCGTCAGTTCGCGCACGGCCTTGATGACCGAGACCTTGTTGGCGCCAGCTTCGAGCAGCATGACGTTGAACTCGGTCTGCTCTTCAACGACTGCAGCAGCGCCACCGGCACCACCGGCAGCCGGAGCGGCCATCGAGGCGGCGGACACGCCGAATTTCTCTTCGATGGACTTCACGAGTTCGTTCAGTTCCATCACCGACATGCTGTCCATCGCGGACAGGAAAGCGTCTTTATCGAATGCCATTTGAATATCTTCCTAAAACTTGGGGGTACGGTTGGGGTCAGGCCGCGGTGGGCTCGACAGGCGGAGCGGCGACTGCTTCGGCGCTTTCCTCAGTGACGGTTTCGGCACTGTTGGCAGCACCACTACCGCGTTGCTCAGCCACTGCAGCCAGCACGCCAGCCATGCGCTGGATAGGCGACTTCAGCAAACCAGCCACTTGCGAGATCAGCACTTCGCGGCTAGGAATGGCGGCCAGCGCCTTCACGCCGTCTGCATTCAGGGCTTTGCCGGCGTACGCACCACCTTTGATGACGAGCTTGTCGTTGGTCTTGGCGAAGTCGGCGATGACCTTGGCAGCCGCCACGGCATCTTCCGAAAAGCTGTAGATCAACGGACCGACCATCTCACCTTGGGCAACCTCGAACGGCGTACCGGCAACAGCGCGGCGGGCCAGGGAGTTCTTCAACACGTGAAGGTACACACCCTTGGACCGCGCGTCGACGCGCAGTTTGTTCAAGTTTTCCACGGTGAGGCCGCGGTATTCGGCCAATGCCAGCGTCTGCGAACGGGCAGCTTGCGCTGCGACGTCCGTGACCACGGCGGCCTTTTCATTGCGATTGAGACTCAAAGTCTGTTCCTCACACAAAAACGTACCTAGCGTGCTAGCAGCACGTTC
>JBBQXN010000158.1:0-3810 GCA_038209585.1 Burkholderiales bacterium
CTGGCCGGGTCACTGTTTCTTCGGTGCGCTCCAGCAACACCAGTGCTGTGCCCACGGGGGTGTCCACCGTGTTTTCCCAGCCGGTTTGGCGGCTGCGCGTGCGGATTTCGCCCAAGCTGGCGAAGGCGCTGGCGCTGGCCAGGGTGTCGTAGGCATCGACGGCCTCGCTCAGGCTGAGACGCGTTTTCCAACCCGGCAGGACCTGGCCGCGCACCGACAGGCCGACCAGCTGATTGCTCAGTTCTGCGCGCGCATCGGCACCGGGGCCGTCGTCGATCTGCGTCAGGCCGGTGCTTTGCAGCGCCAGCAGTTCGACGCGCCAATCCGCCAAGGGCCGCCAGCCCAGGCGCAGGCTGCCGGAACTCTGGCGGAAGCCGTCACGGTCGGCGTTGTAGTTGCCGAAAGGCACCTTCGGGTTGGTGGCAGAGAAACCACGGGTGTCGGTGTGTTGCAGCTGTACGGCGGCGTCCACCGTGCCATCGCCGAAGCCCACGCCTGCAGCGATCTGGCCGAAGTCTTGGGTGCCTGCTGCCAGCTTGGCGTTGGCGCTGAAGCCTTGCGTGGCCTGGCGCGTGAAGACCTGAATCACGCCGCCGAAAGCACCGCTGCCATAGATGGACGACATCGGGCCGCGCACGATTTCAATGCGGTCCACCGCTTCCAGCGGCAAGTTGTCCAGAGAAGGCGTGCCCAGGGTGGCTGAACCAACCCGGATGCCGTCCACCAGCAGCAAGGTATGGCGCGATTCCAGGCCGCGGATGAAGAGCGAGGCTGTCTTGCCCAGGCCGCCATTGCTGGCGAATTGCAACCCGGCTTGTTGCGACAGCAACTCCACCAGCGTGCGGCCTTCGTTGCGCTCAATGGCAGCGCGGTCGATGACCGTGACCTCGGCCACCAGTTGGTTCACAGGCGTCGGCACACGCGTCGCCGTGATGCTGACTTGCTGTGTCGCAGATGAAGTGGCAGGCGCCGTTTGCGCCTGAAGCCCGGTATGACCCAGGACGAAAAAAGAAGAAGAAAGCAGCGGCGCGAAAACGCGGCCCACATTAAATCGGATAGACACGAAAACTACCTCCAGCCGCGCGCCCCGCGCGGACATGAAAACCAATGCGCTGGCATGGCTGAAGGAAAGGAAGGCAGGTGCTGCCGTGGCGTCGCGAGAGCGCAGGAATGCAAAGACGCGACATGGCACCAGCCCGCATCGCCCTCCGCAACGCCAGCTCCCATCGCATCAGGCCGGTATCCGGGCTCGCGAGTGCTGGTGGGGAAAATCCACCAGAGGCCAACTGCGCCTTCCCAGGAACGTGTCTTTCGACACGAGCCCCAGTGGCTGCTCTGCAGTTCGCTCCTCGCTGACCGTTGCGGGGGCAGCGCCGGGATCGGTGGGTCGCCTTGTTCGACGACCCTCCTCACCGGCTTCCCGTTTAACCTGACGCCCTGAACGGAACGGCAGGCACCTGGTGCAAGCGGGGCGGATGTTAACGCGCCTCTGGCGATCTGGCGGCGAAACTGCAGTGAACCTGCAAACCCGCCTCGCTACAATTGCGCTTTACCAACTGGGTACGTTGCAGGCTCTCGCGGCCAGGGCACGTGCCGCAAGACATGACCAAGTTTGTCTTCGTCACCGGCGGTGTGGTGTCCTCGCTCGGCAAGGGCATTGCAGCAGCGTCGCTGGCCGCGATCCTCGAATCTCGCGGCCTGAAGGTCACACTGATCAAGCTGGACCCGTATCTGAACGTGGACCCCGGCACGATGAGTCCGTTCCAGCACGGCGAGGTCTTCGTCACCGACGACGGCGCTGAAACCGACCTCGATCTGGGCCACTACGAACGCTTCATCACCACGCGGATGAAGAGGGCCAACAACTTCACTGCGGGCCAGATCTACAAGACCGTGCTGGAAAAGGAACGGCGCGGCGACTACCTCGGCAAGACCGTGCAAGTCATCCCGCACGTGACCAACGAGATCCAGGAATTCGTGCGCCGTGGCGCGCGCTCGGACACCGGTGCAGACCTGGATGTGGCCATTGTCGAGATCGGCGGCACGGTAGGCGACATCGAAAGCCTGCCCTTTCTGGAAGCCGTGCGCCAGATGGGTCTGAAGCTGGGCCCGACCAACACCGCTTTCGTGCACCTGACGTATGTCCCCTGGATCGCCGCGGCCGGCGAGCTGAAGACCAAGCCGACCCAGCACACGGTGCAGAAGATGCGCGAAATCGGCATCCAGCCCGACGTGCTGCTGTGCCGCGCCGACCGCGAGGTGCCGGCCGAAGAACGCGAGAAGATCAGCTTGTTCACCAATGTGCAGCCACACGGCGTGATCAGCATGTGGGACGTGGACACCATCTACAAGGTGCCGCGCCTGCTGCACGAACAAGGCCTGGACGAACTGATCTGCATGAAGCTGCAGCTGCTCACGCGCCCTGCAGATTTGCGCCGCTGGGACAGTCTCGTGCATGAGGTGGCGCACCCGCGCACCAAGGTGAAGATCGGCATGTGCGGCAAGTACACCGATCTGTCTGACAGCTACAAGAGCTTGAACGAAGCCTTGCGCCACGCGGGCATCCACAACCACGCGCAGGTGCAGATCGAGTACGTGGACTCTGAAACGCTGACGCCCCAGTCGGCGCCTGAATTGCTGGCTTCGTTCGACGCCATCCTGGTGCCCGGCGGCTTTGGCAAGCGCGGCGTCGAAGGCAAGATCGCGGCCGTGCAATTTGCGCGCGAACACAAGGTGCCCTACCTGGGCATCTGCCTGGGCATGCAGGTGGCCACCATCGAATACGCGCGCCACATGGCCGGGTTGAGTGGCGCCAACAGCACCGAGTTCGAGCCGGAAACGCCGCACCCGGTGATCGCCCTGATCGAAGAATGGCAAGACCGCGACGGCAGCATCCAAAAGCGCACCGCCAGCAGCGACCTGGGCGGCACCATGCGTCTGGGGGCACAAAGCAGCGACGTCAAGCCCGGCACATTGGCGCACCAGATCTACGGCGCGGTGGTGACAGAACGCCACCGTCACCGCTTCGAGGCCAATACGAACTATCTGGCGCAACTGCAGCAGGCCGGCCTGGTGATCAGCGCTTTGACGCAGCGCGAGCAACTCACCGAAATCGTCGAGCTGCCCAGCAGCGTGCACCCCTGGTTCATGGGCGTGCAGTTCCACCCAGAATTCAAGAGCACGCCCTGGGGCGGGCACCCGCTGTTTTCCAGTTTCGTGGGCGCCGCGCTCGAACATCAAGGGCTGCGTCTGAAAGCAGCCTCGCCCGCAGTTCACGCTGCATAGAACCTGACCAACGCAAATGAAACTCTGCGGTTTCGACGTCGGTATCGACCAGCCCTTTTTCCTCATCTCCGGCCCCTGCGTCGTCGAAAGCGAGCAACTGCAGATGGACGTGGCCGGGCACTTGAAGGAAATCACTTCCAGCCTGGGCATCCCCTTCATCTTCAAGAGCAGCTACGACAAGGCCAACCGCAGCAGCGGCAGCACCTTTCGCGGGCCGGGCATGGAACGCGGGCTGGAAATCCTGGCCAAGGTCAAACGCGAACTGGGCGTGCCCATCCTGACCGACGTGCACAGCGAAGCCGAAGTACCAGCCGTTGCCGCCGTGGTGGATGTGCTGCAGACACCGGCCTTCCTGTGCCGGCAGACCGACTTCATCCGCACGGTTGCGCAAAGCGGCAAGCCGGTAAACATCAAGAAGGGGCAGTTTCTGGCACCCCACGACATGAAGAACGTGATCGACAAAGCCCGCGCCGCAGCGCGCGAAAAAGGCTTGGCAGAAGACAGCTTCATGGCCTGCGAGCGCGG
>JBBQXN010000159.1:0-3809 GCA_038209585.1 Burkholderiales bacterium
TGCGCGCTTTCGCCTTCGAAGCCTGGCGCCGCAGGCGGAATGTGGCCTTCCAGCACCACTTCGGCGCTGGCGGGCACCTGCAGCATCAAGCCGCCTTCGCCCACACCGCTGGCCACCAGTTCGGTGCTGCCACCGCGCAGCAGGCCGGCGAACTGGTATTCGCTCAGCGTGTCGGGCACCGGGGTGACGGCGCCCAGGATCGTGGCCGGGTCTGCGCCCAACGCCACCACCATCGGGAAAGGCTTACCCGGGTTGGCACGGGCGAACTCGCGGAAGTCCAGCGCGCCGCCACGGTGTGCCAGCCAGCGCATGATGACTTCGCGCGGGCCGATCACCTGCTGCCGGTAAATGCCCAGGTTCTGCCTCTGCCGAGGCTGCGCCACCCCCTGCGGGCCCCGCGTGACCACCAGGCCCCAGGTGATCAGCGGCCCGGCGTCGCCTGGCCAGCAGTGCTGCACCGGCAGCAGGCCCAGATCGACGTCGTCACCCTCGATCACCACGTCCTGACAGGGCGCTGTGCGCTGCACCGCCGGCTTCATGTCCCACACCGCCTTCACCATGTGCAGCAGCTTGCCGGCCTCTTTCAGGCCTTTCGGCGGCTCGGGTTCCTTCAGCCGGGCAAGCAGGCGGCCGACGTCGCGCAGGTCTTCCAGGCTGTCTGCGCCCATGCCCAGAGCCACTCGTCTAGGGGTGCCGAAGAGGTTGATGAGGGCGGGGATTTTGTAACCGGTGGGCTGCGTGCACAGTACGGCCGGCCCCCCGGCACGCAGCAGTTTGTCGCCGATTGCCGTCATTTCGAGCATCGGGGAGACAGGTTCGTGCAGTTTTCGCAGCTCTCCCAGCACTTCCAACTGGGCGATGAAGTCACGCAGATCTCGGTATTTCATGCTTTTTCTATCTGACAATCGATTTTAATATGCTTGACCGTGTATTAAGCGCTTCCTAGAATCCCGCTCGAGACACAAGATTAGGGTTAACCCGAAATTGCAATCGAGCCCCCTACGGGCCTCCAAAACGATTATTGCCGCGCACCTGGCAAGCCGCTCGCAGCGGTAACGACCCGGCAAGCGCGAGGAGATGAACCCCATGATGACAAATCCACCTCTGCCCGGGCACCCGGGCGGTCGCTGGCGCCAGCGCCAAAAATCCGCCGTGCAATCCGTCCAGGTGTTCTTGCGCGATGTAGGCCATGGCTTGCTGGAAGTGAGCCACAACACGCTGGCCCTGGTGGGGCTTGCTGCAGTGGCCGGGCTGGTGTTTGCCGCCGGGCGCGCCGATATTCGGCAACAAGCTGAAGTCGTGGCGCTGGACTGGTTGCAGGTGCGGCATGTCGAACGCGAGTTGGCCTCGGGCAATGTGCTGGCCGGCAATGCCGAGCCGGACGCCATCGCCCGCGCCACGGCCACCGACCCGAAGGCGCTGACGCGCGAGCAGGCGGCCGTGGCCAGCTGGCTGTCGCGGCGCTACAGCGTGGCCCCCGAGCCCATCAGCGCGCTGGTTCAGGAAGCCTGGGTCATCGGCCAACGCGCCAAGCTCGACCCGACGCTGATCCTGGCCATCATGGCCATCGAATCACGCTTCAACCCGTTCGCGCAGAGCTCGGTGGGAGCGCAGGGCCTGATGCAGGTGATGACGCGCGTGCACAACGACAAATACGAGTCTTTTGGCGGCAATCACGCCGCTTTCGATCCCATCAGCAACCTGCGCGTCGGCGTACAGGTACTGAAGGAGTGCATTGCCCGCGCTGGCAGCCTGCGAGAAGGTCTGCGTTACTACGTGGGCGCAGCGCTGCTGGACAGCGACGGCGGTTACGCCGCCAAGGTGATGGCCGAGCAGACGCATCTGCGCAACGTGGCCGAAGGCAAGAAAGTGCCGCTGAACGCGTCGAATACGCCGCCTGCACCGCCGCCGCCCGTGTTGCTGGAAGTGGACGCACCCGCAAATCCAACGCCGCAGTTACCGGCTTCTCCCGCGGAAGCCACGCCGGATCGCGTGGCACTGTTGACGTCGAAACCTTGACAGCTTGATGCCAAGCTGACTCAGCGGGGCACGGCTACACTGCCGGACACCGGCGGCAGCGTGCCGGCAAGCACTTAGATGGACGCTGAAAAGGACCGCCATGTTCGACCGCAATCAATCCACCCTGGCCCTCGTCGACCCCGAAATCTGGGCCAGCGTGCAGGCTGAAAATCGCAGACAAGAAGAGCACATCGAGCTCATTGCCAGCGAGAACTACACCAGCCCGGCAGTGATGCAGGCGCAAGGCAGCCAGCTCACCAACAAGTACGCTGAAGGCTATCCCGGCAAGCGCTACTACGGCGGTTGCGAAAACGTGGACGTGGTCGAAACGCTGGCCATAGAGCGCCTGAAAACGCTGTTTGGCGCCAATTTCGCCAACGTGCAGGCCAACAGTGGCAGCCAGGCCAACCAGGCCGTGTTCTTCGCCCTGCTGCAACCGGGTGACACCATCATGGGCATGAGCCTGGCCGAAGGCGGCCACTTGACGCACGGCATGCCGCTGAACATGAGCGGCAAATGGTTCAAGGTCGTCAGCTACGGGCTCGACGCGAATGAAGCCATCGATTACGACGCCATGGAACGGCTGGCGCACGAAAACAAGCCCAAGCTCATCATTGCCGGTGCCAGTGCTTACAGCCTGCGCATCGACTTCGAGCGTTTCGCTCAGGTGGCCAAGGACGTGGGTGCCTTCTTCCTGGTCGACATGGCGCACTACGCGGGGCTGATCGCCGCCGGCGTCTACCCCAACCCGGTGCCGCATGCCGATGTGGTGACCAGCACCACGCATAAAGGCTTGCGCGGGCCGCGCGGGGGCATCGTTTTGACCCAGGACGAAGCACTGGCCAAGAAAATCAACAGCGCCATCTTCCCCGGCATCCAGGGCGGGCCGCTGATGCATGTGATTGCCGGCAAGGCCGTGGCCTTCAAGGAAGCGCTGACGCCTGAATTCAAGGTCTACCAGCAGCAAGTGCTGGACAACGCCGTGGTGATGGCAGAGACGTTGATAGAGCGCGGTTTGCGCATCGTCAGCGGCCGCACCGAAAGCCATGTGATGCTGGTGGATCTGCAGCCCAAGAACCTGACGGGCAAGGAAGCCGAGGCCATCCTGGGCCGGGCGCACATGACCTGCAACAAGAACGGCATCCCGAACGACCCCCAAAAGCCGATGGTCACCAGCGGCATTCGCCTGGGCACGCCCGCACTGACGACGCGCGGCTTCAAGCAAGAACAGGCCCGGATGACGGCACACTTCATCGCCGATGTGCTGGACAAGCCCCACGATGAAGCCAACATTGCCGCGGTGCGCGCCAGGGTGGCTTCGCTGACCCGCGACTTCCCCGTTTATCGCTAAACGCTGCGGCGTACTGGATGCGCTGCCCTTACTGTAGCCACGACGACACGCAAGTCGTCGAGACGCGTGAATACGAAGACGGCCAGGCCATTCGCCGCCGACGCCGCTGCCTGGGCTGCGACAAGCGCTTCACCACGTTCGAGCGCAGCGAAGTCAGCCTGCCTGCCGTGGTGAAGAAGGACGGCTCGCGAGTGGAATTCGACCTGTCCAAATTGCGCGCCAGCATGAGCCTGGCGCTGCGCAAACGCCCGGTGAGCGTGGAACAGATCGACACCGCAGTGGAGCGCATACAAGAAGAAGTGCTGACTTCAGGCGCACGCGAGATCCCCAGCGCCAGCGTGGGTGAGCTGGTGATGCGCGAGCTGAAAGGCATCGACAAAGTGGCCTACGTGCGCTTTGCCTCGGTGTACCGGAAGTTCGAAGACGTGGACGCTTTCAG
>JBBQXN010000160.1:0-3737 GCA_038209585.1 Burkholderiales bacterium
GCCTCGACCGGCGCCTGCGCCGGCTCGGACAACGGCGTCATCGGCAGGCGCATGGCCGGGCCGCACAGGCCCATGCGCGCCATGGCCCATTTCAGCGGAATCGGATTGGCCTCGACGAACAGCGCCTTGTGCAGCGGCAGCAGTTGCAGATGCAGCGCGCTGGCGCGACGCACGTCGCCGGCCAACGCGGCCCGGCACAGCTCGGCCATCAGGCGCGGCGCGATGTTGGCGGTGACGCTGACGTTGCCGTGGCCGCCGAGCAGCATCAGCGCGACGGCCGTGGAATCGTCGCCGGAGAAGATCGAGAAGCCCTTCGGCGCCGCGCGGATGAGCCAGCCCGCGCGGTCGATCGCGCCGGTGGCTTCCTTGATGCCGGCGATGCCGGGCACCTGCGCGAGCCGCAGCACGGTGTCGTGCTGCATGTCGGCCACCGTACGGCTGGGCACGTTGTACAGCACCACCGGAATGTCCACCGCCTCGGCAATCGCGCGGAAGTGCTGGTAGATGCCCTCCTGTGAAGGCTTGTTGTAGTACGGCACCACCTGCAGCGTGCAGTCAGCGCCGACCGACTTGGCGAATCGCGACAACTCGATGGCTTCACGCGTGGCATTGCCGCCTGCGCCGGCCATGATGGGCACGCGCCCTGCGGCATGCGCCACCGCCACGCGGATAATTTCGCAGTGCTCTTCCACCGACACCGTGGGCGATTCGCCCGTGGTGCCGACCACGCCGATGCAGTCGGTGCCCTCATGGATGTGCCAGTCGATCAGGCGCTTCAGGCAGGCGTAATCCACTGTGCCATCGGCCTGAAAAGGCGTGACCAGGGCGACGATGCTGCCGTTGATGGATTTCATGGAGTTCGGTGCCAGTTAGCCCGCTAGTTTAGCGGTGGGCCCCTGCGAGAGCCTGCGCCGCACTGCGACCCTGAACGGCGACCAGGCGCTGCACGCAACGGCCGGGTACCGGCAGGGGGATGAAGCCGTCTTCATAAGCCACCACGCGCAGACCCGCAAAGGCCTGCAGCAGTTCCCCAGGCTGCAGCAGAAACTCAGCGCGCGCAGGCCGGCCGATGTGCTGCTGGCCATCGGCAAAGGTCTCAAAGATGAGCACGCCGCCTGCAGCCAGGCTGGCGCGGATGGTGGCGAACAAGGGCCGCCACAGGTAGTTGGTCACCACCACGGCGTCGAACGCATGCTGCTGCGGTGGCTGCCAAGGCCAGGGGCCGTTCTCGATGTCTGCCAGCACGCATTCAGCGACATCGCCCAGCGTGGCCAGCGCGTCTGCGTCACGGTCCACCGCCGTGACGCGATGCCCGCGTGCGGCCAACCAGCGCACGTGGCGGCCGCTGCCGCAGGCCAGGTCCAGAGCGCTGCCGCCTGGCGTGATCAGATGCGCCCAGCGCTGAACCCAGTCCGAGGGCGCCTTCATGGCGTTCATTCCGTGCATCAGAAGCAGGCCCACACACGCGTGGCCAGGTCCACGGCCAGGTGCGGGTTCTGGTAGGCCATGAAGACCATCAGCAGCGCCGTCAGTGCCACGGCCCACACCAGCGCACGCACCATCCAGACGGTTCGCGTCTTCATGCCGGAGCCGCTTGCGGCCGCACGATGGCGTCCTCACGCACGGGCAGGTTGGCTGCCACCGCCATGGCGCTCAAGGCCACGGCAATCCACCAGACGATGCTGTAGCTGCCCGTGGCGTCGAACAGCAGCCCGCCCAGCCAGGCTCCCAGAAACGAGCCCAGCTGGTGGCTGAGGAAGACGAAGCCGCCCAGCATGGACATGTAGCGCACGCCGAAAATCTGCGCCACGATGGCATTGGTGGGCGGCACGGTGGAAAGCCACAGGAAGCCCATGACGCTGGCGAAGACGTACACCGTTGTCGCTGTCAGAGGCGCCAGCACGAACCAGGTGATGGTGATGGCACGCAGGGCGTAAATGGCCACCAGGATGTGGCGCTTGGGCAAGCGCTGCCCCAAGGTGCCAGCGGTGTAGGTGCCGAAGACGTTGAACAGGCCGATGAGGGCCAGCGCCGTGGTGGCCACGCCCGGAGCCATGCCTTGGTCCTGGAGGTAGCTGGGCAGGTGCACGCCGATGAAGACGACCTGGAAGCCGCAAACGAAGTAGCCCAGCGTGAGCAGGCGAAAGCTGGGGTAGGCGAAGGCCTCACGCAAGGCGGCGCCGACCGTTTGCTCCGGCCCTTGGTTGACCGGCTGCGGCGGCTCGCGCATGAAGAAGGCCAGCGGCACGATGATCAAGGCCAGGCAGCCCAGCACGAACAAGGCGTTCTGCCAGCCGAAGCCGCCGATGAGCCAGTTTTCCACCGGCACCATCAGGAACTGGCCGAACGAGCCGGCGGCTGCCGTGACACCCATCGCCCAGGACCGTTTGGAAGGGTCTACCTGGCGCGCGATGACGCCGTAAACCACGGCATAGGTGGTGCCGCTTTGTGCCAGCCCCAGCAACACGCCCGCGCTGCCAGTGAACGCCAGGGCCGAGCTGGCCAAACCCATCCACACCAGGCCCGCGCTGTAAAGAATGCCGCCGACGATGAGCACGCGGAATGCGCCGTATTTGTCGGCCAGCATGCCGGCAAAGGGACCCGCCAGCCCCCAGGCCAGATTCTGGATGGCCAGCGCGAAAGCGAAGGTTTCGCGCGTCCAGCCCCGGTCCATGGTCACCGGCTGCAGCCACAAGCCAAAGCCATGGCGGATGCCCATGCTGAGCGTGACGATCAGGGCGCCGCAGATCAGTACCTGGCCCATCGACAGTGTTTGTCTCTGCGCGGAGGGCACCGAAGCTGTGTTCATCCGGCGATTCTCTCGGAAAACGCAGCACGGCTGCGGGTTCGCCGCCGCTACAGTGGCTGATGATTTCGGGTCACAGGAGTGCGCAATGAGAGTCTTGGTTCTTGGCGGTGGCGTGATCGGCGTGTCTACGGCTTACTACCTGGCTCGCGCCGGCCATGAAGTCGAACTCGTCGACCGGCAGAGCGGCCCGGCCTTGGAAACCAGCTTCGGCAATGCCGGCGAGGTCTCGCCCGGTTACAGCGCACCCTGGGCCGGCCCGGGCGTGCCGCTGAAGGCCATCCAGTGGATGCTGATGCAGCACAGCCCGCTGGTCATCTGGCCGCTGCTCGACCCCGCCATGTGGCGCTGGGGCGCGATGATGCTGGCCAATTGCACCGAGCGTGCGTATGCGATCAACAAGAGCCGCATGGTGCCGATTGCCGAGTACAGCCGGGACTGCCTGAAAGCGCTGCGTGCTGAAACCGGCATCCAGTACGACGACCGCGCGCTAGGCACCCTGCAGCTGTTCCGCACGCAAAAACAGCTCGACAGCATCGGCAGCGACGTCGCCGTGCTCAAGCAGTACGGCGTGCCTTTCGAAGTGCTGGACCGCGCCGGCTTTTGCGCTGTCGAACCCGCTTTGAAGCTGACGCAGGAAAAGTTCGTCGGCGCGCTGCGGCTGACGGGTGATGAGACCGGCGACTGCCATCTGTTCACCACCCGCCTTGCCGAGATGGCCGCCGCACTGGGTGTGAAGTTCCGCTGGAACACGCGCATCCAGCAACTGCAGGTGGGCGGCGGCACCATTACCGGCGTGCACACCGACGCCGGGCTGCTGCAGGCCGACAAGGTGGTGCTGGCCATGGGCAGCCATTCGCCGCTGCTGCTCAAACCCGTGGGCCTGGACATTCCCGTCTATCCCGTCAAGGGCTACAGCATCACGGTGCCC
>JBBQXN010000161.1:0-3722 GCA_038209585.1 Burkholderiales bacterium
GGCCCCGATCCTGGAACGCCTGAATCTTCCAGCAGCGCATGAGCTTGCTGCGGCGGCGAAGCTGTTTCGGCCGACCATCTGGGGGCGTTCGGAAAGCGTGGCCGAGTACGCCAACCTACTGTTCCTGACCCAGTACACCGAGATGTACAGACAGCTTCTGGCCATCGGCGCGCAACTGCCGCTGCTGCGCCGGCTGCTTCGCTCCCTTGCCGATTTCTAGGCTGATCTGGGGACCGTTGCAGATGCGCACCAGCACGGGCTGCCTCTGACCCTCGTCGAGCCGGCGGAACAGGCCCGTCTGGCGCTGCTAAGCCTGCGCAACCCCTTGCTTCCTTCAGGTGCCGCTCGTTCGGGGTTGCCTACGCACAAGCGGCGCAGGCTTGGGGTGTTTGTGCCCAGAATCCTATGCGTCCTTGAGTCCCAGCTTGGCCAGCAAACCGTTCAGCTCGTCCAGCGAACCGAAAGCAATCGCCACTTCACCTTGCTCGCCGCGCGCGGTGCGCCTCTTCACGCGGATGTCCACGGCGGCAGCCAGCAGGTCGGACAGGGTTTGCTCCAAGCGCTGGAGTTCGCGCGGCTTGGCCTTGGCGGCAGCGGGTTCCTCGGCTGGCGGGCGGCTGTGGCGAGTGACGAGCTTCTCGGTTTCGCGCACGTTGAGCTTCTTCGCCACCACCTCTTGCGCGGCCATCACCTGTTCTGCGGCAGGCAGGGCCAACAGGGCGCGCGCATGGCCCATGTCGATGTCGCCGGCCAGCAGCATCTGCTGCACGGAATCGCTCAGGTTCAGCAAGCGCAGCAGGTTGCTCGCAGCGCTGCGTGACCGGCCCACCGCCTGCGCCGCCTGTTCGTGCGTGAGCTGGAATTCGGTCACCAGCCGCTGCAGGCCCTGCGCCTCTTCCAGCGGGTTCAGGTCTTCGCGCTGAATGTTCTCTATCAGCGCCATCACTGCCGCAGCTTCGTCGGCAACGACCTTGACGAGTACCGGCACGCTGTCCAGCCCGGCCAGTTTGGCCGCGCGGTAACGGCGTTCGCCAGCGATGATTTCGTAGGGCGTGGCGCCGCCCGACACCGGGCGCACCAGGATGGGCTGCATCAGCCCCTGGCTCTTGATGCTCTCGGCCAGCTCGTAGAGCGAGCCTTCGTCCATGCGCGTGCGTGGCTGGTACTTGCCGGCACGCAGCTGGCTCAGCGCCAGTTGCGTGGGTGGCGCGTCCACTGCCGGCGGGCTGTTGCCCAGCTTCGGGCCCAGCAATGCTTCCAGGCCCATGCCCAGCCCTTTGGGTTTCTTCGTCACCATCGGCGCATTGTCACCGAGGCGCTGCGTCGGCCTGATGCTGCCGGCGCTTGTGGGCCGGGAACAGCACTTCACGCTCCAGATAGCGGTGCAGGTGGAGGGTCTGGGGGTCCATGCGGTTGGGGCAGGTGGACAGTACTTGCACCACGGTGTCCACCCGCAACTGCAGCTTGCCGCGTGGGTCGCGGCGCCAGCGGCCGGCATGGCGGGCGGCGATGACGTCTTCCTTGTCGCTGCTGCGCAGCACGCGTTGCAGGTCGGCAGCCAGCATCCATACGTAGCGCCCGTCGTCGGTCATCGTCAGCGACTGGCCGGCGAAGCTGTAGTGCCGGCCTTCCACCGCTTTCCAGTGGGCTGTACGGCGCAGTTGCAAGGCGGCGCCCAGGCCGCGCCTGATGAGCCAAGGCGCCCCGATGACGACCCAGGCCAGGCCGGCCGAAATGAGCAAGCTGCGCCAGGAGCCGCTGATCGTGAGCTGCAGCAGCCCGGCGACGACCGCGGCCGCCACACTGACCAGGATGGCACGGTGTAAGCGCTCGCTCATATCAATCGTTTGTCTGTGTCAGCAAATTCAAATAGCCATGTACGCGCGTCTGGCCAATTGCCCAAGCCTGAATCTGCATTCAGATGCCCGCCAGCGTAGGCTTGCTGGGCCGGCACGCCCCAAGCGCGCGCCAGCGCCTGGCTGGCGAGCGCAGAGGCAAACGGGTCGCTGTCGCTGAACACCAACCGTGCTGGAAACGGCAAGGGCGCCAGCACCGGCGGCGACCAGGGCGCCAGCTGCGGTGGCAAGTCTGCGCGCGACAGGTCCGGCGGCGCCACCAGCAGCGCGCCCAGCACGCGTGCCGAATGCTGGCTGTGCGCCGCCCATGCCGCCACCAGATGGCAGCCCAGGCTGTGCGCAGCCAGCAGCGCGGGGCGCTCGCTGGCGAGCACAGCTTGTTCGAGCTGACTCATCCAGTCGCCACGGCGCGGCCAGAACCAGTCGGACTGCTGCACGCGCGTGTCGCGCTGCTGTGCCTCCCACAGGCTTTGCCAGTGGCCCGGGCCGCTGTCTTGCCAGCCTGGCAGCAGCAGCACGCGGGGCTTTGGCACCGTGTTGTTGGCAAAGGGCATGTCGTATCCTTGGATGGCACTTTTACTGCGGGATTTCTGTATGAACACACGCGTCTTCGTCGACGGCCAGGAAGGCACCACCGGCCTGCGCATCCATGAGTATCTGGCCCAGCGCGCTGATGTGGAGGTGCTGCGCATCGACGCCGACAAGCGCAAAGACGCGGCAGAGCGCGCGCGCTTGTTGAACGCCGCCGACGTGGCCTTTCTGTGCCTGCCCGATGTCGCGTCGCGCGAAGCCGCCGCCATGGTCAGCAACCCCCAGACCTGCCTGATCGACGCCAGCACGGCACACCGCACGGCACCGGGCTGGATCTTCGGCCTGCCTGAACTGGCGCCGCAACAGCGCGACGCCATCCGCGCCAGCAAGCGCATCGCCAACCCGGGCTGCCATGCCAGCGGCTTCATCCTGCTGATGCGCCCACTGGTCGATGCCGGTCTGGTGCGGGCGGATACGGTGGTGTCAGTGAGCTCGATCACCGGCTATTCGGGCGGCGGCAAAACGATGATTCAGGACTACGAGTGTCATGCCAGTCTGCCGCAGGCGCTGCGCGCACCGCGGCCCTATGCGCTGGGCCTGCACCATAAGCACCTGCCGGAGATGATGGTGCAGACCGGCCTCACCAAAGCGCCCATCTTCATGCCCATCGTCGGCCCGTTCTACAAAGGCATGACCGTGACCGTGCCGCTGGACCTGGTGTCGCTGGGCTGCACCGCAGCCACCTTGCATGCGGCTTTCGATGCCCGCTACGCCGGTGAGCGCTTCATCCGCGTGATGCCGTTGCGCGACGCGGCGACGCTGGAAAGTGGATCGTTCGATGTGCAGGCCTGCAACGACAGCAACCGCGTGGACATCTTCGTCTTTGCCAGCGACACACAGGCTTTGGTGATGGCGCGCCTGGACAACCTGGGCAAAGGCGCCAGCGGCGCGGCGGTGCAGTCGATGAACGTGCACCTGGGTGCGGACGAGGGCTTGGGCCTTTAAGAACGCTGCCCTGATTTCAGCTTCGCACTGCAGCAAGCCAGGCTCGACGCCAGCAGGTGAGAGCGGACATCAGCCCAGCCGCTGAACCATCTCTCGTGCGAACTCCACGAAAGCCTGTGCGCCTTTGGAAGACGGGTCGAAGGTGACGCCCGGCTGGCCGTAGCTAGGTGCTTCAGCCAGCCGCACATTGCGCGGGATCACGGTGTTGAACACCTTGTCGCCGAAATGCGCCTTGAGCTGTTCGCTGACCTGTTGCTGCAAGGTGATGCGCGGGTCGAACATCACGCGCAGGAGGCCGATGATCTGCAGGTCCGGATTCAGGTTGGCGTG
>JBBQXN010000162.1:0-3313 GCA_038209585.1 Burkholderiales bacterium
TAGCGCCCCAGCTCGATGACGACATGCGCAGCCGGCAGTTCACGCGTCATGCGTTCGGTGATCGATTGCAGGTTCACGCCTATGGGCGCCAGGTCCAGCGGCCTTTCGCCGGGAAAGTAAGGGATGCCGAAGCCGCCGCCCAGGTTCAAAAACTGCACCGGCGGCAGCCCGCCGGGCGCGTCGCCAGCCAGGCGCAGGGCCAGCTCGTAGCTCTTGATCTGCGCTTCGCAGATCGACTCGGGTTTCAGGTTCTGCGAACCCGCGAACAGATGGAAACCCTCGAAGGCCAGTCCGCTGGCGGCTTCACTGGCGATGAAGGCCAGCATTTCAGGCACTACCTCGGTGTCCACGCCGAACTGCTTGGGCCCGCCGCCCATCTTCATGCCCGAACCCTTCAGTTCGAAGTCGGGGTTGACGCGCACGGCCACGCGCGCCGGCAAGCCCAGGCGCTGCGCAGCAGCCGCCAGCACGGGCAGTTCGCGCATCGACTCCACGTTCACCAGCACGCCGGCAGCCACGGCCTGCAGCAGTTCGGGGTCGCGCTTGCCAGGGCCGGCGAAGCTGACCTCGTTGGGGTTGGCGCCGGCGTCCAGCGCCACTTTCAGCTCACCGGCCGAAGCCACGTCGATGCCTTCCAGCAACCCGGCCATGAACTGCACCACCGCCGGCATCGGGTTGGCCTTCATCGCGTAGTGCAGCTTCACTGCCGCCGGCAGCGCCGCGCGCAGCTGGGCCACACGGGCGCGCAGCAGGCTGCGGTCGTAGGCGTAGAAAGGCGTCTGACCCACGCGCGCGGCCAGCTGCGACAGCGGCACGCCGCCGACGAGCAGTTCGCCCTGGTGGTTGACGGGGAATTGCGCCATGGGCGCGTGAACAGGCAGATCTCGGTTCATCGGGTGTCCGTCGATGGGTCGTTCTTGAACTGTCTGGCCAGCGCAGCGCTGGTCAGCAGTTCCAATGGGGCTTCCAGGCGAATGCGAATCACGGTAATCACGGACCATCTTGGGAAGCTGAATTCATGCCTTCAGGCACTCGAAGTGCAGCCCCGCGAAGCGTTCGAGTTGCCCGCAGTGCCTGCACTCATCAACAGCCCAGATAACAAGGCAGTGTGACGTGGGCCTGGATGCAGAACCACCGCGTTGGGCTGAGCCAACCAACTCTGCATGGTGCCCAGGGCCACCTCGACCGTGAAGGGCTGATCGAAAATGCCGCGGCGCGTCGAGATGCGTATGAAACCGATCAGCGTGCCCCAGGCCAGACCAACCCGGCCCGTGCCAGAAAACGCCTCGGCCAACCACCGGTGCGCCGTAGCGTGGCCCGCGGCCTGAAGGTGCGAAGCCGCTACCAAAACGTTGACATCAGGCAAGGTCAGCACGGCGCCCGCCTTCAGCCTGTGCAGGCGCCCTGGAAAGGACGTCGAGATCCTCGAGCTCGCCCGCCAAGGCGTTGGCCTTGATCAGATCAACCAAGGGCCGGCCGCTGTAGAAAACCGGCGGTACGTAGCGCTGGGCAGGGGCATGCGGCGCGGGTTGCAACGCGGTGCGCAAGGCGTCATTCACGACCTGCTTCAGGGACAGGTCCTGCTGGTGCATGGCGTCCTTCAGCAGCCTTTCGACGTCTGGATCTAGCGTGATGGTGGTTCTCATGCCTTGGCTTCCTGGCCGATGTGGTGGCGCATCAAAGCACCAATTTCAGCACATCATGATGCTTCGGCCACGCTCAAAGGTGACCGTTGAGCTTCACGTCCCTCCACCCATTGCGCACTCAGCAGCTTCCGGTCGATCTTGCCGTTCGGGTTACGCGGCAGCGGGCCCACGGCCGGCGTCACGCCTGCCGGCACCATGTAAGCCGGCAAGTGTCGCTTGCACTCGGTCAGCAGGGCCGGCACGTCCAGCGCTGTGCTGCCGGCCGGCGGCGTGGCGATCACCTGAATGGCCTGGCCCAGCGTGGCGTGGTCGACCCCGAAGGCCACGCATTCACCCACCAGGCGGGTGGCGTACAGCGCCTCTTCCACTTCGGTGGGGCTGACGCGGTAGCCGCTGGTCTTCATCATCTCGTCGCGGCGGCCGATGAAATACAGAAAACCCTCAGCGTCGCGGCGCACGGTGTCGCCGCTGAAGACGGCTAATTCTGGCAATTGCAGTGCAGCTTCACGGCCACCCACGCCAGCCAGCAATGGCTTGTAGCGCTCTGCCGTTTTCTCGGCGTCGTTCCAGTAGCCCTGGCCGACCAGCGCACCGCGGTGCACCAGTTCGCCGGGCTCATCCGCCGCACATTCGCTGCCGTCTTCGCGCAAAACCAAGATTTCGGCGTTCGGAATGGCCTTGCCGATGGAATCGGGCCGGCGGTCCACTTCTTCAGGCGGAAGGTAGGTGCTGCGGAAGGCTTCCGTCAGGCCATACATCAGAAAAGGCTTGGCCTGCGGCATGCGGGCGCGCAGCGCATCCAGCGTTTCTCGCGGCATGCGCCCACCGGTGTTGGCGAAGTAGCGCAGGTTCGTGTTGATCGAGTCAGTCACATCGGGCGGCCATTCCAGCTGCGACAGCTGGATGTACAGCGGCGGCACCGCCGTCAGGCCCGTGACTTTTTCGCGCGCCATGGTCTTCAGCACGTCGCGCGGCAGCAGGTAGTTCAGCAGCACCACGCGCGCGCCGGCATGGAAAGCGGTGGTCAGCTGGCTAAAGCCAGCGTCGAAGCTGAGCGGCAGGGCGGCCAGCAAGGTGTCGTGCGGGCCGTTTTCAAGATAGCCCGCCACGCTCTTGGCGCCGGCCACCATGTTGCGATGGCTCAGCACCACGCCCTTGGGCCGGCCGGTGCTGCCGCTGGTGTAGAGGATGGCGCAGAGGTCGGTGTCGATGACGCGGTGGCCGGGGCGCGCACCAGCAGGCGGGGCGCCAGCCAATAAATCAGACCAGGTGTGCAGGGCGATGCCCGGCGGCAGCGCAGGTGGCTCGGCAGGCGCCGAAGTCGAAACCGACGTCAGCACCACATGCCGCAAACCCGGGCACAGCGACAGCACCGGCAGCAGCAGCGCCAGGCGTTCGGGCGAGGTGATGAGCACCTGCACCGCACAGTCTTGCGCGATGTAGACCACCTGCTCGGGCTTCAGCAGCGGGTTCATCGGCACCATCACACCGCCGGCCGCAGGTGCTGCAAAGCTGGCGACCACGGCCTCGAAGCGCTTCTCCAGATAGATGCCCACACGCCCGGTGCGCGGCAGACCCAAGGCCAGCAGGGCGGCGGCGCAGGCCTGCACCTGGGTGGCCAGGGTGGCGTAGTCCAGGGTGTGGCGGCCATCGGCAAGCGCAGCGGC
>JBBQXN010000163.1:0-3303 GCA_038209585.1 Burkholderiales bacterium
TGTGCACCGACAGTTCGCGTTCTTACCTGGGGAGATCTGCGCCGCGAGCGGCGCGTGGGTGGTGACGACAGACCCGGACGGTTCACCGGGATACCAAGAACCAGGTGCCGCGGCGCGCTGCCCGCCGCGAGCGAAGAAACCTGCAGCAACGTCACCACCGCGCGCAGCGCGTCCAGCGGCAACGCTGGGCGTGACGGCGCAGAAGTCAGCAAACGCCGTAGTAGGTCGCCAGGGGTCGGGCGGCTGAAGGGCCGAACAACGAGACACAAGGAGCAGACGCAGCCGAACTCGACCGCATTGCCGAACCCGACCGGGTGAGATGCGGCGGCGCGCGGCGCGCACCGAGCCTTGAAACAAGACGAAGTCAAAGAAGCCACCGCCGACTTGCTCGATGCGGTGCTGGCCAGCGACAACCTGGCGCGAGCGTGGCAGCGGGTGAAGTCCAACAAGGGGGCGCCGGGCGTTGACGGCATCACCATTGCGGACTGGCCCGCGCACGCGCGCGACCACTGGCCGGCAACGCGCGAGCAGATTCGGCGCGGGCGATACCAGCCGCAACCGGTGCGACGGGTAGAGATACCCAAGCCCGGTGGCGGCAAACGCCTGTTGGGTACCCCCACGGTCACCGACCGTGTGGTCCAGCAGGCCATCGCCCAGGTGCTCACGCCGCTGTTCGATCCGGGATTCTCGGATTCGAGCTTCGGCTTCCGACCAGGCCGCAACGCACACCAGGCGATACGGCAGGTGCAATCGATCGTGGCCAACGGCCTGCGCATCGCGGTGGACCTCGACTTGGCCAAATTCTTCGACACTGTCGATCACGACGTGTTGCTGGGTTTGCTGGGTCGCACCATCGCCGACAAGCGGCTGCTGGCGTTGATCGGGCGCTACCTGCGCGCCGGGGTGCTGGTCAATGCTGCGAACTTAAGCCATGTCACCCCTTGTAGGCCATGGACGGATGGGGCTTGGAGCGAACATCTGGGCGTGGCGTGGAACGGCCTGGCTGGGATCGTCGCAGAGTGAGGGCGATCATGGCCAGGGTGTTTCGCAGGAGAGAGGTGATGCTGGTGGCCATGATGAGGCGAGGCAAGGCGCGTTGCAGGATGTGCAGTGTGGTGGTGGGCGCACAGCGCTGCTCGGCCGAGGCTTGAGCGCTGTGGTGGGAGGCGGCACACATCAGCGAGCAGATGTTGTCGGCCAGGACCTTGGCGGCGACGTCGATGATCAGGGCGTGCTGGCTCAGGCCGCTGACGGCCTCGAGCTTGAGGCGGTGCTTCAGACGCCGGAAGGCCTCCTCGATGCGCCAGCGGCAGTGGTAGAGGGCTGCGAAGGCGGCAGTGGGAGCCTGCTCGGGCGTGAGGTTGGTCATGAGCACGCGGAGCTGGCCGTTGGGGGTGATGCTGCGCACCACGCGCACCTTGGGCGCGGTTGCCGGGCAGCCCCAGTCGGCCACGTCCTGAGGCTTGGGCGGCTTCAAGGTGATGGTGGTGTCGTGCAGGTCGCTGCGCATGAACTGGCGCAGGCTGCGCCAGCCGCCGCTGGATGTGTCGCAACGGATGATAAAGCGCAGGCCTCTGGCATCGAGCAGATTCACCAGCCAGGCTGCGGGGTAGCCGCGGTCGAGCAGCAGCACGTCGTGGGGGCTGAGCTTGTCCAGCGCGTTGGCCAGCATGGCGCGCTCGGACTCGCTGGCCGAGTGCACGGCCGCATGCAGGGTCAACTCGGCGCCGGGCAGGTACAGGGCGAACAGACGCTGATCGGCTGCGGCCAGGCGCTGGGTGCGCCGGCACTGTCGGATGGCGGGCAACAACACACTGGCATCGGCGGCCACCAGCCGCAGCCCCTGCCAACGCGGCACCAGGCCGGACGATTCGGGGCCGGCTCAGACTTGAAGTGCGACAACTCGCATCCTGTAAGGTGTTGCGCACATGGGAACCAACTACTCGCATCTTTCGGCCGACGACCGCACGGCCATCCAGGCGCTGATTCTGGTCAACACCAGGGTCAAGCTGATCGCTGAGCGGCTCGGCTTCAGCCCTGGCACGATCTACCGCGAACTCAACCGCGGCAAGGCCGACGCGACCTCGCTGCGCGAGGGCTACCGCGCCACACGCGCCCACGATCGGGCCCGTGCCAAGCGCCACTGGGCCGGTTTTCATCGACGCAAGCTTGGCAGCGATACATCCTCCCCTCTGTGGCGCACCGTCATTGATGGCCTGCGCTGTCGCTGGTCGCCTGAGCAGATCGCGGGCAAACTGCCCCGTATGAATGCTGCAGTCGCGCCAGCGCTCGTCCCCTCGCCCGGCACGCTACCCTCGGTCTCGCACGAGACCATCTACTGCGCCCTCTACGCCATGCCGCGCACCACCCTGCGCAGCGAACTGCTCGATCTGCTGCGCAAGGGTCACAAGACCCGCTTGCCCAGGGCGCGCGGCACCGATCGCAAGGGCGGCATCCCCAACATGACCTCCATCGATATGCGCCCGCCTGAGGTGGCTGCGCGTATCGTCCCCGGCCATTGGGAGGGCGATCTCATCAAGGGCGCCAACAACCAGTCCTCCGTGGGAACCCTCGTAGAACGCCTCAGCCGCTACGTCATGCTCGTCAAACTTGATGGCGCCACTGCCGACGACATCCTCCACGGCTTCAAGCGTCGCCTTCAAAGCATCCCAGAATCGCTGCGCAAGACCATGACCTACGACCAGGGGCGCGAGATGAGCAAGCACCAGACACTCAGCGCCGCGCTCAACATGGACATCTACTTCTGCGATCCACGCAGCCCTTGGCAGCGCGGCTCCAACGAGAACGCCAACGGCTTGATCCGCGAATACCTGCCCAAGGGCACCGACCTCAGCCAGGTCTCTCAACAGCAACTCACCGCCATCGAGCACTCGCTGAACAACCGCCCTCGCAAAATCCTCAACTTCCATTCACCCGCCGAAGTCTTCAACCAGCTGACTTCTGATCTCATCCGCGGTGTCGCACTTCAGCTTTGAAACCGCCCGGCATGGGCAAGCACCTGGTCGTTGAGCGCCGACAGCGCTGGCATGTGCAGATGAGAGCGGGCCTTGGCAAAAGCCCGGTCGCTGACGCCACGCACCATGTCGGCGGTGCCACGCATGGCGCCGAAGACCGAATCGAGCAGGCGCTGTTGGGACGACGCCCGCATGCACAGCAGCGTGGCGATCAATGCCGGCAGAGGCAATTGACGCTGGCGGGTGAAGGCCTGAGGACAGTCGGGATGGCGCGCCAGGCGGGCAAAGGGCTCGGAGCGGATCGTCTGAGCCAGATCCAGCAGCAAAG
>JBBQXN010000164.1:0-3162 GCA_038209585.1 Burkholderiales bacterium
TTGCTCAACCGGACCGGCGCGCCGGCATAGAAGCGGATGTCCGGTTCGCCGGTGACCAGCGCGTTGTCCGCAAAGCGCGGGTCCTGGGTGGCGTCAGGCACCTCCAGCAGTTCGGCCCCCAGTACCGCGTGGGCGCAGAAGGCCAGGTCGCGGGGTGTCTGCGTGATGCTGGGCAGACCCTGGTTGGACAGGAACCACTGGCGGTCGGCATCCATCAGGCTGACCAGCGAAATCGGCACATCGCACAGCAGCGCCGCGGCTTGTGTCAATGCGTCGAACTCGACATGCGGCGGACCATCCAGCACCTGCAGCGCATGCAGCGCGGCCAGGCTTGCAGCTTCATCATTACGGAGGGCAGCGGCAGGCATCACAGGCTCCAGCGCCCCCAGGCGGCCGCGGGCTGGACCGCCCCAAAGGGACGCGGTCCATTTTAGGTAACTGCCGAGCGGGCCGGTCGCTCGAGAACAAGTGAGGTAACGGGCCAAATCAGCTGAGGGCACACCGGCCTGAACAGCACCGGCTGCACGACCACCGTGCATGGCTGCGACTTCCGCGGCACCGAGTCCATCGAGGCACGCAAGGTCCCTGCGAGGCCGTAGACGGCAGGCCATGCCGCGACGATCGAGACCGTTGCACGTCGGTTTGGCAATGGCGGCTTTGGACTGCCGTGAAGGTCCTGCTGCACCACTTGCCGGCCACTTCAGGGCGACGGTAGGTAGGCTACCTGCGGCTGCCAAGCGCCGCGGCCACGGCTGCTCTTTGAACGACCGCTCCAAGACGCAGTGAGTAGCCGTTTAAAATTCTGCGACGCGGCTCATCTTGATATATGGCCAACGCTGACTCTCGGTTGCGCAGGCGCCGCCTATGTCGGCCGCTCCGCAGGACGCGTCATGTATTCAGACATTTCGGTCGTCCTGGCCGTCACTCTGCGCAGACGTTTGCGGCTCTAAGTCACCGGCACCCTGACGTTTTCCGATGGTTGTTTGGCCCGAGCGAAGGAAGTCGAGGCGCGGAGCGTTCCGGCGCTGAAAGACGGCATCGCCCGCGTAGCAAGGACAAACGCCAGCAAGAAAGTCACTGCTGCGAAGTCGTTCAGCGCCTGTATTGGTGTGCCAGGTGCCAAGACACACACACCATCGATACACTCAGACGAAGGGGCAAACGAGAGAGTCTTGATGAGCGCGCTCGCCGTCAGTGCAGATTCAAAGCGGGAGGGCCTGCCGGAGGCAGGCGTTGTCGCACTCTTTCGGAGACTTTTTGACCACAGCCTGGAAGCGGCCTTATTGACACGCCCGAACGGCGTCGTGCTGGCGGTCAACCCAGAAGCTTGCGCAGTTTTCCTCGCGACCGAGGATGCCTTGTGCGAGCGGTCACGTACGGTTGGACTCGGCGCTCTGGCCGATGCGGACGATCCGCGGTTGATCGAACTGGTCGCAGAACGGCAAAGCCGCGGCAACGCTCGCGGCGAAGTGCGCCTTCGCAGGCTGAACGGCGAATTTTTCGATGCCGAGATCTCTGGCTTTCTCTTCCTCGATGAGGGCGGCGAACCAACGTCGATCATGACGATCCGCGACATCTCAGGCTTGCGCCAAGCACAGCGCGCCGAGATAGAAAGTGAACGGCGATTGGGCTTCGCGTTGGAAGCAGCCAACATTGGTGACTGGGACATGGATCTGCGCACGAACATCGCGCGACGATCAATGAGGCACGACAGCTGTTTCGGGTATGAGCAGCCAGTGCCAGAGTGGGGCTATGACACCTTCTTGTCCCATGTCATTGCGGAAGACAGGCCGGATGTGGACCGCTGCTTCCAGCAAGCCATGGCCTCCAGCGGTGACTACGACATCGAGTTTCGCGTGCGTTGGCCTGATGAAACGCTACATTGGCTGTGGTCCAAAGGCCGCTTCTACTTCGACGACGCCGGCAAGCCGTATCGCGTGGCCGGTATCCAGGTGGATGTCAGCGCTCGCCGCCAGGCCGAAGAAGTGCTGCGCGAAAGCGAACAGCAACTTCGCCTGGCACTCAGCGGGGGTGACCTGGGGCTGTGGGACTGGGACGCTGTCAGCGGGTCGATGGTAGTCAACGCTCGCTGGCTGAGCATGCTGGGGCTGGCTCCCGAAGGCCCGACGCCAACGCTGGCACAGTGGCATGCGATGGTGCACGCCGATGACTTGCAGAAGCTTGAACAGCTGATAGCTACCGTCATCCTGAATCCAGCAGGTCGTGAATTCGAGGCAGAAGTGCGCGCTCTGCGTTCGGATGGCCGTGAAATCTGGATTCTGGACAAGGGCGCAGTTGTCGAGCGCGCTCCCGATGGCAGCCCGCTGCGGGTGGTGGGCACCCACATGGACATTACCCAACGCAAGCTTGCCGAAGCGCAGTTGCGACGCAGTGAACAGAACCTGGCGATCACCTTGCAATCGATCGGCGACGCTGTCATCGCCACCGATGCGGCGGGATGCGTGACGCGAATGAATCCGACAGCCGAGCGTCTGACTGGCTGGCGAAGGGCCGATGCCGTTGGCCGCCCGTTGGTGGAGGTATTCCGCATCATTGATGCTCAAACGCGAAAACCAGCCATCGACCCGGTCGAGCGCGTCTTGCAAAGCGGTGAAGTGGTGGGGCTGGCCAACCACACGGCCCTGCTGTCCCGCGATGGCTCTGAGTATCAGATCTTCGACAGCGCTGCGCCGATCCGCGAAGCCGCCGGCAACATTGTTGGCGTGGTGCTGGTTTTCAGCGACGTGACCGAGGTGTACCAAGTACGGCAAGCGCTGGCGAGCACGTCCGCCCTGCTGGAGCGCACGAGTGCCATGGCCCGGGTTGGAGGTTGGGAGTTCGACTTGGACAGCCAACAACTCCACTGGTCGCAGGAGACCTGTCGCATTCACGAAATCGACTCGCTGGTCGCACCTGCATTCGATGAGGCCCTGGCGTTTTACGAACCCCCGTCCAGGGACTTGATCCGGGCTGCGATGCAGATCGCGATCGACAGTGGTGCGCCCTTCGACCTCGAATTGCCCATCACGACGGCGAAAGGGCGAAATGCATGGGTGCGGGCGCAAGGCGCCGCAGTTCGGGAAGACGGACGGACAGTCAAACTGGAAGGGGCCTTTCACGACATCACTGAGCGCAAATTGGCCGACGCCGAGAAGCAGCGGT
>JBBQXN010000165.1:0-3080 GCA_038209585.1 Burkholderiales bacterium
CCAAGTAGGTGTCCAGCGCCCGCATGCCCACGCTGCGCAGCTTGAATTCAGCGGGGTCGAGCATCCAGTTCTGCACCAGGCCGTCGAGCAAGGCATGCAGTCCGATGGCCATCTGCCGGCCGGACTGCGTCGACTTCAAAAGCCCCGCGCGCCGCGCTGCCAGCAGTGCCTTTTCCAGCAGCGCCAGATGGTCGCCGCGAGCCTGCAGCCGCCGCTCACGCACGCCTGCCATCTCAGCGTTGTATTCAATTTTCTGCAAGGCTATCTCGAACACGCGCCTGGCCTGCGCATCTTCTGCCATGCGCTGCAAAATCAGCGCCAGATGCGCGCGCAGCGCAGACAGGCTTTGCTCGGCTACAGCGTGGTCCAGGGCTTCTGTAGCTTCCTCGAAGGGCAAACACACCCTGTCCATCATGGCGTTGAACAGGTCGGCCTTATCCTTGAAGTGCCAATACACGGCGCCACGCGTCACGCCAGCGGCTTGCGCCACCTCTTGCAAAGAGGAACCGGCCACACCCTGCGCGTGGAACACATGTTCTGCCGCGTCCAGGATGTTGCTGCGTGTCAGTTCTGCATCTTCCTTGGTTTTTCGTGCCATACATACATTCTAGACTGTATGTATACTGAGCTGCTTCAGCAATTTCCCGCAGTTCATCCGGCGTCGCCAGGCTGATCTTCGGGAAGCCAGTGAGTAGCTTTTCATGCCCCTGCCCATCGCTCCCCGAACCTCTCACCCGCTGGCCTGGCGCCTGGCTGCCCTGGTTGCCTTGTCTTGCGCAGCCTTGTTGGCCGCCTGCGGCGACAAGCCTGCCGCCGGGCCTGCTGCAGGGGGTGGCGGGCCACCGCCGCCGCCGTCGGTGGGGGTGATGACGATGGCACCACAAGCCGTGGTCTTGACGACCGAGCTGCCGGGCCGTGTCGAGCCCCTGCGTACCGCGCAGGTTCGTGCCCGTGTCAACGGCGTGGTGCTCAAGCGCCAGTTCACCGAAGGCAGCATGGTGCGCGCCGGGCAGGCGCTGTTCCAGATCGACCCAGCGCCCTATGCTGCAGCCCTGGCCAGCGCGCAGGCCCAGTTGGCGCGTGCCCAGGCCGGCCTCTCGCAGACCAAGGCCACGGTCGATCGCTTCAAGCCGCTGGCCGAGGCACGCGCCATCAGCCAACAGGATTACGTCAACGCGCAGGCAGCACAGCAAAGCGCCGATGCGGATGTGGCCGCTGGCCGCGCTGCCGTACAGACTGCGCGCATCAATCTCAGCTACGCGCAGGTGACGGCGCCCATCGCCGGCCGCATCGGCCGCGCCCTGGTAACTGAAGGCGCGCTGGTGAGTGCGGCTGAAGCCACGCAGCTGGCGCTGATTCAGCAGACCAGCGCGGTGTTCGTGAATTTCACGCAGTCCAGCGGCGATCTGCTGCGCTTGCGCAAGGCCTTGGCCAACAACGAGCTGGAGCGTCTGGGTGGTGGTGGCAAAGGCCAAGGGAACAGCGACGCCGTGGCGGTGCAGGTGGTGCTGGAAGACGGCAGCCTGCTGCAGCAAACCGGCAAGCTGCTGTTCAGCGACCTCAGTGTCGACCAGAGTTCGGGCCAGGTAACCCTTCGTGCCGAGGTGCCCAATGCCGACGGCATGTTGCTGCCGGGCCAGTATGTGCGGGTGCGTCTGGCGCAGGCCGAACTGCCTTCAGGCTTCCTGGTGCCACAGCAGGCGGTGACGCGCAACCAGCAAGGCGACACGGTGCTGGTGGTGGGCGAGGACAACAAGCCGGCGCCGCGCCCGGTGACGATCCGCTCGGGGCAGGACGGGCAGTGGGTGGTGACAGCGGGCCTGACGGCCGGCGACCGGGTCATCGTCGATGGCTTTCAGAAGATGCGCGCGCCCGGCGCGCCTGTGACGCCGGTGCCTTGGAAGCCCACAGGCGCTGGCGCTGGCGCAGCAGCGGCATCAGCTTCCGCCCCCGCCCCCGCCCCCGCAGCATCCAAGTAAGCGAGGCTCGACCCCATGTCCCGCTTCTTCATCGACCGGCCCATCTTCGCGTGGGTGATTGCGCTGTTCATCATGGTGCTGGGCGGGGTGTCCATCACTCAGCTGCCGATATCGCAATACCCGCCGGTGGCGCCGCCGGCCATCGTCATCTCAGCTGTCTATCCTGGTGCCAGCGCACGGGTGCTGGAAGACAGCGTGCTGTCCATCATCGAGCAGGAAATGAACGGCGCGCCCGGCCTGATCTATGCCGAGAGCGTGGCGCAGGCCAACGGCAGCGGCAGCATCACGCTCACCTTCGAGACCGGCACCAATTCAGAACTGGCGCAGGTGGAAGTTCAGAACCGCCTGGGCCGCGCCACGCCGCGCCTGCCCGCCGCCGTGCAGCAGCAGGGCGTGCGTGTCGACAAGGCGAACTCGAACTTTCTGCTCTTCGCCATCCTGACGTCGACCAATCCGAAGTTCGACCCGGTCGCCCTGGGCGACTACGCCACACGCAATGTCCTGCCTGAACTGCAGCGTGTGCCCGGCGTGGGCCAGGCGCAGTTGTTCGGTACCGAGCGCGCCATGCGCATCTGGCTTGAACCGGAAAAGCTGCTCGGCTTCAATCTGAGCAGTGCCGATGTCACGGCGGCCATTCGTGCACAAAACGCGCAGGTGCCGGCAGGCAGCATTGGCGAGCTGCCCAATGTGGCTGGGCAGGGCATCGCCGCCACCGTGGTGGTGAATGGTCAGCTGGCCAACGTCGAGCAGTTTGGCAACATCACCCTGCGCGCCAACACCGACGGCAGCACCGTGCGCTTGCGCGATGTCGCGCGCATCGAACTGGGTGCGGAGAGCTATGCCAGAACGGCCAGGCTGAACGGCCAGCCGGCCACCGGCATCGGCGTGCAGCTGGCGCCCACCGGCAACGCCCTGGCCACTGCGGCGGCGGTGAAAGAAAAGATGGAAGAGCTCAAGCGCTTCTTCCCTGCGGGCATGAGCTACACGGTGCCCTACGACAGTTCGCGCTTCGTGCAGATTTCCATCACCGAAGTCGTCTACACGCTGTTCGAGGCCGTGGCCCTGGTGTTCCTGGTGATGTTTCTGTTCCTGCAGAACTTC
>JBBQXN010000166.1:0-3034 GCA_038209585.1 Burkholderiales bacterium
GTCGGCATCGCCATGGGCACAGGCACCGACGTGGCGATGAACAGCGCACAACTCACATTGATCAAGGGCGACCTGCGCGGCATCGTCATCGCGCGCACCTTGTCCGAGGCCACCGTGGCCAACATGAAGCAGAACCTGGCCTTTGCCTTCGTTTACAACGCCATCGGCGTGCCCCTGGCCGCCGGTGTGCTGTATGCCTTCACCGGCTGGCTGCTGTCGCCGATGTTTGCCGCCCTGGCGATGAGCTTGAGCTCGGTGTCGGTGATCAGCAATGCGCTGCGGCTGCGCGGCAAGGACCTGCGGGCGAAGTGAACGGCGGCCCCTGGGTCGTCACCAGACGAGCAACACCGGCCTGCCTGCCCGTTGACGCTGCGCCACGGTCAGCGACCGCGCTGCCAGTTCCTGGCCCAGTTCGGCCAGCGCAACGTCGGAGCCCGGGTCGGTTCTGGCGAGGGTGAATGCGCCAGCAGGATGCACCAGCCGTTCGACGGTGACGGTGCCCAGCCACAGCGGCCGTGGCTCGACGGCCCAAGGCGGCAGCACCGCGCGGCCCGACGGCCACAGCCGCAGCACGCGCCGGGTCCGGGCATCGGTCGGCTTGCTCAGAACCACGCCCGGCGCGGCGTCCTGGTTCAGCTTGGGCAGCACCGGCAGCTGTTCGATCGCCGGGCGCGGCAGCAGCCACAGCAGCGCTGTCTTCAGCGTCCAGCGTGGCGGGGTTTGCCAGCCGGCTTCGTGCAGCGCGTCCACCAGTTCAGCCTGCGTGGCTGCGAACTGCAAAGACAGCGGCTCTTCCGCTTCACCTTCGAAGTCGGTCCGGTGCGCTGGCAGGCCACGCCAGCCCTCGTCGGGCCAGCTTTCCAGACGGGACAGGGCAGGCAGCGGCTGGGGGCTGTAGCGCAGGGTGCCCTGGTCGAGTTGTGTGCCGATCTGAATGGCCGAAGCCAGTACCAGCACAGACAGCGAAGTCAGCGCCAGTGCCGCCGTGCGCCCGCTGGCCTCGCGCACACGGTGCGTGTAGGCGATGGCCAGCAAGGCCACCCAGGCCAGCCCTACGCTCAGGCCGGCCACCACGTCTGAAAACCAGTGGGCACCCAGATACAGGCGCGAAAACGCGATCAGCAAGACGAAGCCGGCGGCCACCGCGCTGATGAGCAGTTTCCACCGCGCGCTGCACCCGCGTGCCAGCAAAAAGGCCAGGAAGCCGTAAAGCACGATGGCCGAAGTGGCATGGCCGCTGGGGAACGAATACTGTTCGATGCCGGTGTAAACGGGGCTGGGCCGCGTGCGCGCCACCGTCAATTTCAGCACCCACACCAGCAGCTGCGCGAAGCCGAAGGCCGCCGCCCAGTAGGCCAGCGTGCGCCAGCGGCGCTGCACCGCGAACAGCAGCGCCGCGGCGCCGATGACAGGCATGGCCACCGCCGCGCCGCCGATTTCGGTGATGGCCACCATCAGCGTGTCGACCCAGGGCGTGCGCAGGCGCTGCAACGTGGAGAACACGGCCTGGTCGAATTGCACCAGCGCGTCGCCGGCGAGCACGTTTTCGAAGACCTCCAGGAACAACCACGCCCCGCCCACCAGCACCACGGCAGCGACCAGCAGCGCCGGCGATTCAGCACGCTGGGGGTCGAACAGCGCCAGCACGACCCGGTGCTGCGGCTGTGAGCCGGAACGCGCCCAGCGCACGAGGCCGTCGCGTGCCCGCGTAACCACGCTGGCACCCATGGGCACGAGCCAGCCGTGGGCCAGGCGCACGGCACGCCAGAGCAGCCACGCGCACACCAGCACCACCAGCAGCAGCAGGGCCAGGCGCGCACTGATCGCCCCGGCGAGCTGAAGCGAAGCGCCGAACAGCGCGCCGACGGACAGGCAGGCAGCGGCCCAGGCGAGCGCGGCGACGCCATCGACGCTGTGGAAGCGCCAGGCCGACATGCCAGGGAGCCTGGCCATGCCGGCAACGACCGGAACGATGGCCCGCATCGGCCCTTTGAAACTGCCGACTGAGCCGAAGAACGAGCGGCCATTGAAGCGGCCGAGGAAGATGCTGGCGGCGCCGTGTCTGGCGAAGGAGTCCTCGCCGCGCTGCAGCAGCGCAGCATGGCGACTGAACAGCGGCATCGTCCGGATGCGGTCGCCGTAATGACGGCCCAGCCAGAAGCTGAGCCCGTCGCCCAGCACGGCACCGCCCACGGCAGCCGCGGCCGCGGCACCTGGCGACAGCACGCCGAGCCCGATGAGCGCGCCGCCCGCGAAGACCAGCGTGCTGCCAGGAATGAAGATGCCGATGACGGCGACCGATTCCAGCAACGCTGCCGCAAACAGCACCGTCAGCGCCAGTTGGGTGTGCTGCGACAGGAAAGCCGTCAGGGACATCAGGACCGGCAGTTGTGTTTCCACTCGATCTCCGCAGAAGCCTCTACGGTAGCGCCGCGATGCCGTGACGCCACCAGCAGCACCAGACAGGACTCGCTGAAGCGCGCCAGCATGAACACCCTGCCGATGGCCACGACCCACGAGTCGATGACAGTCGAGCCCAGGATCAGACCTATCGGCCGGCGCTGGCCTGGCCTTGTTTGCCATCGGTGCCACGGGCTACGGCCTCAGCCTGCGCTTCTATCTGCTGGCACAGCGTGCTGATGCTGATGCTGAGGCTGATGCTGGCCGGCGTGGTGCTGCACCTGGCGAAGTTCCATGGCCACGAACATGCCCACCGCGAGAACGACGGGCATCACGATCATGCGCACGATGTGCAGGCGAAGGGCCCACACACCCACCTGCAGCGGCGCCAGCGCCAGGGGTTTTAGACGAGCGGGCGAACGGGCGAGCGGACGAGCCGCTGGCCTGCGCTGCTGGCGGCCAGTCGCTTCGACTGAAAAGCGCGTTTCAGACTGCGCTGGCGTGGACGCGCTGCCCCAGCCGTTCCAGCGCCAGCGCTTCGGCCACCTCGATGCCGTCCACGCCTGCGGACATGATGCCGCCGGCATAGCCCGCGCCTTCGCCAGCCGGGTACAGGCCGGCGACGTTCACGCTC
>JBBQXN010000167.1:0-2570 GCA_038209585.1 Burkholderiales bacterium
TGGCCCCGTTCGTTGCGACGCTGCTGCCCGGCCGCGGCTTCGCCAACGAACAAGTGGCCGCCTTGCTGCACGAAGGCGGGGTGGTCATCGCTTTTCGCCATGCGCTGGCGCCGGGAACCTTCGACCCGCCCGACTTCAAGCGGGGCGACTGCAGCACGCAGCGCAACCTGAACGACGCCGGCCGCGCGCAGGCTCTGCGCATCGGCCAGTGGCTGGCTGAACGCAAACTGGTACCGTCTGCTGTGCGCAGCAGCCCCTGGTGCCGCTGTGTGGACACGGCGCAGCTGGCGTTCGGGCGCGTTGCACCCTGGGATGCGCTGGGCTCGCCGCGCGGCGCCAGCGAAAGCACGAATGTGCAGTCGATGCGCCAGTTGGGCGAGGCGGTGCGTGCCGCTGGCCGCCAGCCGGGGCAGTTCCAGGCCTGGGTGACGCACCAGTTCGTGCTCAGCGCGCTGGTCGGCCGGGGCGCCAGTTCTGGCGAAGGTTTGGTGCTGCGCGCCGGCGCGGATCCAGTGAGGCCCGAGGTGCTGGCCAGCCTGATGATCAGTTGACGCTGATAGAGATGCGCCCGCGCCCCTGGCTTGTGGCCTAATCGAGGGCTGTCCGGAATTTTCACGAAAGCAAGCCCATCATGGCCAAGAAGATCAGAACCGAAGCCGACCGCAAGGCCACCCCGCCCGTGCCACCCCTGCCCGGCACGAACTCACGTGTCAATGGGGGCGGCCAGCGCAGCAGCCTGGAACGCGGTTCGCACACGCGCAGCAAGAAGAACCCCGGCAAGCGCCCCAGCAGCGGCGGCGGTTGACGGCTGCGGGGCGCGGTGCTTGTGGTGCCCCGCTCTGCAGGCCCGGCTTTGTAGGTGCCGGTCGCTGCCCCTGCTTTGATGCTTCGAATCACCGACCTCCGGCTGCCGCTGGACCACGCCGACGCCGCATTGCGCGCGGCGGTTTTTGCGCGCCTGGACCTGCCTTCTGAGGCGCTGAAGGATTTCAGTGTTTTCAAGCGCAGCTTCGATGCGCGCAAGAAGAGCGCCATCGTGCTGAACTACACGCTGGATTGCCAGCTGGCCGAAGGTTTTGACGAGGCGGCTGTGTTGCAGCGCTTCGCCGGCGACCCGCATATCCGGCCCAGCCCCGACACGCGCTATCACTTCGTGGCGCAGGCGCAAGCCGGTTTTCCTGCTTCCGAGCAGCATCGCCCCGTCGTCGTCGGCTTCGGTCCCTGCGGGCTGTTCGCGGCCCTGGTGCTGGCGCAGATGGGCCTGGCGCCCATCGTGCTGGAACGCGGTCGTGCCGTGCGCCAGCGCACCAAGGACACTTGGGGCCTGTGGCGCCAGGGTGTGCTCGACCCCGACAGCAATGTGCAGTTCGGCGAAGGCGGTGCCGGTACCTTCAGCGACGGCAAGCTGTGGAGCCAGATCAGCGACCCGCGCCACCTGACGCGCAAGGTGCTGGACGAATTCGTCAAAGCCGGTGCGCCGGAAGAGATCTTGTATGTGGCCAAGCCGCACATCGGCACCTTCCGCCTGGTCGGCATGATCGAGAAATGCGCACCGAGATCGAAGCGCTCGGCGGCGAAGTCCGCTTCGGCCAGCGCGTCGTGGACCTGCACATCGAAACCGACGCTGCCGGCGCGCGCCGCGTCGGCGGGCTGGTGCTCGACACGGGCGAAGAAATCGCGACCCGGCATGTCGTGCTGGCTTTGGGCCACAGCGCCCGCGACACCTTCACCATGCTGCACGAACGCGGTGTGGCGATGGAAGCCAAGCCGTTCTCGATCGGCTTTCGCGTGGAGCACCCGCAAGGCGTGATCGACCGCGCGCGTTTCGGCGCTGCGGCCGGCCACCCCATCCTGGGCGCCGCCGACTACAAGCTGGTGCACCACGCCGCCAACGGCCGCTCGGTCTACAGCTTTTGCATGTGCCCGGGCGGCACCGTGGTGGCCGCCACCAGCGAAACAGGCCGCGTGGTGACCAATGGCATGAGCCAGTACAGCCGCAACGAGCGCAACGCCAATGCCGGCATCGTCGTCGGCATTGCGCCGCAGGATTACAGACAAGACGGACTGAGCAGCGGCCCGGTGAACCCGCTGGACGGCATGGCCTTCCAGCGCATCTGGGAAACGCGGGCTTTCGAGCTCGGCGGCGGCGGCTATTGCGCACCGGGGCAGCGCCTGGGTGACTTTCTGGCCGGCCGCGCCTCGCGTGAATTCGACAGCGTCCAGCCTTCGTACAAGCCCGGCGTCACGCCCACGAATCTGGCCGAACCCGGCCGCGGCAGCCTGCCCGACTACGCGCTGCTGGCCATCCGCGAAGCGCTGCCGGCTTTCGAGCGTCAGATCAAGGGCTTCGCCATGCCGGACGCCGTGCTCACGGGGGTCGAAACGCGAACTTCATCGCCGCTGCGCATCACGCGCGGCAAGAACCTGCAGAGCGTGAACGTCGCCGGCCTGTACCCGGCTGGCGAAGGCGCGGGCTATGCCGGCGGCATCATGTCCGCAGGCGTGGACGGCATCGAGGTGGCCGAAGCGCTGGCGCTGGAACGGCTGGGGCAGCGCGTCCACGCCAGCGC
>JBBQXN010000168.1:0-2484 GCA_038209585.1 Burkholderiales bacterium
AGCGCGCCATGCGCAAGCTGGGCCTGGTGCGCGACATCGATCTGGCCTTGCACTTGCCGCTGCGCTACGAGGATGAGACGCGCATCGTGCCGATCGCCAGTTTGCGCGACGGCAGCGCGGCACAGGTGCAAGGCGTGGTGCAGGAATCGCGCGTGGAAACGCGCACGCGCCGGCAGCTCATCGTCGTGCTGCAAGACGACAGCGGCGCAGAGCTGCTGCTGCGCTTGCTGCACTTCTATCCTTCGAACCAGAAGACGCTGGCCGTGGGTGCCCTGGTGCGCGCACGCGGTGAAGTGCGCGTGGGCTTCTTCGGCCGCGAGATGGTGCACCCGGCTTTCAAGGCCGTGGCGCCAGATGCGGCATTGCCGCAGACGTTGACGCCGGTGTACCCGGCCAGTGCCGCCTTGCCGCAGGCGTATTTGCGCAAGGCCGTGGCTTCGGGCCTGGTGCGTGCGGATTTGAGCGAACTGCTGCCCGAGGGTCTGTTGCCGCCGGGCCTGCCCAGCCTGCGTGAAGCCTTGAAAACACTGCACCAGCCTGCAGCCGGCGCAGCGCTGGAAACCCTGGAAGACCACAGCCACCCGGCCTGGCAGCGGCTGAAGTTCGACGAACTGCTGGCGCAGCAGCTTTCGCAAGCGCAGGCGCATGCAGCGCGTGCCTTGCTGCGCGCGCCGGCGATGCCTGTGCAGACTGGTGCATTGCGATCGCGTTTGCTTCAAGTTCTCCCTTTTCGCCTGACTGCTGCCCAGCAGCGCGTGGTGGCAGAGATCGAGGCTGACCTGTCGCGGCACCGCCCCACGCACCGTTTGCTGCAAGGCGATGTCGGCTCAGGCAAGACCGTGGTGGCGGCTCTGGCGGCCACAGCCGCCATGGACGCGGGCTGGCAATGCGCCCTGATGGCACCCACGGAAATCCTGGCCGAACAGCATTTCCGCAAACTCACGGAGTGGCTGCAACCCCTGGGCGTGGGCATGGCTTGGCTCACCGGCAGCCGCAAGGGCCGCGCACGCACGGCGATGGTCGAACGCGTGGCCTCGGGTGAGGCGCAGCTGGTGGTGGGTACGCACGCGGTGATCCAGGACGACGTGGTGTTTGCCCGGCTGGGCCTGGCCATCGTCGACGAGCAGCACCGTTTCGGCGTCGCGCAGCGGCTGGCTTTGCGGTCCAAGCTGAATGAGCAGCCTGGCCATACCGAGCTGCTGGACCCACACCTGCTGATGATGAGTGCCACGCCCATCCCGCGAACCCTGGCCATGAGCTATTACGCCGACCTGGACGTGAGCACCATCGACGAGCTGCCGCCCGGCCGCACGCCCATCGTCACCAAGCTGTTTGCCGACAGCCGGCGCAGCGACGTGATTGCGCGCGTGCGGGCCGAGTCGCAACGCCAGGTTTACTGGGTGTGCCCCCTGGTCGAAGAAAGCGAACACCTGGACCTGCAGAACGCCACGGCCACGCATGCCGAGTTGGCAGCAGCCCTGGCCACGTCAAGTGGGGGCGAACAGGTGGGCTTGCTGCACGGCCGCATGAAGCCGGCAGAAAAGGCCGCCGTGATGGCGTCTTTCAGCAGCGGCGAATTGCGCGTGCTGGTGGCCACCACGGTCATCGAAGTGGGTGTGGACGTGCCCAACGCCAGCCTGATGGTGATCGAACATGCCGAACGTTTCGGCCTGGCGCAGTTGCACCAGTTGCGCGGCCGGGTGGGCCGGGGTGCAGCAGCCAGCGCCTGCGTGCTGCTGTACACCGCGCCGCTGTCGCCCACGGGCAAGGCGCGGTTGAAAGCCATGGCAGAGACCAACGATGGTTTCGAGATCGCGCGCCGCGACCTGGACATTCGCGGCCCGGGCGAGTTCATGGGCGCCCGGCAAAGCGGTGACGCGCTGCTGCGATTCGCCGACCTGGCAGAGGACAGCAGACTTTTGCAGCAGGCGCGTGCACTGGCGCCGCAATTGCTGAGATCGCATCCGGAAGCTGCAGTGCGCCATGTGGCGCGCTGGCTGGGCACGCGGCAGGACTATCTCAAGGCCTAGCTGCGCCGGGACGGCCTGGAGCGCCTTCTTGGTTTTGCGGCGGCCAGCTGGCCTGCAGGCGCAGCAGTTCGCCCAGTAAATCCAGCGGCAAGGCGCCGGCTGGAACGGCCCAGACATCGAGGCCCGCCCGCAGTTCCAGAGAAGACAGCATGTAGCCCGACGCGGACGGTGCCTGGGCCTGGTTCAGTGCCTGTGCCTGTATCTGTTTCATCCCCGGCCCTCGATATGGTGCATCTGCACGCAGGGCGTGGGGCCTGTCCCAGACGGAGTTCGAGTCGGTCGCTGTGAAACGCGGAGAAAGCTGGTCATGCACCATTGAAGCGCAAGGCAGGGTCGGCCATCCTCTGCTTTGGCATGGGGTGCTGGCACGACCCCCGCAAACAGGTGTGCAGCCGCAGGCGTCTACTGCAGGCAAGGATGAAACCGCCCGCCTCGCATAATCCGGGGCGTGACA
>JBBQXN010000169.1:0-2454 GCA_038209585.1 Burkholderiales bacterium
GGCCAGTTCGGCCACGAAGAAGCCCAGGAAGTAGGCACCGCCGTCGCCCAGGAAGATCAAGCCGGCGGGGAAGTTCCAGACGAAGAAACCGAGGACAGCACCGACGCCTGCAACGGCCAGCCAGACGATCAGCATGTCATCGACCTGGAACGCCACGTAGCCGATGCTCACCAGCATCAGCACCGTGCACATCGACGCCAGGCCGTTGAAGCCGTCGATGATGTTCAAGGAATTGGCAACGCCGGCAACGACGAAGATGGTGACCAGCGCTGCGCCCAGGCCGAACGACACGAGCCAGTCGAGCCCGGGTATATCGGTGCGTGTGATCACGCCATCCATCACCACCACCGCCAATGCCGCTGCCACAGCGGTAAAGAACAAGCGCCGCCGCGGGCTCTGGGTCTTGGTCAGATCTTCAAGCAGGCCCGAGCCGAAGGCGGGCAAGGCACACAGCATCAACAGTGTGGCCGGCAGCGCCTTGGCGGACTGTTGAAACCACAAGCCCACCACCGCCGCCGCCACGCCCAGGAAAATGCCGATGCCGCCTACGCGTGGCACTGCCCGGGCATGGAATTTCTGTGGCCCCGATGTGTCGTTGTCGAGCGACGCGTTTGCGCTGCGGCTGAGCGTGTGAACTACCCAACCGGTGAGCAGGACCGACACGCAGAAGGAAAGGATGAGCCAAGCCATGACATAGACTTTAGCTGGTCGACCTGCCTATCTGGCCGACCTGCCGGGGCCGTGAATGGGCCTTCGGTACACTGTCGAAGCCGTGCAAGTGGTCGCTTCAGCCCCTGACTGGCTCCCCCAGCGCTATCACTTACCTTTCGTTAATGGCATTCCTGAGCACCCCCCCTCCAGCCTTGCAACACCCTCGCAACGGTTTGCGCAGCGCCCTGCGCAAAAGCTGTCTGGCTTGCTGTTTGATGGCCATGGGCTTTGTCTGCTCAATGACCGCGCAGGCCCAGCGTGCCGTGCAGCCCACAGGCCCCAACGACTACAACGCTTTAGCGGCTAGCCCGGCGCAGGCCGACGTGCCGATGGCGCTGCGCCCGATCACCAACGCACCGCCCAGCACCACCCGCCCGCAGACGTCGGCGCGGCCAGGCGCCGCAGGGGCCGACCGCGCGCCCACCGACGGCACTGCCCAGGCAGCGGCACCAACGGAGCGCACGCCCAACCCGCCCAACGAGTTCCAGCGCTTTGTGGCCAGTGCCACGGGCGAGACGCTGCCGGTCTTCGGCGAAAGCTACTTCGCCGCCACCGCCCAGACCTTCGCACCGCTTGACCGCGTGCCAGTGCCGGCCGACTACATCCTCGGCCCTGGCGACGAGTTGTACATCCGCACCTGGGGCAACATCGACATCGACTACCGGGCCACGATCGACCGGAACGGGCAGGTGAACATCCCGCGTGTGGGCTCGTTCACGCTGGCCGGGCTGCGCGCTGCCGAGATCGAAACCCGCCTGCGCAGCCAGATCGGCCGCGTCTTCAAGGGCTTCGAGCTCAACGTGACGCTGGGGCAGCTGCGCAGCATCCAGATATTCGTGGTGGGCAAAGCGCGCCAGCCTGGCACTTACACAGTGGGTAGCCTATCGACGCTGGTGAACGCCATCTTTGCCAGCGGCGGCCCCGGCCCCAACGGCAGCATGCGCCGGGTGCAGCTTCGGCGCGCAAACAGCGTTATCACCGAGCTCGACCTGTACGACTTCATCGTGTTCGGAGCCAAGGCCAAGGACGTGCAGCTGATGGCCGGCGACGTTATCGTGTATGCGCCGGCTGGGCCGAGGGTGGCGCTGCGTGGCGCGGTCGACACGCCCGGTATCTTCGAGTTGAAGACCGAAGGCAGCTCGCTTGCCGAGATCGTCGCCATTGGCGGCGGTGGCCGCGTGCATGCCAACCTGACAGCAGCGCAACTCGAGCGCATCGACCCAACCCGGCCCAAGTCGCCACGCGAGGTGGTCAGGGTGGATCTGAGCGACGCAGCAAGAACGCCAATGCGCGACGGAGACATCCTGACGGTGTTCCCGGTAAAAGCGCAATTCGCCAATGCCGTGACCCTGCGCGGCAACGTCGCGCAAGCACTGCGTTACCCCTTCACACCAGGCATGCGGATCAGTCAGCTCATCCCCGAGCGTGAAGCACTGATCACGCCCGATTACTACGTCCGCAAGAACCGCCTGGTGCAGTTCACAACGCCTCGTAGGGTCGACCAATCCGGCATAGAGCAGACTCAGCTCACTCCAACGCGCAAGGTTGACTCTGCTGATACCGAGCAGACCGTGCGCAACCTGGTCGACGAACCGAACTGGGAGTACGCGACGATTGAGCGCTTGGACGCTAACCGCATCAGCACGCGGCTGCTGTCTTTTCATTTGGGAAAGGCCGTAATCGACCGCGACCCTGCGAACGACCTCGTGCTGGAGGCCGGCGACATCGTCACCATCTTCGGCA
>JBBQXN010000170.1:0-2366 GCA_038209585.1 Burkholderiales bacterium
GCCGTGCTGGACGGCGTGCGCGACCTGCTGGCCGAGCGCTGGGCCGAGGACGCCGCGCTCGTGGGCAAGCTGCGCGAATGGCTGTGGGGCGAAGGTCTGTTCCAGAGCAAGCTGGTCGATGGCAAAGACGGGCAGGCCAACGACGTGGCCAAGTTCCGTGATTACTTCGACTACGCCGAACCCATCCGGACCGTGCCCAGTCACCGGGCACTGGCGGTTTTTCGCGGGCGCACGCTGGAGTTGCTGGACGCCAAGCTGGTGCTCGTCGAAGAAGCCATTGTCGGCAAGCCGGGCTTGGCCGAGGGCCGTATTGCGCGCCATCTGGGCTGGAGCCACGCAGCCAGAAAGTCCGACGAGCTGATCCGCAAAACCATCGCCTGGACCTGGAAAGTCAAGCTCAGCCTGAGCCTGGAACGCGACCTGTTCGCCCGCCTGCGCGAAGACGCCGAAGCCGTGGCCATCAAGGTCTTTGCCGACAACCTGCGCGACCTGTTGCTGGCCGCGCCCGCAGGCAAGCGCGTGGTCATGGGCCTGGACCCCGGCATCCGCACGGGCGTGAAGGTGGCCGTGGTGAGTGATACGGGGCGCGTGCTCGACACGCACACCGTTTATCCGCATGAGCCACGCTGCGACTGGGAAGGCTCGCTGCACGCGCTGGGCCGCCTGGTGGCCACGCATGGCGTGAACCTGATCGCCATCGGCAACGGCACGGCCAGCCGCGAGACCGACAAGCTGGCGGCCGATCTCATCGCCCGCGTACAGAAATTGGCGCCCGACGTGAAGCTGGACAAGGTGGTGGTCAGCGAAGCCGGCGCCAGCGTCTACAGCGCCAGCGAATTCGCCAGCAAGGAGTTGCCCGACCTGGACGTCAGCCTGCGCGGCGCGGTGAGCATCGCCCGCCGCCTGCAAGACCCGCTGGCCGAGCTGGTGAAGATCGACCCCAAAAGCATCGGCGTGGGCCAGTACCAGCACGACGTGAACCAGAGCGGCCTGGCGCGCAGCCTGGAAGCGGTGGTGGAAGACTGCGTGAATGCTGTGGGCGTTGATCTGAACACGGCTTCTGCGCCGCTGCTGGCGCGCGTCTCGGGTCTGAGCCCGGCGGTGGCCGCCAGCATCGTGCGCTGGCGCGACGCGAAAGGCGCCTTCAAGAATCGCCAGCAGCTGCTGGACGTGACCGGCCTGGGGCCCAAGACCTTCGAGCAGGCCGCAGGCTTCCTGCGCATCCGCGATGGCGACAACCCGCTGGACCTGACCGGCGTGCACCCGGAAACGTATCCCGTGGTGCAGAAGATGCTGGCCGCCACCGCGCGCCCCATCGCCGAGTTGATGGGCAACACCGCCACGCTGCGCGGCCTGAAGCCCGAGACCTTTGCCGACGGCCACTTCGGCGCCGTCACGGTGAAAGACATCCTGACTGAACTGGAAAAGCCCGGCCGCGACCCGCGCCCGGATTTCGTCGTGGCGCGCTTCAATGACGCGGTCACCGACCTGAAAGACTTGCAGCCCGGCATGGTGCTGGAAGGCACGGTCAGCAACGTGGCGCAGTTCGGTGCTTTCGTCGATCTGGGGGTGCACCAGGACGGCCTGGTCCACGTCAGCCAACTGGCCAACAAGTTCGTGAGTGACGCGCGCGAAGTCGTGCGCACCGGCCAGGTGGTGAAGGTGCGCGTTCTGGAAGTGGACCTGGCGCGCAAACGCGTGTCGCTGACGATGAAGCTGGACGCGCCGGTGCTCAAGGCCAGCGACCGCGTGGACAACAGCTACAAGCCGGCTGGCCGTGGCGAACGGCCTGGTGCGCGCTCTGCAGCGCGCCCTGCGGCAGAACAGGCTCCAGCAGGCGGCGCGATGGCCGCAGCCTTCGCCAAGCTGCAAGGCAAACGCTGAAACCCACCGCGCTGCGCATCCACGCCGGCCCGCGTGCGGTGGTTCTGCTGCGCGAACGCGGTTTGCGCGCGCAGGACGTGCGCGCTTTGCCCGGCGCTGCAGGCGGGGCGAAGGGCATCGTGCTCAATCCGCTGGACCGCTTCATCTTCGGCCAGTGGCTGCGCAGCACGACGCACAGCATTCACCTGCTGGGCGCGTCCATCGGTGCCTGGCGTCTGGCTGCAGCATGTCTGCCCGACGCCGACGTCGCGCTGGCCGAGCTGGCCGAGGACTACATCACCCAGACCTATGCCCACGAACCCGGGCGAATGCCCACGGCGGCCACCGTCAGCCGCGCTTTCGGCGAGAAGATCGAACAGCGGCTGGGCCGGCGCGCGGCAGAAGTGCTGTCGCATCCGAGATTCAGGCTGCATGTGTTCACCAGCCGCGGCCGGCATGTGCTGGCGCGGCAGGGCAGGGTGCGCACGCCTGCTGGCTACTTG
>JBBQXN010000171.1:0-2213 GCA_038209585.1 Burkholderiales bacterium
CTGGTACAGCGCCGCCGACGCCTTGGTGCTGGCCAGCAGCCGCGAAGGCTGGGCGAATGTGTTGCTGGAAGCCATGGCCTGCGGCACCCCGGTGGTGGCCACGCGCATCTGGGGCACGCCCGAGGTGGTGGCCGGCCCGGCCGCCGGCGTGCTGGTGGACGATCGCAGCGCCCCGGCGCTGGCCGAAGGCGTGCAGCGCCTGCTGGCCGCCCCGCCCGACCGCGCGGCCGTGCGGCGTTATGCCGAGGGTTTTGGCTGGGGCGCCACCAGTCAGGGGCAGCTGGAACTGTTCAGTCGGCTGGCGGGGCTGGCGCTGCCGGAAGCGCAGGAGGGGCTCCGTCATGCGTGACCTGCTGATCCTGCTCATCGTCGGTGGCCTGGCGCTTTACGCGTTGAAGAAGCCCTGGATCGGCGTGATGCTGTGGACCTGGATCGGTCTGATGAACCCGCACGTCGAGTTCGGCTACACGTCGGCGTCCCGCCAATATGCCCTGGTGGCTGCTGTAGTCACCCTGCTGGGCCTGCTGTTCACCAGGGAGCGCCGAAACCCGCTGGACAGCGCTGCCGCTAAGGCGCTGCTGGCCTTCACGGTCTGGGTCACCATCACCTTGCCGTTCAGCATGTACTTCGAGCTCAGCTACCCTTTGTGGGAGCGCTCGATGAAGATTTTTCTCATGATCTTTGTCACCATCGCACTGGTCGACGACAAGCGCAAGCTGCAATGGTTCGTGGTCATATGCGCCTTCTCGATCGGTTTCTACGGTGTCAAGGGCGGGGCATGGACGCTCGCCACCGGGGGCGGCTATCGCCTTACCGGCCCCGGTGGTTTCATCGGCGGCAACAACGAGATCGGGCTGGCCATCCTGATGATCATTCCGTTGCTGTACTACGGTTATCAGCAATTCACCAGTCGGTGGCTGCGCTGGGCGATGCTCGCTTCAGTCGCCTTGTGCGCCGCGGCCACGCTGGGCACCCATTCGCGTGGTGCGCTGCTGGGCATTGCGGCGATGACGGTCTTTCTGTGGCTGAAGGCGAAGAAAAACAAGTTGCAACTCGGTTTGCTCATTGGGCTTGGCGTCGCCTTCGTGCTGCCGTTCATGCCCCAGCACTGGTGGGACCGCATGAGCACCATCCAGGAGTATCAACAGGACGATTCGGCCCTGGGCCGCATCAACGCCTGGACCATGGCCTGGAATCTGGCCTGGGACCGCGTCTTCGGTGGTGGCTTCCAGATCTACTACTACGACGTATTTGCCCGATATTCACCCCAACCCGAGCGCGTGCATGCTGCGCACAGCATCTACTTCCAGGTGCTCGGCGAACACGGCTTCATCGGTCTTTTCGTGTTTGTAGCCATTGGCGTGTTCACCTGGTTGGAGGCGCGCAAACTCATCAAGATCGGCGACAGCCAGCCGCAGCACAAGTGGGCGGCCGATCTGGCGCGCATGGTGCAAGTCAGCCTGATTGGGTTTGCGGTGGGCGGCGCTTTCCTCAGCCTGGCCTACTGGGACATGCCGTACAACCTGACGGTGATGGTGGTGTGCGCCACCTATGTCGTGCGCAAACAAGTCGAGCAGCCGGCGGTGCCTGCTGCCACCGCACCCGGCCTGCAGCGGCCGCGCACTGCATGAGCGTCGCCTTCCTGCCCCCCGCAATGCCCGGTCTGTGTGCGGCCCTGACGCTGCATTCGCCTGCCGGGGCACGCGCGCGTCTGGCCACGCTGATCTTCCACCGCGTGATGCCCGCACCCGACCCGCTGTGCCCCGACGAGATGCAAGCGCTGCGCTTCGACGCGCTGTGTTCCTGGCTGGCGCGCACCTTCAACGTGCTGCCGCTGGACCAGGCTGTGCGCGCGTTGCGCCAGGGCGGCTTGCCGGCGCGTGCGCTGGCCATCAGCTTCGACGACGGTTACGCCGACAACCACGACACCGCCCTGCCCATCCTGCAGCGCCACGGCCTGCCCGCCACATTCTTCGTCGCCACCGGCTACCTGGACGGCGGGCGCATGTTCAACGACACCGTCATCGAAGCCGTGCGTCGCGCCCCCGGCCTGCTGCTGGACCTGCGCGCGTCCGAAACCGGCGCGCTGGGCCTGCTGCCTCTGGACGGCTGGCCGGCACGGCGCGCCGCGGTGGCGCACATCCTGGGCGGCATCAAATACCTGCCCCTGGCGCAGCGCCCGCAGGTGGCGCAGGCCATCGCTGCCGCTGCCG
>JBBQXN010000172.1:0-1988 GCA_038209585.1 Burkholderiales bacterium
GATGTCGATAGCGTCGAGCAGCGCCCTCGCCTCCTCCGCAGCCAACACCGGCGTCTTGCCCTTTTTCACCGAATGCCGCGGCCCGCGCACCGAGCTGGCTGGGTTCGTCGGCATGATCTGGCCGACCACCAGCCAGTCGAAGAGCATCCGCAGCGCAGCCAGGCGCTGCTTCACCGACGGCGCGGCGATTTGCAGCCCTTCGATGTAGGCTGCCACGTGCACCGGCTGGACCTGGCGCACGTCGGTGATGCCGTGAAGCTCGCACCAGGTCGCGAAGTGGGACGCCGCCCGCGCGTAGGCCTGGCGCGTGTTCGGGTTGCGGATATTGACGGCAAAGAACTCGAAGGCGCGCTTGGCTGCCGGCGCGTCTGGCGCGTAGAGCGCCGGCACCCGATCACTGGCGTCGAAGGCGATCGCCGAAGTTCGGCCGGAAGCGAAGACAGCGATTTCAGACATCGACGGACCACACCTGCACACCGCCGCGCTCCAACTGTGGCAGCCTGGTCGTGCCGGGGAACAGCGGCGAGGCGAGTGGCCAACGGCTGGGGCCGCATCGGAGCTTCCCGACCCGCAGCACCCGATGACCGAGATGGCGTGGGCGTCCTAACTGAGTTCGCTGCCCGACTTACCCGGTCGCCTGCAGCCGGTCTGTGAAGCACTTGCCCACCGCGCGCTGCGCGCGTGACAGCCATCGGTCAGGTAGCCCGGCCTGCCCTGGGCGCACTCGATCCTTCCGGGGCCGAGTCGGCATAGCCCATCGTGAGCACCTGCGGGGCCACCAGCGCTTGGCTCAACGTGAGTAGCGCCACCGTGGCGGCAGCGAGCTGCGCCGACGCCACTGTAGCTATCGACATGATGGCCGGCTGAGCGCGATCTGCTTGCTTGGGTACTGCCCGCACGCCGTGTGCGGGCGGGCGCTTTCAGTCGCGGCTGGTTGCGCTACGGCGACGTGCAATGGTCAGCAGTCCAGCCACGCCAGCCAGCATCAGCACCCAGCTTTGTGGTTCCGGTACTGCCGTAACGCTCAAGTTGCCGCTGCCGAAGCCAGCCACGCTGCTGGCCAACGCGCCCGGGCCCGACTGCCCTGTCTGCAGATCAAACGAGAAACTGGTGGGTGCGCCGCGTGTGCCGTCGGGCTGCAGGGCCCAGGCGGTTTGCGAAAAACTGGTGAAGTTCAGCGACTCCGAAACGCTGGGCAACTCGCCGCCGCTGGAAAGCGAAAGCCCGCTAAAGCGCACGTTGTTCAGCGCCAGCTGCATGGTGGTAACAGGACCAGCAGCGCCCTGCGTGACGAGTTCCACGGTCACCTGCCCCAGCACACTGCCACGCAGCAGGTTGGCGAACACCGCCGTCAGCGTGGCATCGAAGGCCTGCGTGACCGTGACCTCGCTGACCGAACGCCTGCTGAACATGCCCAGGATCGGGTCGTAGCCGAGGCCCACGCCGAACTGGTACGAGCTGAGGTTGATCCAATTCAAGTAGCCGTTGGCCGCCACATCCCCCGCGATCTGGCCACCCGGCCCGCCGCTGCCCAGCCGCATGTACAGGCCCGGCGCGGCGGCCTGGCCGCTTGGTACCGCGACAGGCAGGCGGGTGCCGGATCCGTCGGTCCGCCGCGTGGGGAGGTCGTATCTGGTGGTCACAGGCGAGCCGGCAGGGTCGTAAGTCATCGCAAACCTGGAGTAGCCCAGGCTGGCGGAGACCGAGATTTCGCCACCGCCGGACGATTGCGACACGCCAGTCAGCGCGGTGTTGTTGGCGCCGATCGACAGGTAGGGTCGGCCCGTGGCCGCGCCCGCCGGGCCGACCAGGTCGAAGCGGGTTGTCTGCATGATCGTGCCGGCCAGCGCGGTGGCCGTCAGCGCCGGCAGGGTCGAGTCACCGCGCTGCGTCCAGTTCAGCTCGCTCAGGCTCGGTGGGCTGAGCACGATCGGACCGGGGCCCGAGGAAATGCCCACGCCTGCGCCCCACTGCAGGCTGTCGGTCGC
>JBBQXN010000173.1:0-1890 GCA_038209585.1 Burkholderiales bacterium
ACGCCAGCCCCAGGCCCCCGCCACCAGGCCCCCACGAGCGGGCCGGTGATCGCAATCACGCCCAGGCCGGACAAGCCGAGCGACATCACCTGCGCCCGCTGTTGTGGTTCGTACAGGTCGCGCAGCATGGCGCGCGCGCGCGCACCACCGCTGCGCCTTGCAGCACACGCCAGACGAGAGCTGGCCCAGGCCGAAGGCCAGGATCAAGGCCGGACATCCTCAGCTGCACCGATGCCATCGACGCGCCGAGATCGCGCGTCAGCGCGGGCAGGGCAGGCAGGCAAACGTCAGTGGTGACAGGCTGCAGCCTCAACAGCAGGGCCAGGGCCCAGGCGCCCAGGCGGCCAGGCGGATGCTGGGGCGGCGCAGCATGCCGGCCAGCGCCGTGGCCGAAGGGGGCGGGGACATCGGTTCAAGGTTGTCAGTGCGCAACTGGTGCTGCGGTAAGCCCGGCTTGTCGCTTCGTGCATCAGCAGCCGGCCTTTTGCCGGCATCATGCATATGTCTGCCCTTCCCGGGCGCCGAACTCACTCTGCCCCAACATGAGCTTGCCAACAGTTCGCCCGTTCTCGCGTTCCCTGCCGTCCCGGCGCTCGTTCGGTCTCTTGTCGCGCGCCTGGGCTGCGCTGGCGCTGGGGGCTGGTTTGGCGGCGCCTGCATCTGCCCAGATGTTCAAGGAGCCGGCCCTGCAGAGCCTGTACCAGCAGGGGCAGTTCCAGCAGGCCAAGATGGCTGATCTCGGGCGACTGGCCCGCGAACGGCTGGTGGCCCAGCCCGCTGACGCCCAAGCCGTGCTGGCTTTGGCGCTGGCGACGCTGGAGGGCAATGACAGGCCGGCGCGACAGGACGTTATCGGCCGCGCCGAGGCCTGTATCCAGCAGCAGCCCCAGGCCGCGGCCTGCCACTACGCGCTGGGCGTAGTGCTGGGGGTGCAGTCGATGGCCGAAGGCATGATGAAGGCCGCACGCAGCGCCGGCACGGTGAAGGCCGCCCTGAGCCAGGCGCAGACGCTGGAGCCGGGTTGGTACCCGGCGCGCAGCGCCCTGGTCGAGTTCTATCTGCTGGCGCCAGGCCTGATGGGCGGCAGCACGGCGCGCGCGCATGAACTGGCCCGCAGCGCACCGAACCCGGACCAAGCGCGCGTGCTGCAAGCTCGCGTGGACTTGCAGGAAGGCCGCACAGCCGCCGTGCTGCAGTCGGTAAGCAGTGCCTTGCAGGCCAGCGACGCCGCACTGGCCAGCGACGCAGCGCAATGGGGCTTTGCGGCCGCCAGCAAACTGATCAATGAAGGCCAGGCCGCGCAGGCCCAGCCCTTTCTGGAGCGCCTGACGCGCGAACGCCCGGCCAGTGCCAACGGGCCTTACGGCTTGGCCCGGGTGCAAGCCGCTGCCGGCGCGCACGCCGAAGCGCTGAAGCTGTACGACCAGGCCGCCAAGGCCGCAGACGTGTCGGGGCTGCCGCTGGACTACCGGCGCGGCATTGCGCTGCAGGAACTGGGGCGGCTGGACGATGCCCGTGCGGCATACACGCGCTTCGTCAGCGCGGGCAAGGGCCAAAAGGCGTCGCTGGAAGATGCGCGCAAGCGGCTGCAGGCGCTGGGGAGTTAGACCCTGGCTGGCCTCGGGCTTGGCGTTGGCTTCATCAGGTCCGGCCGGCTCGGGTCGGTCAAAAACGCTCGTCTTCGCGCAGGTAGCGCCACTGCCCGGCGGGCAACTGGCCGAGTGCGACACTGCCGATCCGCGGCTCCATGAAGCCCTGGCGCAGCCGGTCTCTGCGGCCCTGGGCACCGAGCCGCCTGAAACGTGTTGGCTGGTGGATTTCAGGCCGCTTGCAGCTGTGACCGACGGGCTGGCGCACGCGGCGGCGCCCGGGCCTGCAGACCCAGGTGCG
>JBBQXN010000174.1:0-1836 GCA_038209585.1 Burkholderiales bacterium
GACGGCCGTACCCGAACCAGGCACCCTGGCGCTGGTGGGTCTGGCGGTGGCGGGCCTGGCCATCACCCGCCGTCGTGCGGGCCAGCAGTCGCCGATGAAGCCACCACCAGCCGCCACAGCGATGTGACTTCCGCCGCCCGGGCTGCGTGCAGGGCGTCTTCGGTGTCGCCAACCTTGGCGTGATGTGGGCGGGTGTCGAGCCTGCCCACCACTTGCAGGCCCGCTTCTTCAAACATCGCCAGCAACGCCGCACGCGTGCGCAAGCCCAGGTGTTCGGCCAGGTCCGACAGCACCAGCCAGCCTTCGCCGCCCGGCAGCAGGTGCTGCGCCAGGCCGGTAACGAAGCCGGCCAGCATGCGGCCCCCTTCGTCGTACACAGCGCGCTCGATGGGCGCACCGGCACGGGCGGGAATCCAGGGTGGGTTGCACACGATCAAGGCCGCCCGGCCGTCCGGGAACAGGTCTGCAGCCTGCAGGCTGACGCGGCCGGCCAGGCCCAGGCGCTGCAAGTTCTCAGCGGCGCACGCCAGCGCGCGGGGCTCGATGTCGGTGGCCACCATCCGCGTCACGCCGCGCCGTGCCAGCAAAGCGGCCAGCACGCCGCTCCCAGTGCCTATATCGAAGGCCACGCCGTCGGCAGCGCGGCAGGCCTCCGGCAGCGGCGCTTGCTCGACCAGTTGCACATATTCCCCGCGCAGTGGCGAATACACACCGTAGTGCGGCTGGATGCGCTCATTCAGCGCGGGCACGAAAACGCCCTTGCTTTTCCAGGCTTGGGCACTGGCTACGCCTTGCAGTTCGCGCAGAGAAACCACGAAGGAATCCGTACCTGCCGCTGGCGCGCCCCAGGCCGCAGCGCAGGCTTCGCGCCAGTCGGGCGCACGCCGCAACGGGATGCTGAAGTCCGGCGCCAGGCCGATCAGCACCGACGACAGCACCCGCGCACGCTGGGCCTGCAGTTGCCGGTGGCGATGGAAGGCGGCCGGGTCGCCAGCAGAGGTCTCGGGCGATGGGGCATCACGGCGTCGTTTTTCGCCCCGCGGGCTCTGTGCTGGGCGGTCGATGCGGCGCGCCATGGCCTGCAGCAACTGGCGCGCGTTGTGAAAGTCGCCGCGCCAGAGCAGGGCGGTACCGGCATGGGCCAAGCGGAAGGCAGCGTCTGCGGTGAGGGTGTCGTCAACCAGCATCACGCGCGCAGGCGCAGGCGCGCCGCGTTCGCTGCGCCAGCGCGCGCGGTGCTGTTCGCCGTCTTCAGTCCAGGTCACCCAGGCGGAGTCGGCATGGCCGCAGGCGGGCAAGTCAGTCTTCAAGCAGGCTCCAGCCATGGGGAATGCGGCCAAGCGTAGCCTGTTGACCCGGACCAAGCGCCAGCGGTCGTGCGTGCAGTCTTGCCTGCAGACGCCCGTTCAGCGCTTTTTGCGGGCTGCGGCGATGGCGGCCGCAGCAGCGAGCTCGGCATTCAACGCGGTTTCCAGCGGTGCCAGGCACAGGCCCGCAGCCTCGTAGCGCAGGTTTTCGTACAGCTGCGCGGTGTGGGGCGCACTGTTCAGCAGCTTGTGCAGATGCGCGTCGGGCGTCGCTTCGGCCAGCAATCGGCTGACCTGCTGCACCACGCCACGATATTGCTCGGCGCTGGCCGCGCTGGCGCTGGCAGGCGACTGTTCCAGGCGTTCCAGCAGGCTGGACATGGCCGCCAGCGTGTGCAGGCGTGCCGGCAGGGGGCGACTTATTTGTGTGCTCATGCAGAAGTAGATCGGGCCGCGCGGCGCGCATTCAAGGGCCAGCGGGGTATCGTGCTGGGCATGTCTGAGCCAAATACTCCGTCTTTACCTGCCC
>JBBQXN010000175.1:0-1689 GCA_038209585.1 Burkholderiales bacterium
TCCACCCTGTTCAGCCTGCTGCCGCTGGTGCTGATGTTCGTGGTGCTGTACTTCATCATGATCCGCCCGCAGATGAAGAAGCAGAAAGAGCACAAGGCCATGATCGAAGCCCTGGCCAAGGGCGATGAAGTGGTGGTGGGCGGTGGTGTCGTCGGCCGAGTGGCCAGGTTGGGTGAAACCTTTGTCCACATCGAGGTTTCGAACGGCGTTGAACTGCAGGTGCAGCGTGCTGCCGTTCTGCAAGTGCTGCCCAAGGGCACATTCAAGTAACCAGCCCGTCGAAAGCTCGCCACCATGAACCGCTACCCGCTGTGGAAATACGCGATCCTGGCAGTTGCCCTGGTCATCGGCCTGCTGTACACCATCCCGAATTTCTACGGCGAGGCGCCCGCGGTCCAGGTTTCCAGCGGCAAGGCCACGCTGAAGCTGGACGCCAGCTTCGCCCAGCGCGTGCAGCAGATACTGGACGAGGCCCAGCTGAAGGCCGATTTCGTGCAGTTCGACGTCAACACCGTCAAAGCAAGGTTCGCTGACACCGACACCCAGATCAAGGCCAAAGACGCGCTGACCCGCGCGTTGAACCCCGACGCCAGCGACCCGCGCTATATCGTCGCATTGAACCTGCTGTCACGCAGCCCGGAATGGATGGGCAAGCTGCACGCGCTGCCCATGTATCTGGGCCTGGACTTGCGTGGTGGTGTGCACTTTTTGATGCAGGTGGACATGAAGGCGGCGCTGACCAAGCGCGCCGAATCGCTGGCGGGCGACGTGCGCACCGTGCTGCGCGAAAAGAACATCCGCCATGGCGGCGTGACGCGCAGCGGCGACAACGTCGAAGTGCGCTTTCGAGACCCGGCCCTGGCGCAGCAAGCCATCACGCTGCTGACCGAGCAGTTTCCTGATCTGCAGTGGCTTTCCACCACCGACGGCGACGGCCAGCGCCTGGCCGGCAGCCTGAAGCCGGCAGCCGCGCGCCTGGTGCAGGAACAGGCGGTGAAGCAGAACATCACCACGCTGCAGAACCGCGTGAACGAGCTGGGCGTGAGCGAGCCCGTGATCCAGCAGCAAGGGCTCGACCGCGTGGTGGTGCAGTTGCCGGGCGTGCAGGACACGGCCAAGGCCAAGGACATCATCGGCCGCACGGCGACGCTGGAAATCCGCATGGTCAACGAGACCGCCGAGGCACGCGACGCCGAACGCGGCAGCGGCCCGGTGCCCTTCGGCAGCGAACGCTTCACCGAACGTGGCCAGGCCCCCATCATCCTTTTCCGCCAGGTGATATTGACCGGCGAAAACCTGACCGACGCGCAGCCCGGCTTCGACGGCCAGACGCAGGAGCCCACGGTGAATCTGGTGCTGGACGCCAAGGGCGCGCGCATCTTCCGCGACATCACGCGGGAAAACGTGGGCAAGCGCATGGCCATCGTGCTGTTCGAGAAGGGCAAGGGCGAGGTCGTGACGGCACCCGTCATCCGCAGCGAAATCTCGGGCGGGCGCGTGCAGATCAGCGGCCGCATGACGACGCAGGAAGCCAGCGACCAGTCGCTGCTGCTGCGCGCCGGCAGTCTGGCCGCGCCGATGGAGATCATCGAAGAACGCACCATCGGCCCCAGCCTGGGCGCAGAGAACATCGCCCAGGGCTTCAACAGCGTGCTGTACGGCCTGATCGCCATCGCCATTTTCATGAGT